>JBEAUV010000296.1:0-3013 GCA_041161265.1 Bacteroidota bacterium | reverse complement strand
GAATAGAAAATTGATAATATATGTAATTTACAGCAGTTTAATCATAGTTAGTTTGATCTATTACCAGCTCTGCTAGCACTTTATCTACTTTTACCTTACAATGAATATGAATTTCCGTGTATTAAGTCTCTATTGCTGTTTCTTAGCTAAATATTAGCTCTTTCTTCTATTTCTGTGGGTTTCTGCATAAATGCTGCAAGACAAAGGAAAATAGAAATCAAAAGCACTGCAATTAGAATCGCTGTGAAAACGAAATTGAAAAGTAAATTACTTTACCCTGTGCCGTTAAATGTCACTGTAGCTTCACTCTTTTCCTCCAAGAAATCTTAACCATTGAACGCAACTGCAACACCAATAGTTTTACTGGTGTAATCATCAGATGTGCCCATAATATGAGGTGACAAGCATAAAACAGTTGTTTAATTTAAATACATTCCCATACTTGTACCGAATTCTTAAAATGAGCAAGAAACTCCTCCAGTTCCATGATAATCAATGATACCCATTTTGCTCGTTGGAACCGCTATAGAAATTATAAACAAATAACTTACGCTGGAAGAATGAGCTGCCATCTGCCGCAAACACAAAGATCTCTGCTTTTTTTCTAATGTCTAACTCGTCTGGAATTGCATAGCTTATAAATGGCTGTTTGTAGAATCTGAATCTGTGGAGATCTTATGTCCATGGTCGATATTCCGCTTGATTAAATGAAATACTAAATGGAACTGAAACGGTATCAATTGAGTCCGTATCAATATATTTGAATGAAGCAGGAGGAGAACGGCACACAAGTTTTGTGTAATCAAGAACTTCAGCATCGACTATGTGATAATCAGAATCAGTACCAAATCTACATTTAGCGAAATCGGCGATATTCTTTTAAAATCCTTTTCCTGAAACAAAAAGATCGGTAAATCCTTCGATAATTCCAGACTCAGGGAAGTAAGAATCAATCCCATATGGAACATAACCAAGAGGATCGCCACTTAACATTCTCATGCTTGATCTAGAGGTCTCCCCAACCCATGAATAACTGTTTAAAGCAACCATTACAGGAAGAGATTCTCCTTCATTTACTAAATCCATTTTTTCAACAACGCACATTATTGTTGTGGAGTTCATTATTTGACCCTTTCCAATATTTTCTCCAATTTTACAACCAAGTTCTGAGTTAGCAAAGTCATCTCTGAATCTTGCTCCTGTAAGATAAATTATTCCGTGACCTTCATTTGGGCCATAACGTGGATAAACATCATCAAGAGAGATTTAGTTATAGTAAAAAAAGTCACCAAAATCAGTCCAACTACCCTCCATTGAGATACCAAATCGAACTGCACCAGTTATTGATAAATCTTTTGACGGCCAGACCATAGGACACTTAATTAAAGTATCAGTGACTTCAACTGCTTACATTTTTTCAGTTTTATTGAGCCAGCAATAGATTGTTGCTGTTGGTTTGAAGCCAGCACCTTTAACTAAAATAAACTCGTTCTTTGCGTTTGCTGGTCCACTCTTAGGGAAGGATCCATACATAGAGTAGAATTAGAAAATTAGATTATCTTCGGTCGAAAAATCTTTATCATTGAAAGTTATTTGAATGAAAGCACGGTCGCCTCCAATGAAGCTACTTGGAGTGATACACATCATATTTGTTGAATTCATGTAATAAGCAGGAGTAAATTAAATAACTCTATCACGTTTAATACCACTCATGTTATCAATAAGTGTCCATCGGCATTTTGTACTTTCCTGTTCAGTAGCATTGCTAAAATTATTTCCAACTATGAAGACTTCAGTTCCTCCATTCATTTGACCATACTTGGGGAAAATAGAATCAATTGTAGGTGTGACATAATAGCTATAAAATTGTTAACTATCCACCCAATCAAATCCATTTAAAGAAACTTTAATTGGCAACTATTGATTTAGGATATTACTAGGTGGTGTCAAGCATATAATTCGTACAGTTGAAACAAATTAACCTCGTATAATTTTATCGCCAATCATGCAGTGTGGTACAAGACCATATTCTACTTTAAAGTCGAACCATGCACCTGAAATCTCAATTGGAGTTCCACCAGTGGCAAGACCAGCTCTTGGTTCAATTTTTGCAACAATAGGAGATTTATAGTAATAATATTCTACCATAGCATTGGCATAATAGTAATTAGATACTGTTTTGTTTTAACCATTTTGATCTAGCTGTTGAAGAGTTAAATGTTAACCTACATCAACATAAACTGGACCTCCTAATCTTTGTGTGGATGGCTGAGGTACTTATACTACATAAGAGCTTACAGAATCACCATTATTAAGTGGATAATCAATATGTTTAAACTCCTTGAGGTCTCCTTAAGTTAAAAGTTATGGGTCAAGCCAATTTTGTTGGTTCCAAGCAAGTTGTTAAATTGCAGATTTTTGAATTTAGTTTGTTGAATATACACCAAACTTTACAAATGTGTCATCTTTGGGTTGCGCTAATCCACTACCAAAAAGTTTTACTTTAGTCGTTGAAGTTTCCATTGGACCACATTATGGAAGAATTCTAAACAAATCAAGAGGAGTATTAAATGCAATTTGCAGTGGTGAATTCTAAACTTATTTCTGACCAACATCAGTGAAATCCTGGCCATTTGGTGTTATTAACAACTAACCTTTACCACTATTATGCAATTGAGGTGTTGAACAACCAATATTAGTTGGTTAAGCTGCTGAAGAATCATAAGCTGCACCAAATGGCATAGTTTCCATTCTGCCTGGAGTTGTAACTTACTCATCTCCTACTTAAAACAAACAAGTGAAATTGCCATATTTTTCAAATAGATCTTGTTTATTTATGTTCCATTAGAAATCAGTCTCAATGCTTATAGGCTGTGGAATATTTGAAGGCAGAGAGTCATCTGATTATCCTTTGTAAATCAAATCAAGATAATAGAAAATTGGTATCTTATTATTAGTAAAGATACTTCCAGTTAAAGTAATCTCTACCCAGATTGGGTCGCCAATAACTACA
>JBEAUV010000295.1:0-3014 GCA_041161265.1 Bacteroidota bacterium | reverse complement strand
TTGTTGTCTTTTGCAAATTCTTCAATGAAGGAAAAAAGCACTTTGGCAAATCCTTTCCCTAAGTGAGTCTCTGCAATTGCTACTCTGTGAAAAACAACAAAATCACCATTTGTAAGCCAGTTTCCATCGATGTTTGCATATTCAGGTTCGTCATTGATTAGGATGGCACAATATCCAATGATTTTTTCATTTTCTCTTAAAACAAAACCAACTCCCTTGACAATATCATTGTTTATTGATTCTGGATTTGGATATCCATCTTGCCATTGATTGCTACCGTCTTTTTTTCGGCGTAAAATGGCGTCTTGTAATATCTCCCAAATTGAAGCAATTTCAGTTATCGTTGCTTTACTAAAGGTGTAATTCATTGCAAAGAATTATTTATTTTTATCTTGATGATTCAATCCATTCTTTGACAATGGAGGGAAGTTGAACCGCATTTTGTTCGATTTCTTGCATCGAATTGAAAGTTGCAACTGCTCTATTGTTTTCTTTCCAAATCAATAATCCAAAGTCATTTTTTATAAGTTTTCCTTTCGGTTGTTCTTTGACTTTTGCTCCACAATGAAAAATGATTTGAAGATTTTTGGGTGGTTGAATTTTAATCGTTATTCTGTCTTGTTCAGCAAAACAATAATTTGGGCCATTCCACTTTATATTTTCTGTAAGTTCTAAATTAGTATTTAAAATTAATAGCCGTAATACCTCTATTTCACCTCTAAATGGGTGATTTTGGTTATCTAAAAACTGGGTAACTTCTTTATTTTTTTTTGCTGATTCCATTTCTAATTTTCAACATTTTTTAAATGCTTTCAGCGTGCTTTTTAAAGTTATTCAAAATTGATTGCCAGCCAAATTGTTGCATTTCAGGAGGATTTTCATTTTCTGCATCAAAAGTTGTTGTGACTTTTGTTTTATCTCCATCACTCTCAAAAAGAGTTGTTGACTTTCTCCCATCTTCCATCGTATAAGAAATTTCACGGTGCTCGTCTATTTGGTCATAGATTAGAATGAAATCAAAGCCAAAACTTCCATCTTTCGCTTCCATTCTAGTGTGATTTTTACCACCAATTCTCAAATCGTTTTCGGCAAATGGACAATGCCAATCGTCTGAAGCAAAGTTCCATTTTTTAATATGCTCAGGATTGGTCCAACATTCCCAAACTGTTTCTATTGGTGCGTTTACAAGTGCACTTACGGTTATTTTAGTTGACATAATTGGCGCTTAAAAAATATTAAGATTCGAATTCACAATAATAATGATAAAATTCAATTGTAACAGAATCATTATGCTAACTCAAAAATGTAAATTATTCCTTCAAATACTTTCGAATAATTTTTGAGGAAGATGTCACTAACTTAACAAAATAAACTCCACTTGAAAAAGTACTTGTATTGATAGTGGAAAAATTTAAAGTACTGGTATATACCAATTGTCCTTGTGTGTTGAAAACCTGAATTTCTTCAACTTCAAGATTGTCCGCAAATTGAATTGTTAATAGATCTGACGAAGGATTTGGGTACAACCAAAGTTGTTCTCCATGAGTAGAATCTATTTCAATATATTCATAGACTGTAATTTTATCCGTCGCTGTTCCAAAATTATTGATGAGGTAAATTTTCTTTCCATTAGGAGAAACAGCAATATCTCTCAAACGGCCATTTAACGCCTGATCTTCACCAAAAAATCTTTTTGGATTGGGATTACTAGCCGTTGAAGGAGTTAAAGCGCCATTCGCTTCCAATTTAAATTGATAAACTTCTGCGTCCGTGGAACCACCATTTTTAAGAGTTGTGACCAACAAACTGTTTGTCCATTCTGGAATAGAAGTACTTTCATAATGTATCCCATCAGAAGGGGCAACGGTGCACCAATCTAAATAGTTGTTAGACACATCTGGAAGTGAAGCGCAAAAGGAATACAATGGTTGAACCAAAGAATCATTTGGAATGTTCATATCTGGAACATAAGATGCAATATAGGCTGATTCACCAGGATAATTGTTATCGGAATGAAAACCCCGAACATTTTTCCATCCATAATTCATTCCTTTATACAAAACATTGATTTCATCATCGGTTCTATCTCCATGTTCTAAATCATAAAGAATATCTAATGAAGCATTATAGATTAAACCTTGCGGATTTCTGTGTCCTCTTGTATAAAATGAATTACCTGGAATAGGATTGTCAATTGGAATACTTCCATCCATATTGAACCGATGAATTTTACCATTTTGTGTGCTTGGATCTTGAGCATAATTATTTGGATTAGTTGATTGGGGGACATAGCAAGTTGGACTGCTGTCTTCTGATGTTCCATGATCTCCAATCGTTAAGAAAAGATAGGAAATTCCATTTTGTTTGACAGAAAGTAATCTGCCTCCCAAATGGTCGTAGCCCGTGGAAATTGAATCAACTAAATCAATTGAATTAATCACTGTATTTGTAGTTGGTTCCCAGGTTAATCTTTTGATTTTGAAATTAGTTGAAGGTGCGGGAATACTACCATTATTATAGGAATAGACAAAGTATATAAAAGAACTATCAGGATTCAAGAAGTCTGGATGCAAGGTTAAACCCAATGTGCCTGCGCCTATAGTTGGATTGAAACAAAGGGGGGATTGTTCTAAAAGCGAACCGCCGAAATAATCGGGTGCAGTATAAACGATTGTTTTGGATCCATTTTGAGGATCTATTCTTGAAACTATACCTCCTGCTTCACTTACCCATAAAAAAATATCTGGACCATAAGTTATTTCCCAAGGGACAGATAAGGAAGTGGGTAATTCAGACCGTGAGAATTGTTGTGCTTGTGCTAAATTAGTGCATAATAAAAAAAGCCAAAAAATACGGTTCATTGAATCAGTTTGAATAATAACGTTACAATTTACGAAAAGGTAAAGTACTATCCTTCAAATTTCTTAAAAATGATGCTCGCAATGTGTCCACCAAATCCAAATGTATTACTCATCGCGTAATTCAATTGTTTTGGTTCAGCTTTACCTAATGTG
>JBEAUV010000294.1:0-3022 GCA_041161265.1 Bacteroidota bacterium | reverse complement strand
GTGATAAATAATATTAAATAAGTAAATATGTAAGTTTTTCATGGGCATATCGTTTAGGATATTTAAAGAATATGATACCGAGAGTGATTCGTCTGAAGAAGAAAGAAAGGCGGAAGTAAGAGATAAAGAATTGTATATTCCTCAAAAAGATCCCGCTGAGTTGATCTTCGACAACGGTGTCAACAGCATGAATGATTTCCTCAACAAGGTTCAAAAGTTTGAATAAATCACAAATGAGCAGATGAAAGATCTTTGGCGCATCAAGGATGTAGCATTTGTCCCACTAGAAGTTAGAGTTGATGTTTAAGAGTATATTTTGGGTCTTTTCGATATTCTTAAACCAGATACTTAAGTTCCAATCAGCAAAATCCTTTCGACCTTTTGTTATTTAGAAATTGAATCAATTAACATTAAGCATGAGATTGAGCAAAACTTTTTTGACCCTCTAATTTACTTTGGAGAGTCAGGCAGCTTGTATGAAGATGAGAGAGCTTAAGAAGAAACAGCTGGAAACATGGAGATCGAATTGAGTCGTTAACTACCTGTATTTCAGGCGTTGCTAGAGACTGTTCGTAAATTAACTGCTATAACGAAAAACATAGTCTTATAGATGAACGGCTTATTCAACGCAAAGTTCTAAGTGTTTAAGGATTCATTTGCTAAAATTACATACTTTACTATTTTTGACAATTTAGGAAGTATGCTTACAAACTTATATGTAATTGACTTAATTATAAATGAGAACACAGCATTTAATGATTATTGGGCATAATATCAGACCATGTTTGATAAAGTTAAATCAAACTTAGAATATTACAACATGACAAGTAAAGTGTTCCGAAAAATACAGCGCTTTTGCTCAAGAGTATACACGAGTGTTGTGAGTGGTAAACTGTATGAGGAGTATCTAGAAGGACTTAGAGAAGTAATCAGAGTTGACATGGGTGAGACTGTATTCAAAAACAAAACATTTTAAGAGAAGTATCTTGAATATATAGAAGCTAAAATAAAATTGGTGGAGCAGTAGCTCAACTCACCTGGTGCTATCTAGAGCTAAACTGAGTACATGGTTTTATTGATCAACTACTCAGTATATCGTAAACTCTTTGCAATTGAGGATAGCAAAATTTATACAAAAATATGGTCGCTCTAAAAATTATGTCCAATCCTTGTTGTATATAATAATTTATATGTCGTACCAGGAGATTTTCTTGCAAAAGTATGCCCACTAAAGAAAAAGACAACTGTAGATCCTCCAGACATTAGAATTTTCTTGCAGCAATAGGCAATATCAAAGGATGGACTTTTCCCAGGACAGGTTTAGCAGTATCACAACAGACTTATTCTTTGGATTACACAGATGAATAGCGATTAGCTTAAAGACTCAGATGCTATGCTGCGTGACAAACGCTTTATGGAAGTAAGAGCTTTAATGATTTGGACTGGCATTAATCTTGCAACAGAGATTAAACGAAACATGAAATCGTACTTGTTGTTAATCCAAACAAACCAAAAGTCTTTGAGGAAGGAAATGTTTCCATTTATAATCAAATCAATTGAAATGTTGAAAGCAATTGAAGTAGAGTTCAAATCAAAAAAGTTCCTTATTAATAAATGGGTCGTGCTTATTAACAGATACACATGTGAGTAAATTGCCAAAATTATTGAGTTGGGAGTACAAAATGTATATGCAATGAAGAAAAAAGATATAATTTATCAAAGCATGCTCACATTAGTAACAACCATTTTAGAATGTCAATAAGGTGGTTACAATGCATTGCGCAAAACTATTGTGAGTCATTGTTTGAATCTTTGTCAAAATTCAGTTTTTAAAATGGAATAAGTTGACTAAATCCTGATGCTCAACTAACGCCTATCGCTCGTTTGTAATTGGGAAATGAACGTACGTCGTGCCACTCGTTGTCGCTTTATATATTGGCATCGTATTCTTAACGAAGTTTTCCTTGGATATATTGTTTCAGATAGATATAGGCTCAATCAAATGAATTATTATTTGATGGCTCTTCAAGATCCTTTAGAAATGCTTGCAAACATTAGACATCTAAATTCACCCTAGGTTGCAATCGATAATTACAAAAAAGATGTTTATGAAGTGTTTACAAAAGCTGTTACTTTTCCAATTTGCCAAAAAACGGAAGAAGAGTTGAGATCTTAAATCCACTAAGTTTTGATTCCCAATATGAAGTAAACAAATCCCCTATAAAGTAAATTAATTGATGTTTAAAGATGGGCTTAAATGAATGATTTATACTTGTTTGAAAAGAAAATATCAATTAAAGGAGAAATTAGAGATTACCTAAGTTAAATTTTTTATGAAATGAATGCATTTTGGCCTCATGACTACCGAACATATGAACATATCAGAGTTCTTTGTGCTGATAAACTTAATATTGAAGTTTTAAGATCACATTTCCCTCCTTAATAAATTGAGCAGGGTGTTGATATCATGGTACTCTTAAGAGAGACGGAAAAATATATTACAGATTATCATTACAATCTACATACACAAATCTTCCACGAAAGAACAACAGAAACTAAGCAGTTAAAAACTATTGGCGTGCAACAAATGGTTTACAATATTCGAAAGCACGGTGTTGGTATTCTGGCAAATGTAATGAACTAACTATATAAATTCATTCGCAGATAAATATCAAACTTCTGTAAAAGGTTTTTGTTAGACGAATAAATTAAAAATTTACTTCAACGTGAAGCAAAAATATTCAACCGTGATAAAGAAAAATTGAACGGTATGTATCCTTATAACAGAGCATATGACTTGGCTAAAGTGCTTAAAGCACTTGTTGACGACACAAACTATCTTGATTTAATCAGAGAAAGAATTACTCAAATTGGTAACACATTAGGATACGTAAGAATGATAAAAAATGCATCTTTAAAGGACAATTAAAACTTGATCAAATTCATTCCTAATTTTTTGACCGAATTTAGCTTTGAAGATCTTGCAGAGGAACTTGCGATTGGGGGTGAAACTATGGAGGCA
>JBEAUV010000293.1:0-3042 GCA_041161265.1 Bacteroidota bacterium | reverse complement strand
GAAATTTCTTTTAATTTAAGAGCCCCTTCAAGTGCAACTGGAAAGTTATACCCTCTTCCGAGATAGAGGCAGTTTGGTGCGTCTTTAAAAGTTGCGGCAATTTCTTTTGCTTTATCGTTAGTTTCTAAGGCTTCTAAAACTCTTTCTGGGATTAACTCTAATTCTTGTAAATACCTATGAAAATCTGAATTTGTCATTGTCCCTTTCGCTTTCGCAATTCGCAATGCAATCATTGTTAACACCGTGATTTGTGTTGTAAATGCTTTTGTTGATGCCACCCCAATTTCTGGTCCAGCATGCGTATAAGCACCCGCATGAGTTTCTCTAGATATTGAAGATCCAACAACATTACAAACTCCAAACACGAAAGCGCCTCTTTCTTTTGCTAATTTTATGGCGGCAAGTGTATCTGCAGTTTCACCAGATTGTGAAATGGCAATTACGATATCTCCTTTATTTATGATTGGGTTTCTATATCTAAATTCTGAGGCATATTCAACTTCTACAGGGATTCTTGTGAACTCCTCGATAATATATTCTGCAACTAAACCTGCATGCCATGAAGTTCCACAAGCTACGATAAGGATTCTCTCCGCATTTAAAAACTTTTCTAAGTTGTCTTCAACGCCAGCCATAAGAATCAAACCTTTACTGGCATGAAGTCTTCCTCTATAAGTATCTTTAATTACGCTTGGTTGCTCAAATATTTCTTTAAGCATAAAATGGTCGTAACCCCCTTTTTCTATTTGCTCCAAATTCATTTGCAATTCCTGAACATAAGGGTCTACTAATGAATCATCTTTTATTTTTCTAATTTTTAAAGGTTTATTCAACCTTACAACAGCCATTTCTTCATCTTCAAGATAAATAGCATTGGAAGTATATTCTATAAATGGAGAAGCATCTGAAGCGATAAAATATTCATTTTCACCCACACCAATTGCTAGTGGACTTCCTAAGCGAGCCACAACAATTTCATCGGGTTTTTGTTTGTCAAAAACGCAAATTGCGTATGCTCCTACGACTTGGTTTAAGGCAATTTGTACTGCTTTTCCTAATTTTAGATTGTCTTTTTTCTGAACATCTTCAATAAGATTTACCAATACCTCAGTATCTGTATCAGAATGAAAAACATAACCTCTATTGATTAATTCTTTCTTTAATGGCGCATAATTTTCAATAATTCCGTTATGGATAATAACTAGATTCCCAGAATTTGAAACATGTGGATGAGAATTCACATCATTTGGAACGCCATGAGTTGCCCAACGCGTATGCCCAATTCCGATAGTTCCGTTGGTGGTCATTTCTTTAGAAGACATTTCTTCTAAATCCGAAACCTTACCTTTAGTTTTAGAAACTTTAAGTTCTTTTCCGTCAAAAAGCATAATCCCTGCACTGTCATATCCTCTGTATTCAAGTCTTTTCAGACCTTTAATTACAATTGGATATGCTTCTCTAAATCCTATATAACCTACTATTCCGCACATACTTTGTTTGTTTTATTTGGTTTGCTAGTTTCTTAATTCCGGGTTTATCTTAATTGGGTTTAGTATAATATATTTCCAATTTTAGTCTGTTCGCATAATTGGGATCGCTCGCTGAAATATTGTTTCCAAATAAAACTGTCCCTAACGGATTTATTACCGAGCATGTTGGAACTTTACTAAATGGATTTAATCCAGAAGTAGCGTTTTTTAGTTTTGAATTGGATGCGATTGCTATTGATTCCGTGACAACTAAACCCAATCTAACATTGGTTGAATCTTTACTAATTAGGTTTCTCAAATGATTTGTGAGTCTAATTTTATATTTAATTCCGCGCTTGTCAACAATTGTACTCAATGTTTCTTTTTCGATTATTCCTCCATGAACATATTTATTGTTTTTTACATTTGAAGCCACTGTATTATCAAAATAATAATCAATAATCGGGCGATGATTATTCAAATCATACAAATAAACTCTGCTTGGTTCAGTGGCACCTGTCATTTTAGTTTTGTCAATATAAAAAGTTAGATTCGCTTCGTTGACCAAGACTTTTTTACCATCGATAGGATTTCTAAATAAATCCAATTCGTCAGAAACCCCATTTCCGCCGGCGACAGGGACAAGCATGCCGTTAGCATCTACCGCTTTATCATCTTGATCACCAAATAACTTAATAATAGTCATTGACCCTTCGCCTCCTTTTGAATATAAATTGTAAGCTCCTGTAGTTGCGTTTGAATTGGAAGCAAGCCCAGAAGTATATTGCGACGTGTAATCATTTTCAAATAAATTAACCGAATTTCCACTCAAACTAATTCCAAATTTCATTTCTTTTGTAGAAACAACTCCTATTGAACTCGTAACAGTAACATTATACGTTACAATTACCTTTCCTAATCTGAAGTTTAGGAGCGCCATACTTCCTTGTTCTGCAGAACTTGAAGCGTTGTCAGCTTTAAAATACAACCCTCTGAAATATTGTTTAAAAATATTATTATTTAAGAATTTTCCTGTTGCTCCAGGCCCAAATAATTTGTCTTGAAAAAATTGATTTCTAAGTTTCAAGCGCATTCCTGGAACTGATCTTGTGTCTACAGTAGAAACTCCGTCAACCATTTTGTAGGTTTTAATTTCAGCAGCACTATATAAAAATTCATCGTTTTGACTTAAATCGGCATCGTCATTCAAACGATTTGGGTTTTTGTTAGCATCAAAATCGGAAGTTGAACCTGAATAATACTTTTGAGCATCTAAAAATCCTAAAGAGGCATCATAATCTCTCAAGTAATAATTAGATTCGTAAACGCTCAATTTAATTTTATTAAATACCTTTTTATCATTCACTTTTACAAATCCATGAACTGAATCTAACTCATAGGTCTTGTCGCCAGTTGTCGCATCGGTAGAAACTATATGACTGAAATAAGGCAATGAAAGTTCTACTTTTGTAACGACAGGATTTGTTCCAATAGTTTGATTCACAGTATCTAATATAACTTGTGACACAACACTTGCTCTTGTTTTTCCAAAAAACGAATTGTTATAATATCC
>JBEAUV010000292.1:0-3048 GCA_041161265.1 Bacteroidota bacterium | reverse complement strand
GTTATAAGGCTCCTCTCTCCCAACTTAAATCGAATTTGTTAAAAACACTTTTCAATTAGGTAAACAATAAATATTGAGATTACTGGGCTCATTAAAGATGAGTCAATAAGATAGAACCACATAATATAGAGCATCACTAGTTAAAAATCTAGCCCTTTGTAAAGCCAATCTTCGAAGTTAGGATATTTGCTAAAAGGATCTTTTATCAGCCAGTGAGTTGCTCCTTCATTTGTTGCTTCTATATCAACTTAATCTGGAGCTCTTTTGCAAAGTCTTTAACATATTGTTCTCTCAATAATGACGTTATCTGTATCATGATCACTCTTTCTGAACTTTTCTTTTAAGTGACGATTAATTTTTCTTTTTTTGTATTCAAATGCTTTGATCTTTTTCTCTTTCTATAGTTGTTTTTTCATGGTCATCTCTGAACTTCCTTCAAGTTGATTCTTCTATAGCAAAGCGCTCTCTTCTACATCTTTCATCTTATCGCCCCCATCCTCATCAAATAGGGCAAGGTAAGGTTTTTATTGAATATCATCAAATTCTTTTCTCATTCGACGTGTCATGTATATTTCAAATGTTGTTGGTTATTCTTTTTGGTATCCACAGCACAAATCTGTTAAAGATGGGGTAGACTGAATGCCACTGTTTGCAACATTTCGATTAGAACCAGTCTTTTAGAACTTTTCTTTGTCGAGTTCTTTCTTCAGCCAGCTCATTGGTAGATCAGATTTAAACCAAGGCGCCTTTCCGTTTATGTAAAAGCCATGAATTTTTTCAGTCAAAATTAGAACTGAAATATTTGAAACTGAACAAATGTCTGTAAAAAGTTGGACTTTAGGATCATTGCACAAATTGTAAAGCAAATAAATTGTGTATTAAACTACAGCAATACAAAGAAAAATAAAGGCCGCTAAAAAGAATTTGAGAAAATCGTTGTATGGTTATAGATTGTTGCCACTCAAATTGAAATCAGGATTAGTGTGAGAAATTTAACCCCATCCCAAGCCGACCCAAAAAAATATAAACCAAATAAGAGTAGTCTCTGGTGTAATACTTCTTTGTTAAGTTTGAATTTCATGAATTTCGTTTGAAATATATATTTGTCGCCAAGCTACGACAGACTTGTCGTCATCTTCAGGTGCAAGTTTTCTAGGTTCTTCCCAGTCAATTAGAATAACATCAGCTAGACCCTACTAAAATATTCTATAAAGTACTGCTGCTGTCTTAAATGAGACTGTAATATAAAAGATAATTCCCCAAGTATAGTAAAGATTTTTGTCACCTTCCGTGCTTGGAAGCAGTAAATAAGCATTATCTTACATTTTGTACATAACAAACCAATAACCATTAATAATTACTGAAAGCCAGAACATAATTGATGACCATTCATCACAGATAAAGAAAATTACATTAACAATAAGGGTGCGTTAAAAAGATCTTTCCAAAATAGCAGGTGGATTTTTTTGATAAAAGTTATAGACTCTGACACAAACAATTAAAAATACTAAAACATTTGCAGCAATAAAAAGTCCAATAAGTGTTTTCAAAGCCTTTGTTGTATCTTCATAATAATCTACAAAATACTTTACTTTTGTTGTAGTACCAGATTTAATATCACTTGTTAATTTTTCTTCATAAGTGATGTATAATAAAGGAGTATAGATCTACTCTTAAAGGTTTGGATCTAACTGAACTCTAAGTTTGACAGATTTTGCGTATCTAATAACTTAAGTATTTAGATTTTGATCAGTGACGCCGGAAATCGTATCAGAAATAAAGAATCTGTGGACGAGTTACGAAGTTTAATAATCCAAATTTTAGTTTGGCTTTTGCTTTTGTTAATTTATAAAGTTTGAAATTAGAACAGGAACAGGGTTCAAGTTATTCGATGAGTCTTAAATGTAAAGCTCAAAAAATGCATTAGTATCTTTTGGTACAACTTGTTAAATTAAAGTATTAAGCTCATAATCACATTCAAAATCAGTTACAACACCAAATCTCTTCATATTTATAATTTCCTAATATCCCATAGGACAAATATTCAGCTAAGTCTTTAACTATTAGAAACCCAAAAATTAGCCTTACAAATTATATCTAGCTAAGAAATATTACAAATACTGTTAACTTTATGAAAATGAAACTTTTAAATTAATGGGCATCTAAAGAATGTCCTTTGTATATCCTTGATAGTATAATAATGGTATCAGTTGATTAAGCGAGCTTTTCTGACTTAAAGTCAAAACTAGTTGACATGCTTAGGTTCCTTCATTATATAGTTGAAGCACACAAAGGTTTGCAAGAATTTGGCATTATTGAACATCATTGTTATCCTAACATCCGATAGCAGCTGGTATAAATAAAGATTTTAAAACATGAGATGTATATGTTGCTTCCTTTAAAACTCCGTCTTGGCCAACAATATCGTGGTATGTTATTTTAAAAGTAGAATCAGTTGTTGTTAGATTCTAAAAATCAGAAGTTTCAACACATGTACTTCCAGATTTAGTCCACCCAACTGGACAATAACATGATTAAGATGTTGAATAGAGCATTTTTGGATCTGAACACGATTCACACATCCAGGGATTTTCTTTTACATATGATCCTGGTGGACATCTTAAACAATTGATGGTAGGACTTACACTTCCGTCTGAATTCATGTCTGATAAATAATAGGTTTAGTCAGAACATTGGCAAAGTCCATTTATTGGTGAAGTGCATGTTTTACAAGTCAAACCATCTGAGCCAGGAAATTAATTTGAAGAACAACTTTAACAAGTAAAAAGAAAATTAAACTTAGTATCAGCAGTCTTAACAAAACCAGGTTTGCAAATACAACTTTACCCGGTCTTACTTTTAATTGCTGAGTTACCACATGACATGCAACTGTAATTGGGAGTATCAAAGAAGGTACTTGCATCTTCACACTAAGATTTGCTTTGAATAATTTATTATGAGGGAGCAGCCCAAATTTAAATTGTGAGTAAAGTTAGCAAAAAATTGCGCATTTTCTTAATTTTCATTTAAATTATACAAATCTTTAGC
>JBEAUV010000291.1:0-3049 GCA_041161265.1 Bacteroidota bacterium | reverse complement strand
AAAATATTCTTGCAAAATTTAATTAAATTTATGCTCAATTATATCAATATGAGAAGTTTCTCAAGTAAATAATATCCCAAAACATTCGACAAAATTTTGATTGCAAACAGAGGAGAAATAACTCGTCGCGTAATTAAAACATGCAAGAAAATGGGCATTAAGACAGTTGCAGTTTATTCAGATGCTGATCGTCACTCTATGTTTGTTAAAGAAGCAGACGAAGCATATAGAATTGGACCACCTCCTACAAATCAAAGTTATTTAAAGATGGACACTATTCTTGAAGTTGTTAAAGCATCTGGAGCTTAAGCTGTACATCCTGGATATGGATTTCTTTCAGAGAACCCAAAATTCTAATAGCTGCTATAAGCAAATCATGTTAATTTTATTGGTCCTGCCACTAAAGCAATTATTGCAATGGGTGACAAAATTGAGTCAAAAAAGTTAGCAAAAGCTGCCGGAGTTAGCACCGTACCCGGTTATTTAGGTGAAGTACATTCGAATGAAGAAGTAATAAAGATTGCAAGAGAAATCGGCTATCCAGTCATGATTAAAGCTTCTGCAGGTGGTGGTGGTAAAGGTATGAGAATTGCATTTACAGATTAAGAAGCTGTGGAAGGCTTCAAGCTTTCAAAAGATGAGGCTATGAGTTCATTTGGAGACGATCGTATCTTCATTGAAAAATACATTTAATCACCAAGACATATTGAGTATTAAATTCTGGGTGATTTGCATGGAAATTATGTTTGGCTTCCAGAACGTGAATGCTCCGTACAGAGAAGAAATCAAAAGGTTATTGAGGAAGCTCCTTCAACTGCTATGGATCCCTTTACAAGAAAAAAAATGGGTGATTAGGCTGTTGCTCTTGCAAGAAGCTGTGATTATCATACAACAGGAACTGTAGAGTTTTTAATGGATGAAAAGAAAGATTTTTATTTTTTAGAAATGAATACACGTCTTTAAGTTGAGCATCCTATAACTGAGGAAATAACGGGGATCGATTTAGTTGAATAGTAAATTTTAATATCCGCTGGACACAAACTCTAATTTAAATAAGATGATGTTAAAATAAATGGACACGCTGTTGAGTACCGAGTTTATGCAGAAGATCCATCAAGGAAATTCTTGCCTTCAATCGGTTTCCTTAGAAAGTATAAAGAACCAACAGCGCATCCAAATATCAGAATTGACACTGGCGTATAAGAAGGTTCAGAGATTTCCATGTATTATGATCCAATGATTAGTAAACTAATTACATGGGGAAAGGACAGAAAAGAAGCTATGGACTTAATTGATAAAGCTATGGATGAATATGTTGTGCAAGGAGTCACACATAATATTGGATTTGGTAAATCGATTGTGCACAATGAATCATTTAAAAATGGTGACTACAGTACCGCTTTCATACCTACTTTCTATCCAGACGGTTATAGAGGTGATATTTTAACAGAGTCTCACATGAAAATACTCGCCCTTGCAGCTCATAAGATGAAAAATATCACAACTGGTTATTATAAAGATGCAGCTGATCGATTAAATATGCATAATAAAGTTATTTATTTGACTATTCTTGGCAAGAAAGATGAAAAGGACAGAGATTGGAAAGTAGAATCTGGATCTGATGTCTACACTGTAACAGAAATGGCTACTGGTAAGTAAAGCACCCACAAAATTGAGAAATTTGAATTTGAACACAATTCTTTGATTAAAATGAATCTTGAAAATGGAAAAGAGACGCTTCAGTTTATGGGATCTAAAAACGATTTGAATTTTGATTTCTACTACCAAGGCGGCTAAGTTAACACCATGATCTATGATGAGAACTAATATAAATACAAGAAATATATGGCACCACCTGCAAAGCTTGATCACAGCAAGTCTATCATTTCTCCAATGCCTGGCACAGTTGTCTCTGTAAATGTACAAGCAGGGCAGACTGTTGTAGACGGTCAAATGCTGTGTGTAATTGAAGCAATGAAAATGTAAAACGTACTTAAGTCTGAACGTGATGGCAAAGTTAAATCAGTAAAAGTAGTAGCGGGAGACTCAGTGACAGTGGATTAGCTTCTAATAGAGTTTGAATGAATCTGTATTTATTTAACTTATCAAAATTCATCACTATATTAATCTTCACTATCATACTCTTCATTATCCCAACTTTCATCTACTTTCTTTACATTCGAGAAGTCAACCTTTTTGTCATACTCAAAATTCTTGTCTCCTTTCTTTACGAAATTTTATTGGTAGTCTTTGTCCATTGCAGCCTTGTGTCTGTTCAGCTCTGCATCGCTTAACTTATTTAAATTTAGTTTGTTGTAATCAATACCTCTAGTATCTATTGGAATTACTTTTTAAGGTTCAATATCACCCCATTCATCACCCCAGTCATCTTCATCTTTTATTGTAACTGTTGGCTGTTGCTTTTCAGGCTCTATTTTTGGTTTCGTTTCTTTTGCCAATTGAATCTAAGGTTATTCTTATTTTAATGGTTGATTTTATCCAATTTGTTTTTTATTTTATTGTGTAATTTGATTTACTTCACTCTGCCGTTTCAAATTATCAAATTTATTCTGTCCTCCGAGGGGATCAAATTTATTTTGTTATCCGAGAGGATCAAATTTATTCTTTTATCCGAGAGGATCAAATTTATTCTGTTCTCCAAGAGGATCAAATTTATTCTGTTATCCGAGGGGATCAAACTTATTTTGTTTTCCAAGCGGATCAAATTTATTTTTCTAAACTTCTTTTCTCTGTAATTTAGGGTCTTATTTCTGACTAATCTATTTTACTTTATTATCAACCTTTTCTACTTCGAAGTTCCAATCATCAAATCCATCATCATTCCAACCAGCAGCCGGTTTTTTTGTCGGTATTGGTAGTGGTAAGTTCGCTAAATCAGTAAGAGATTTCGACACTGTAACATCGTCACTTTCAGAAAACTTTGAACTTAAATTTGAACTAGCTCCTTATCTCGAATGCCCACTGGCACCTAGGTTCTATTTAGTCATCCCTTTTGTATCATTTGTGTTTGCACTGGAAGCTCTTGACT
>JBEAUV010000290.1:0-3054 GCA_041161265.1 Bacteroidota bacterium | reverse complement strand
AACTTTTAAAATCTAGTTCAATCGATGCGTTTTTTAAGCCAACCATAACTTCTGGATCTGTGATTACAACTTAAGTTTTCATGACATTGCTCAAATATTTAAAATCTCTGAAATCAAACTATACAATAAGTTAGTCACTCTGCATCATACTGAACTAAGTCTAAGGGTTAGTTGCTATATAGTTGAAAAATGTATATGGCTTTGGTTCCGCCACAACATTTCTGTATTTATACCCCTAGATTTCAGTGTTAGGATTGTTTAGTCCATGTTAGTCAATAATTTTGCACTGCAAATAAAAAACGATTTCATATGATCGACTAAAATTTAAATAAAAGCATGGATCATAACCTGGCACTGAGTATAAGTAGTAAGGAGTATCTGCTCTTTGACATCCTTTGTAGAAAGCTGGTTCTGTTATATTTATTAAACACTTCTAGTACAATTGAGTAGAGCATTAAAAGTCACCATATCCCTTTGGACAAACACAAACATTCTTGGTTATATTCTTTTCTGAACATCTGTAAGTTGAATCTTTTTTTAAAATTAAAAAGGATTATTCTGTAACTCTGTGCAACTAAGATTTTGTAGCAACAAGATTACGGCACATAAAATATGTTTATGTTATTGGAGCTAACTATCCGTTATTGTGACAACTTGTTGGGTATGGTTCATCCAAAACTTAAATACTAGATGGAAGTCCAATTTTTTAAGCAAGAATTCTTCCCTCATTTAAATTTACTTCATCATTTTCTCCTTCATAATCTACTAAAACAATATCGAGATCATTATTTTACAAAACACCTTTAGTGTTTTGAATTTTTTTGGTGAATCTCATTTAAAGTTTGCTAACAATTTCTGGCTCTGTTACTATTTGACCAGATTCTTCAATCTAATCTAATTTTTATTCCTCTTCAAATTATGAAATACGCTTTAATGCTTATTATTGACTTCCCTGTCCTGAGCGTAATGCACCTCTTTATAAATGGTCTGTATGTGCGGTAATAAGGTGTGTTTCAGATTATAAAAGAAACCCAAATACTTGTTCAACTTGTTTGAAAACTGACAATATTTTATCTGGATCAAAGAACCCTTACTACTCAATTTTGTTTTTAGCAACTGAAAGAGGATCTAGTTCATTTTCCTTTTCAAAAAATTCATGAGCGAAACTAATTTTTATTATGAATACAAGAATTAAAATGGCATTTTTAAAAATAGACATTTTTTAATTTTTAGATTTAATTAACAAACTAATCTTATCAATACTATCCCGCAAATCCTTTACTGTAAGTCACATTATTTAAATTCCACGCGTTTGTAATCATCAGTTCAAAATACTAGTCATTATCAATGCTTGCTCCCACATTTCTGTAGTACTCGATGAACTCTTTTTAGTCAATCCTTCCATCACGGGATTTTTTATCAAGAATAGAATAATGAATTTCAAATGTGTCAAGGAATTCAGCTAAAATTTCATCCTCAGTTTTTCTACCAGACTTAACATCAGGATGTTGCTTTGCATTATAAACTCCTTTCAGATCGTTTATCTCTACAACTCCTGAATTGTCTCTGTCTAGTTTTTTAAATGCTTTTATCACCAATCCAGTTCTGAATTAGTTCATTTCCCCAGTAACTGATGATAATAATTCATCATATTGGATTTCACCGTCTCCATTAAGGTCAAACTTGTCGAAAAGAGCTCTACATTCTTCTTAAGAAATTGGGACCCTAAAATCACAAAGAGCTTTCCAAAATTCTTATATGTCTAAATTACCACTGTTATTGTCGTCCATTATTTTGAAAATGCGCTACATTCCAAAAATACCTCTTGCGCCGCGTTATGCAAGCATGTCTTTGAACATTTGAATAAGTTAGTCATCATTATTTTGGATTCCTGAGTAATTCGCAGCTGTGTTTCTGTTCACTTTGTTTACCCATTACATTCGTGGATCAGTTGATCCTGAAGTTGCAAGACTGCTACCTCCAGCAGTAGGGATATATTAATTTGTATTTGGTGCTGAAAAGTTGCCATTCTGAGTTGACTAATAATCAACTGTACCAGTTTTATTGAATGGAGTTTTTGCGTCTGTTCCAAATAGATTCCTGTGGTGGTCAGCTCTATATGCTTCTCTTGCATTGACTGCAGTACATTTACGGCTAGAGCCAGCAAACGGTTAGTTATCAGAGCCATTGCTTCCACTTGTATTAAAGTTATTAGATATTAAAAGCTCAAAAGCAGCATCAGAATCAATAGCTGATGACACAATTGAGTAATAATTGATAAATTCTTCGATTGATACTTAATCATTAGATGGATTAAATAACTTATGGTGTTAGTCAAATGTTTCGTTGAATTCTGTTTAAACTTCGTTTAAAGAACGTTTTCCAGATCTAACCTCTAAATGATTTGAAGCGTTGAATTTTGATTTTATTTCTTTAACCGAAATCGACCCGGATTAATTAAAATCAAGTTGCTTAAATACTCTGATAATAATTTGTTGTCTGAAAGAGTTTAAAGGGCCTTTTACAGCGTTTAAAAATTCATTGAAACATATAAGACCATCACCACTTGTATCAAATGACTTAAACATACCTGCTATATCATTTGGGTTAATATCTAAACCATAGTTTTGAATTGCTTAGGAAAACTCATACTGATCAAGTTAGCCAGATTTATCTGTGTCAATCATATTGAAAACTTTCTAAAGTCCAATCAGACCACGGTTTCCTTTTACTACCATCTTTGATCTAAACTTTTCAATTAAAATCGCTTAATATTTTGGCATTGCTTTTGGTCCTTATATTATAACTCCCTGTTCAACAAAGTTAGTTTAAACTTGGGGTCGAATCATTTCACGAATTTCTTTTTTATAATTTTCTACAAGATTATTTTGAGCAGGAGGTCTACCATGCATCTGAGTATTTGTTGTATTATTTTTCGCTGCGCTATACGTTTATTAATAAAAATTAGATGTTGTTGTCAAAGGGTTATCTGCACTAGTTTATCCAGATCTTTAGACAGGTTTATATTCATGTCGAGGTTTGTTTTCATTAGCT
>JBEAUV010000289.1:0-3075 GCA_041161265.1 Bacteroidota bacterium | reverse complement strand
TTGATGATTTTTCTAATCCTTTCAACGCAGTTTTTTTCTCTGATGCATCAATTGGAATATACCCATTAAACGCAAAACTTTGTCCGTTCATTCCAGAAGCCATTATTGCTAGTAAAATGGATGAGGGTCCAACCAAAGGAACTACTTGAATTCCTTTTTCATGCGCTAATTTTACAATTACAGCGCCAGGATCAGCAACTCCAGGACAACCTGCTTCCGACATTAAGCCAACATTTTTTCCTTCTAAGCAGGCTTGAATCATTTCGGAATGCTCCGATTTTTGAGTGTGTTTGTTTAATGCGCTTAGTTTTAGTGAAGATTGAACTTTTTCAGGGCATATACTTTTTATGAATTTCCTTGCAGTTTTTTCGTTTTCAACAATATAATAGTCCATCAATTCAATGCTTCTCTTTATTGTTTGAGGCAATACATCAAAGGGATTTTCAGTTTCTCCTAATGTTGTTGGAATGAGATATAACTTACCTAAAAGCGATATTTGTTTCATAAATTGATTTGTATATGGAAAATTGAGTCTATTTATTGAAGTTTCTAATTTTAAGAATGCTTTTCAATTAGTTTTTTGGCTATGACTTCACAGGTTTCATCAAGCATTTTATAAACCAATTCAAAACCGTTTTACAATCCAAAATACGGATCCGGAACATTTTTATTTTCATTGGGGTACAACTCATTCAGAATTAAAACTACTTTGGTTTTCTGTATTTCGTTTTTGGATAATGCTACAACATCGCTGTAATTTTTTTCGTCCATCACATAGATGTAATCGAAAGTGTCAAAGTCAGTTACTTCAATTTGTCTGCATTTTTGAGTTGAAATATCCAAACCGTACTTTTTAGAAACAGAAATAGACCGTAAATCTGGCTGTTGTCCGATATGCCAATTTCCAGTTCCACAAGAATCGACAACGAATGTATCTTTGGGAAGTTTTGAAGTCATTATTGCCTCCGCAATTGGAGAACGACAAATGTTTCCCAAACAAACCATCAAAACTTTAACGGGCATTTACAGGGATAATTTTTTATGAATGTCTTCCATGTATTTTTTAAACTGCTTGTCTGTTGAAACTAAATTATCAACGGTTTTGCAAGCGTGTAAAACAGTAGCATGGTCGCGATCTCCAATTTGGGATCCGATATTTGCTAAGGAAGCTTTTGTGAATTTTTTTGCAAAAAACATAGCCAATTGTCTCGCTTGAACCACATGACGTTTTCTAGTTTTGGATTGCAAAGTCTCTAAATCCAATTGGAAATAATCGGAAACTGTTTTTTGGATGTAATCAATGGAAACTTCTCGTTTCACATTTTTTACAAATTTCTCAACTACATGTTTCGCTAAATCTAGGGTAACTTCTTTTTTATTGAATGAAGATTGTGCAATTAAAGAAATTATCGCGCCTTCTAATTCTCTAACATTTGATTTAATGTTTCGAGCCACATATTCTATAATTTCGTCTGGAATTTCTACACCATCTCGGTATAAAATATTTTTCAAAATCGAAATTCTAGTTTCGTAATCTGGTTGGTGCAATTCAGCAGAAAGTCCCCATTTGAATCGAGATAACAAACGTTGTTCTATGTCTTGCATGTCAACGGGTGCTTTGTCAGAAGTCAAAATCACCTGTTTTCCATTTTGGTGTAAATAATTGAATATATGAAAAAACACATCCTGAGTTCCTGTTTTACCTGAAAGAAATTGAACATCGTCAATTATCAAAACATCAATTAATTGATAAAAATGGATAAAATCATTTCTGTTATTTTTCTTTACAGAATCTATATATTGTTGTGTGAAAATTTCGGCTGAAATATATAAAACCGTTTTTTCTGGATATTTATCTTTGATTTCAACACCAATTGCGTGAGCCAAATGGGTTTTACCCATCCCAACACCGCCAAAAATTAACAATGGGTTGAATGAAGTTCCACCTGGTTTATTGGCTACAGCCATACCCGCAGAACGTGCTAATCTATTTGAATCGCCTTCTAAAAAGTTATCAAAACTATAGTTTGCATTTAACTGAGATTCTATTTTTAGGTTTCTAATTCCAGGAATCACAAACGGATTTTTCAATTCTGGATTTAAGTTTTTGAATGGCGCATCAACCTCTTGCGTTTTCATCGGGCTTCTATGCGCACTTGGCAATTGTTCCATAAAGGGTTGTTTGTTGCCATAAGTGTTCTCCATTTTAATTTTATAGAGTAACTTTGCATTTTCTCCAAGTTCCTTGGTTAGCGCAACTTTTAATAATTTTACATAGTGTTCTTCTAACCATTCGTAAAAAAATTTACTTGGAACTTGTATATACAGAGCATTATCAGTTAGTTCAACTGATTTAATTGGTTCAAACCAAGTTTTAAAAGCTTGGTCTTGAATATTATCTTTTATAAATAAAAGACAATTTCCCCAGACTGATTGCGCAGTTTTGCTCATAATATTAGAAAAATTAATGTTTTTAAAAGATTGCCAAAAAAAACAGATAAGGGATTGTTTTTTCGGATTACAAATATGTGATAATAAATCGTTAAAAAAAAATAATTTTGAATTAATTTTATTAAAATTTTTGTCGTATATGACTTTCAATAATATTAAAAATAATACTAAATAAATATGATGCAAAAACACCAAATTCAAGTTCGCGTTCGGTATTCAGAAACAGACCAAATGGGCGTAGTTTATCACGGAAATTATATCCCCTATTTTGAAATAGGAAGAGTGGAATGGCTAAGAAATAAAGGGATTTCTTATAAAATTATGGAAGAAAGCGGTGTTGCCCTACCAATTGTTTCTATGAATATCAATTATAAAAAACCTGCTCGATATGATGAATTATTAACAATTAGCACCACTTTTAAAAGTCAAACTTCGGTTAAAGTTGAATTTGAATGCGAAATTCATAACGAGAAAAATGAATTGTTAACAACTGCGCATTTTATTTTGGTTTTTGTAGACTTATTAACAGGAAAACCAATTCAGCCGCCACAGTATATTAAAGATATTTTAATTTAGATAAACGATTCTTGGTAAAATCACAATTTTGTTACCGTAATTTCAAAC
>JBEAUV010000288.1:0-3080 GCA_041161265.1 Bacteroidota bacterium | reverse complement strand
CATGTCAAATAATCTTTATTTAATAAAAATATCTTGCTTCTTTTTGTTGGTACAATTAACGGCGTGTAAAACACGTGAGAAATTGGTTTATTTCCAGAATTCAGGTTCAGACAGTATTTCCAATATTCAAAGTAATTATACACCGACATTCAAAACGGATGATTTTCTATCAATCGTTGTTACCGGTGAAGATCCTGAAGCAGTGATACCATTTAACTTTCCTGTATCGACAGTTGGCACTAGTGTTAATAATGGTTACACAGTTGGTAACCCAAGTTCGCATGGGTATTTGATTGATGCAGTTGGAAATATTACCTTACCTTTTATAGGAACCCTTAAAATATCAGGTATGAATAGGATAGAAGCGACTGATTTAATTCAAGCTAAATTGAGTGAATTTATCAATAATCCTGTCGTTCAAATTCAAATACTGAATTACAAAATCACAGTATTAGGAGATGTTAAAAATCCTGGAACGTATAAAATTCCCAACGAACGCATAACATTATTAGAAGCAATTGGACTGGCTGGAGATCTTAACATGACGGGTACCCGAAATAATGTGATGGTAATTCGCGATGACAACGGCAAAAAAAATGAATACCGTGTAGATCTTACTTCGAAGGCTATTTTTTCATCACCTGTTTATTATTTAAAGCAAAATGATGTAGTGTATGTAGAACCAAATTCAACAGCTCGTACATCTTCTACTTTATGGAGAACGACAGCTCCAATATTTATTTCATTAACATCATTGGTTATTACCACAATAGCCTTAATTACACGTTAAATGTCACAAAACATTCCGACTAATTTTGTAGAAGAGCAAGAAGAAGAATCAATCAATTTGAGGGAAATTCTTGATAAATACCTGTTTCATTGGAAATGGTTTGCAGTTGGTGTAATCGTAACTGGATTTTTGGCATTTATTTATTTGCGCTATACGAATCCTACATATTTATCAAAGGCCTCCATCCTTATCAATGATGACAAAAAAGGTGGTTCTATGCCATCTTTATCTATGCTCGAAGATTTGGGCCTAATGGGTGGATCCAATAACATCGAGAATGAAATTGAAATTCTAAAATCGCGTACAATTTTAACATCCGTTGCTGAAAATTTAGAATTGAATAAACAATACCATGTAAGAGGAACGCGCACTGGATTCAAAACACAAGAATTATTTGAGGAGAGCCCAATTCGTATCATTAATGGTAAACACGATAGTTTATTTTATGAAAAGGAACTGAAATTTGAAGTGACAATTTTATCTGAAAATGTTTTTTCATTTCACGAAGAAAAAGGAAATGATTATTCAAGTGTGAAGTTCGGGCAAAAGATAAAAACTCGTGTAGGGGAAATTCAAATCGATAAAACAAAACAATTCTCTAAAGAATGGATTGACAGAGACTTTGATATCAACATTCTTAAATTAAATGATGTCGCGACAGCATTGCAGGAGGAACTAAAAGTTGAAACAACCAACAAAGATTCCTACGTGCTATCGCTTGAGCTAAAAGGTGCCGTAATTGATAAAAACAACGCAATTTTAAATGAATTGATTGGTCAGCACGAATTGATGACCATTGAAGATCAAAATAAAATCGCGAGAAATACGAGTGCTTTCATTAACGATCGGATGAAATTGATTTCAGATGAACTTTCAGGAGTAGAGCAAGAAGGTGAATCCTTTAAAACAAAAAACCATTTAGTTGATGTAAGTTCCGATGCCGCCAAATACTTGTCGCAAGAAGGCGCTACTGAAAAGGTATTAATGGAAACACTCATCCAATTGAATTTAGCCGAGTATATGAACGAATACCTTGCTGAACAATCAGGTTATAAAAATTTAATGCCTTCCAATTTAGGATTTGAAGATCAGTCTATTGCTCAAATGACAGTTCAATACAATGTTTTAGTGCTCGAACGAAATCGTCTGTTGCAAAGCTCAAGTGAAAAAAATCCATTGGTTATAAAAATTGAAGGACAACTTGATGGTCTGAAAAACAGTTTAAGAAGTAGTTTGAGAAATCTAAAATCATCCTTAGAAATACAAGTTAAAAAATTAAAAGCCCAAGAAAATCTTTACCAATCCCAAATTTCCGAGATTCCAAAGCTCGAGCGTGAATACAGAACAAT
The DNA here is from genome assembly GCA_041161265.1 of Bacteroidota bacterium. Taxonomy (GTDB): domain Bacteria; phylum Bacteroidota; class Bacteroidia; order Flavobacteriales_D; family Crocinitomicaceae; genus M0103. Next base: position 941 of record JBEAUV010000288.1, on the reverse strand, counting down.
ATTGCGTCAACAGCAAATAAAGGAAACTTTGTATATTTTCTTATTGGAAAAACGAGAAGAAAATGAAATTTCTTTGGCTGCAACTGTTGGAAATGCAAAGGTTGTAGATTACGCTTATTGTGATGGAGAACCAGTTTCTCCTAAAAAGAAAATAATTTTTTTAGGAGCAATTCTATTGGGTATGATAATTCCATTTGGAATTATTTATGTCCGTGACCTTCTTGATAACAAAGTACACAGTTTAAAGGATTTAGAAAAGTTCAATCTGCCGAGTATTGGTGAAATTCCATTCAACACCGAAAAGGAAAATATTGTAGCCCAAAAACATGCGAATTCAGGAATTTCAGAAGCTTTCCGTTTGATGCGAACGAACATCAACTTTATGATTGATCAAAGTATTACAGGTGGAAAAGTAATTTTTGTCACATCTACTGTTGCCAAGGAAGGAAAAACATTCACCTCAATCAATTTGGCACATTCCATTGCGCATTCGGGTAAAAAAACAGTAGTTGTTGGTTTAGATTTACGTGCGCCAAAGATCAAACAATACTTGGATTTAACTAATAATATTGGCGTTTCTAATTATATTGTGAAATCTGAAATTACGCTTGATGACATTACTGTTCATGCAAAAGAAAGTGAAAATCTAGATTACATTATTTCGGGAGATATCCCTCCAAATCCTTCCGAATTATTAATGCGTGACCGAATCGATGAACTTTTCACTGCCTTGCGTTCAAAATACGATTATATTATTGTTGATACGGCGCCAGTTGGCCTTGTGGCTGATACGTTACATACAAGTAGATTGGCAGATATCGTATTATATGTTGTTAGAGCCAATTTAATCGATAAGCGTATGTTAAGTATACCGCAACGTTTGTACAAAGACAAAAAACTCAGAAACATGGCAATTCTTGTCAATGGAACAGACTTAAAAG
>JBEAUV010000287.1:0-3104 GCA_041161265.1 Bacteroidota bacterium | reverse complement strand
TATTCACAACAATTATTGTTTGAACAAGTTCTTTCGAGATTGCTTCAATAACTTTTCCGATAGATTTTTCTTCGTTGAATGCAGGAATTATAACAGCAATTTTCATAGTTTTTAAAAATAATCATTTGAAAGTTGTGGAATGAATAATTAAAACTAATTTTAAGAAAAAAAGATGAAACTATTTGCTCTTGCATTGCTTATGCTTTGCCTTTCAGCCTCTTTGATGGCTCAAAAAAAAGTCAATCTCGAAGTGACTTGGATTTACACTAACGTTTTAGAAGGATACGATCACAATTGTAAAACTAAAATTTTTATTGATGGAAATGAAGCTGGTGAATCAAAAGTCGGCTTGGAATCTGTTAAAAACAAACTAGTTGTAGCAGTAGAGCCTGGAAAACATCAAGTTAGGATTGTGAATTATGCCGAATATGAAGGGAATTGGGAAGAGCATACCATTGCGAATAATTATTCTGTTGATGCGGTATACGAGGATTCAATTGTATTTAAGAAGAAACCAAGAAAAGTATCATTGATTTTCGATATTACTACTGAAACTGCCGAAGTAAAAGTAAAGTAATCTTACCCAAATTATTTTTTATTAGACCAATCATACGGAGTATAAGTGATTTTTGGATTTGCCCAAGCAGGAATAATTTGATTGCGTTTTAAAAGTTGAATTATTCCAGTTTTAGAATTGAAATCTTTCTCATACCACTTAAAGAGTTCACTGATTTCTACTTCGTTTTTTTTGAGATGATAAAAAGATGTGTTTTTCACGAATGACTTTTCCGCAATTGATAATTGTCCTTCAAGGTTAACTGGCTCGTAAAAAACGATTGGAGGACAAGAATTTGCACCACAATTTAGTGCGAAGTGAATGCGGTAATCAAATTTTGTCGGTCGAAACTGACGAATTATGTTTTCATACTCATGAATATATTGTAGCCTTAAAATGCCATTTTCAATGGTGTTCAAACTCATTTTTTCTCCACCTATAGTGATGCTTTGACCTTCGAAAAACTCTTTTTTATTTCTATATAAAGTTGAATCTTTCGAAAGTTTATTTAAAACCAATGCATTATAACAGTTGAGCCAAAAAGCAATTTTCTTTTCATCTGAGTTTAATTCAGCGATCAATTTTGTATTATTAAGATTGATCAGCGTATCGATAAAAGCATCTGTTATTTTTCCTGATTTTTCATGAAGTAAGAATTCTTGTGAAAAGGCATTGAAATCTTTCGGATTTTGGAATTCATTTTCAGCATTGCAACCAAATAAAATCAGTGCAATTGAACTAATAATTGAAAGTCGTTTTATGAAAGTCATCCAAAATAGTTTGATAATACTAGGATAAAAAAAACTCTTGATTTTAAAGAAAGATTCCTTTTTAATCAAGAGTTTAAAGGTCTATGAATTGTCCTATGATGTTATTTCCAAACACCCATTTTGTTAAACTTTTCAATTCGATCATTGATTCGAACTTCAGGACTCAATACTTCTAATTCTTTAATATATTTTTTAATGTGTTTTTTAACGATGCCAAACATTTCTTCTTGACTTCGATGAGCTCCATTTAATGGTTCCTTAATAACCTCATCAACCAAACCATTCTTTTTCATGTCGGTTGAAGTCAATTTCAAAGCATCAGCTGCTAATTCTTTGTAATCCCAAGATCTCCATAAAATAGATGAACATGATTCAGGAGAAATTACAGAATACCAAGTGTTTTCCAACATCACAACTTTGTCACCGACACCAATTCCTAATGCTCCACCAGATGCTCCTTCACCAACAACAATACAAATCACTGGTACTTTCAAGCGCATCATCTCATATATATTACGTGCAATTGCTTCGCCTTGACCTCTTTCTTCAGCTTCCAATCCTGGATAAGCTCCCGGTGTATCAATTAAAGTTACAATTGGCTTATTGAATTTTTCTGCCAATTTCATCAATCGCAACGCTTTACGGTAACCTTCAGGATTTGGCATGCCAAAGTTTCTATATTGGCGCATTTTTGTATTAATCCCTTTTTGTTGACCAATAAACATCACAGTTTGATTATCAAGTAAACCAAAACCACCAATCATTGCTTTGTCATCCTTTACACTGCGATCGCCATGTAATTCTTGAAATTGATTGTTAGTGATTGCATTGATATATGCCAATGTATATGGTCTGTCTGGGTGACGAGACAATTGAACTCGCTGCCAAGGAGTCAATCCAGAGAAAATCTCTTTTGTTTTATCAACAAGAACTTTTTCTAACTCGTTGATTTTATCAGACATATCAACTTCTGTGCTGGCCCCAATTTCTTTGGTTTGCTCGATTTGTTCTTCTAATGCCTTAAGTGGCTCTTCGAAATCTAAATAAACTGACATAATTATTCATTTTTGAGAGGCGAAAGTTACGAAAATAGTTTAGTTCTTCTACTTTTGTTCTATGATATTATTTCCACCGGCAAAGATAAATCTTGGTTTGAATGTTTTGCACAAACGTGCTGACAACTATCATGAATTGGATTCATGCATGCTGTCAATACCGTTTACGGATGTCTTGGAAATTCTTCCTGCAAAGGAGTTTTCGTTTGTTCAAACAGGAAATACAATCCCAGGATCTTTGGAAGATAATTTGTGTGTAAAAGCATATGAATTGATGGTAGAGAACTATTCAATAAGTCCTGTTTATATCCATTTGCGCAAGGAAATACCAATGGGTGCAGGGTTAGGTGGAGGATCTGCTGATGCTGCTTTTGTCCTAAAAGGAATCAACGAATTATATCAATTAAATTGTTCAATTGAAACGCTTCAAGAACTTGCAGCGACGCTTGGTTCTGATTGTCCGTTCTTCATTAAAAACGAAGCACAAATTGCAAAAGGTAGAGGAGAAATACTGTCACCTTGTAACTTGCATTTATCAGGATATTACTTAAAAATAATCAATCCAGGAATTCATATTGGCACAAAAGAAGCATATCATGGAATCGTTTTCAATGAAAACAATTCTTCTGTTAAATCAATTATAGAAGGTCCGATTTTAAATTGGAAGGAAACATTAAAAAATGATTTCGAAACAACTGCTTTTGTAAATCATCCAGCATTGCA
>JBEAUV010000286.1:0-3119 GCA_041161265.1 Bacteroidota bacterium | reverse complement strand
GTATCATAATGTTGTTTGTATCAAACGTTATTTCGCAAGAAAACAAATATACACGTAAGAATAAAACAGCTAAAATCATTCAATACACCACTGATAAATGCTATTCAAGAAGTATTGTTTTTAAAGATAGTATTATCTATTCTGGAAACTCAAATGGTTCACTCTATTCAACTAATTTGCGTAATGAAGCCTCAAGGAATCTTCTAATAAACAAGAAATTCGAAGAGATGAGAGACATTGAATTCTCTAACGATTTCCTTTTCGGTATGCAAAGTGGAACTTTTGGGTTGTTAGCAAAAACAGATACATCTAAATTCATAGAATTCGTGACTCCTAACTCAAGTATATGGATCGGAACCTTTCTAGACGGTATGGATTTCTATGGAAAAACCGGCTTTATTATGGGTGATCCCAAAGACGGATTCTTCTCACTCTATAAAAGTGACGATGGCGGAAATAGTTGGGTTCCTTGCCAAGGAAAAGTTGAAAATTTTGAGGGTGAAGCTGGATTCGCAGCGAGTGGTACAACAGTTCACGTAATGAATGACAGTACTTTTATTTTTGTTACAGGTGGAAAAAAAAGTAGGTTTTTTAAATCGACAGATAAAGGAGACACATGGAAAATTACTTCTTTACCATACATGACAAGTGAATCCAGTGGTGCTTTTTCGATTTGTATGATTTCAGATCAAATAGGTGTTATTGTAGGTGGCGATTATGCAAATCCTGATTTATGCCTAAACACCTGCTTTTACACGGATGATGGTGGTGAATTTTGGATGAATGCTGAAGAACAAACTAGAGGTTATCGTTCTTGTGTTATTGAAGCAAATGGTGTTTTTTATGCATGTGGCACAAGCGGTATTGATTATTCAACGGACGATGGTGTGACTTGGAAATTATTCGCAAATGGCAATTATTTTTCTATGTGTACTGATACTCATTCGCTGTATGCAACAATTCCAAATGGAAGTTTTCAGATTTTTGATTTAATACAGCGTAAATAAAAATGTCAGAAATAGTTGAAAAAATAAAATTACATGTTCGAGATGTTTTTAAGTATGATACCACAGGGCATGATTGGTTCCATATCGAAAGAGTCTATAAAATGGCCGTTCATCTTCAATCAAAAGAAGGTGGTGATTTGGAAATAATTGAACTAGCAGCTCTTTTACATGATATTTCAGATCATAAGATGAATGGAGGTATTTTAAACGCTGGAGGAAATGTGGCATTTAACCTATTAATTGATTTAGGATGTGATGAATTAAAAGCATTAAAAGTAAAGGAAATTGTAGATGGTGTCTCTTATAAAGGAGCAAATGTAGCAGACAACATGCAAAATATTGAAGGTAAAATTGTTCAAGATGCAGATCGCTTAGATGCTATTGGGGCAATTGGAATTGCCCGGGCATTTGCTTTTGGGGGAAATAAAAATAGACCAATTTATCTGCCCGATTCCAAACCTGAAATGCATGATAGTTTTGAGTCTTATGCCAATTCAAAAAGTCATACAGTGAATCACTTTTACGAAAAATTATTACTTTTAAAAGATAGATTGAATACCGAAAGTGCTATTAAAATTGGGCATGAACGTCACGCGTTTATGGAAAGTTTTCTGCAACAGTTTTATAATGAATGGAATACAATAATTTAAAAAGAATATGACGGACCATTACGCTTTGGGAATTGACATAGGTGGAACATCAACTGAATTTGGTTTAGTAAATAAAGATGGTGATGTTTTGTACGAAAAAGATTTTCCAACAAAAGACTATCTTAAACCAGAAGATTTAATAGATGCCATATACGCCGATCTTGAAAAAGGTGGGTATCTAGATTTAATTCTGGGTATAGGGATTGGTGCGCCAAATGGGAATTATTTCACAGGAAATATTGAATATGCTCCAAATTTACTTTGGAAAGGAATTATTCCTTTGTCACAACTTTTTGAAGCCAAATTCCATAAACCAACATTACTTACCAATGATGCTAATGCAGCCGCAATGGGGGAAATGATATTTGGCAACGCACGTGATTTAAAGGATTTTGTTACAATAACATTAGGTACTGGTGTAGGAAGTGGCGTTATTGTAAATGGTGATCTTGTCTATGGTCACGATGGTTTTGCAGGAGAATACGGTCATATTCGCATAATCCCTGATGGACGTTTATGCGGATGTACAAGAAAAGGTTGTCTCGAAACTTATTGTTCATCTACTGGTGTTGTAAGAAGCATTAAGGAACTTGACTCAGAAAATAAAATGCTATCTATATTAACTACTCTTGAAAATCCAACGGCAAAAGATGTCTTTGAATTGGCTGATAAAGGTGATCTTTTCGCACAAGAAATTGTTGATTATACAGCAAATATTCTAGGCTCCGCACTTGCTGATTATGCATGTTTTTCAAGTCCAAAAGCATATGTATTATTTGGAGGGATTGCTCAACACAAAGGTGATTTTGCTTCAAAAGTTAAATTAGCGCTAGAGGAAAACATTCTTATAATATACAAGAATAAAATAGATATTCGGATTTCATCCTTACATGACAAAAATGCAGCCGTACTTGGTACCGCGGCCCATTTATTTTGGAACACTTTAAAAAAATAATATGTTTAAAATAAGTTCACTTGCCGTTTTTGTTTTATTGAATCTCAGTTCATTTGCTCAAAACAAAAGTGTAACTGCATTAAAGGAAAGCCAAACAACAAGAAAAAAATACGTAGACGTTGAAACGAGGAAATCGTCTAATTCTTCTGAAAAAACAGCTTATATTTCTTATGTTAATCCGTTTATTGGAACTGGAGGACACGGACACACTTTTCCAGGTGCTTCTGCCCCATTTGGCATGATGCAATTAAGTCCTGACACACGATATGACGGTTGGGATGGTTGCTCTGGCTACCATTATTCTGATTCAATAATTTATGGTTTTAGTCATACACACTTAAGTGGAACTGGTGTGCCTGATTATTGTGATTTATTGATTGTTCCTCAAAGTGGCACTCCGAAAACCGTTCCAGGATATTTAAGCAAAAAAGGATATGGATCTTCATTTTCTCACTCTGACGAATCAGCATCACCAGGATATTATGAAGTGAATTTAATAGATCAAAA
>JBEAUV010000285.1:0-3138 GCA_041161265.1 Bacteroidota bacterium | reverse complement strand
ATTTTTGAAGAAGCCCCAGTATTTTTTAGAACGATGGCTTCTGTCTTTTCGGAAAGTTGAGATAGATTTTGATCAATTTCAAGAAACGTATTTTCAAACTCAGACAGGTTGTTAACCGTAAACCCAATTCCTGCATGCAGAAACATACTTGCTTCTGGAAAACGTTTGAATTTAGGGCCAAAAATAACTGGTAGTCCAAAAACAGCAGGTTCAAGAATGTTATGAAGTGATCCAGAAAATCCGCCGCCGATATAAGCCATCTTACCATATGAATAGGCATTTGAGAGATTACCTATTGTATTTAAAATTAAAACCTGTGAATCTGAATGTGATTCGTCTGTATATCTAATTGTCTTTCCAGTTAACTGTTGTTCAATCGAAACAATATGCGCTTCATCAATATTATGTGGCGCAATAATGAATTTTTGAGTAGGATTTTTTAATATGAATGGAATTAGTATTTCTTCATCTTTTGGCCATGTACTGCCCAAAATAATTGCTTTTTCGGCTTTTAAGAATAATTCAATTTTCTCGTTGGGAACAAGTTGCTTTTTGTTTTCTATCACGCGATCAAAACGGGTATCTCCTGCTGTAATAAAATTAGTGATTTCAATATCTGCTAATAATAAAGAGGAACGTTCATTTTGTGTATAGAAAAAATCAATTTGTCTTAATGTATCTCTAAAAAATCCACCATACCATTTGAAGAATCGATGGTCATCTCTAAAGATGGAACACAATGAAAATACTTGAACATCTTGTTTTTTAGCCTCGAAAATATAATTCGACCAAAATTCATACTTCACGAAGAAAGCTTTTTCAGGTTTGAAATGAGCAATGAATTTTTGTGCATTTGCGGGACTGTCACTTGGTAAATAAACAGCTAAATCAACTTTGTGAATACGTTTGTGATAATGTTCCATGCCAGATGGAGAAAAGAAACTCACCAAAATAAAGGTTGAAGGATATTTATCTTTCAAACTATTCATTACTGGTAAAGCCATGTCAAATTCACCTAACGAAGCACAATGAAACCAAACAACCTTTTTATCTGGAACGGCTGGTAATTGTTTGAAATAACCTTCTCTTCCTTTCACCCATGCTTTTGCCTTTGGATTAAAATTTGCCGCAATATGAAGTGCTGCTTCATAAGCCTTAATGCCAATATTGTAGAGAATGTGCATCAATCGAAATAATAATCTTTTGGCAAACGTTTATAGAAAGGGATAAACCAGCCGACTTTAAAACCATATTGAATGTCAAATTTTGTTGCAGTTGAAACTGGAATTTCTGGTTGATCAAAATTGATTGTCCGTTGATTTTTAGTGAATCCTTGCTGGAAATAAAAACCACCATAAAAATTTAAATATCCACTATTAGACATGAATGAATAACCAACAAACTCATGAATATTTGGACCTATTGTTAATCGATCATATCCTTTTTTATAATCCAATTCTATTTGTGGAACTACTTGATCTTGTGTTTCAATGCGAATGTGATGCAGCAAATAACCCATTCCAGCGTGCACAAATATTCCCGAGTTTTTATTTGGACTCAATACAGGAAATACTTTTCCTATAGCAAAGTTGGCATTAAATCCACGGGCATATACAAGTACTTTTGCAATATCGCCGTTGATGTCTGTGATGTTGCCGTAAGAATCTATTAAATCATCAAATAATCCTGCAACACGCACTTGATTGCCAAACATGAAATTTGCATCGAATCCTAAAAACCAATTTTTATTTGTTTTATAACCAGCCAAAAATCCAACATGACTCATATAACCGTAATTGTCAGCTAAATCACCAGATGTCCAATTTCCGCCATAATGCACTCCAACCCATGGTGTTCCAATAATTGAATCCTTTACATTTCGCTGCCCAAAGGTGAAAATGCCAATAAGAAAAAAAGAAAGTATTAGAACGCTGTTTTTCATGTGTCAAATTTAAACGCATTTTATTGGTTTTATTGCTAAAAAATGTAAAATGTATAAATTATTGAACGAATGAACTTGAATCAAGAAATATCCATTCTGAAACACTCAAAATTCTTTCATCTTAAAACCGATATTCATAATTATAAATTATCTTTATCCCCTTATATTCGTTAATACCATCCGTAGATGAAAAAAATACAAATGGTTGATCTTATATCGCAGTATCAGAAGATTAAACCTGCGATTGATTCAGCAATTATGAACGTTATTGAAAATGCACAATTCATTAACGGCCCTGAGGTTAGTGCTTTTCAAAGTGAATTGGAAACTTACCTTGGTGTGAAGCACGTTATTCCGTGCGCAAATGGGACAGATGCTTTGCAAATTGCATTGATGGCATTAGATTTAAAACCTGGTGATGAAATAATTACTCCTTCATTTACATACATCGCAACAACCGAAGTGATGGCATTGCTTGGTTTGAAGCCAGTTTTTGTTGAGGTTGATAAGGATACTTTTTGTATTGACCCTACAGTAATTGAAGCAGCTATTACCCCAAAAACAAAAGCAATTGTACCCGTTCATTTATATGGTCAAGCTGCAAATATGGATGCGATCAATAAAATTGCCAAAAAGCATAATTTATTCGTTATAGAAGATAATGCACAAGCAATTGGAAGTGATTATTTCCATGAGGATGGAAAGGTATCTAAAACAGGAACTATTAGCGATATTGGATGTACGTCATTTTTCCCGTCTAAAAACCTAGGTTGTTATGGCGATGGTGGAGCTATTTGCACAAACAATGACGAATTAGCTGCTAAAATGAGAATGATTGCGAATCATGGTCAAAGTAAAAGATACTACCATGATATAGTTGGTTGTAATTCTCGCTTAGATAGTATCCAAGCAGCTGTGTTAAGAATAAAATTACGAGAACTGGATTCATACATTTTGGCTAGAAGAAAAGTTGCAGATCATTACGATGCGTTCTTTTCGACTTTTAGTCAAATTAAAACTCCGGTTAGAGGACTAGAATCGAATCATGTTTTTCATCAATATACACTGAAATTAGAAGGGTTAGATCGCGACGCTTTAAATGCTTTTTTAGCAACAAAAGATGTTCCATCAATGATTTATTATCCAGTTCCTGCGCACAGACAAAAAATGTTCTCGGCATTTGGAAGTGAAAATAC
>JBEAUV010000284.1:0-3150 GCA_041161265.1 Bacteroidota bacterium | reverse complement strand
ACGAGGAAGGGAAAAAATTAATAGCGGAAGATTTAAAATCGCCCTGTACTGAAGAAGTGGCCGTTTTTAATGCTTTTTCGAAAGCGATTAGTATGGCAAAAAAGAAATTTGTAGTCATGGATACAGCTCCTACAGGACATACACTTTTATTGTTGGATACTGCAGGAAGCTACCATCGTGATATTATGAGAAATAATGTGAATGCCGGTCGACTCAGGACACCTTATATGTCCTTGCAAGATCCCAAACTTTCCAAAATAATTCTAGTTTCATTACCAGAAACAACGCCAATGCGCGAAGCCGGTTCTTTGCAGGACGATTTATTTAGGGCAGGAATAAAGCCTTACGCCTGGTTGATAAATCAAAGTCTCTCGATGTTAGAAGGAATTAGCGATCCTATTTTGAAAAGTCGGGCTCATGCTGAAATTGATGTCATTAATACGATAAAAATAAAATACGCTCAAAAGACTTACGGCATTCCATTTATTGCTGAAAAGAAATTGCTTCCCGCACTTTTGGAAAACCAACAGATCTATAGCATGAGTAGTATTTAATTATAATGAATACTTCTAAAGTATCAGGATATTACAAACGATAAATGAACGTGTAAAATATGAAATCGATTAAACATTTTTCTGAAATTAAAATTGAAGATATTCCACTGGTTGGTGGGAAAAATGCATCACTTGGTGAAATGTATTCAAAACTATCTTCAAAAGGAATCTTCATTCCTGAAGGCTTTGCTGTTACAGCAGACGGCTATTGGGAATTTTTGGAAGAAAATAAGTTGGCGCCAGTTATCAGTCAATTATTGGCAGGATTGGATACAATTACATTTAATAACCTTTCATCGATTGCGCTTCAAATAAGAAACAAAATAGTGGAAGGAATATTTCCATTGAATTTGCAAAATGAAATTAAAGAAGCTTACAGACAATTGGAAAAATCGACAGGTAACGATAAAACATTTGCGATTCGAAGCAGTGCAACAGCTGAAGATTTACCGAATGCAAGTTTTGCAGGCCAGCAAGAAACCTATTTAAATGTCAAAGGAGAATTGAATTTAATTAAAGCTTGCCATCGCTGCTATGCTTCATTATTTACAGACAGAGCAATTAAATACCGTGCAGACAATAATTTTGATCACATGAAAGTAGCATTGTCTATTGGTGTTCAGACAATGATTCGCTCAGACATAGCTAGTTCAGGTGTTATGTTTACGATTGATCCAGATTCAGGTTTTGAGGAAGTTGTGTTAATTTCAGGAGCATGGGGTTTAGGAGAAAATGTGGTGCAAGGAACAATTAATACGGATGAATTTCTTGTTTATAAACCCTTTCTTGGGAAAGTGAAAAATCCAATAATTGCGCATAAACTCGGTAGCAAAAACAAAACAATGGTTTACTCCACGATTATGACTGATGCCATAGTTGGGCCGGAAGATGCTGTGATTAACACAGACACTGCAGAAGAAAAAAGGAATAAATATGTATTGAAAGATGAAGAAATAATTCAATTAGCAAAATGGGCTTGTATTATTCAAGAACATTATGGGCGTCACATGGATATTGAATGGGCAAAGGATGGAAAAGATAACAAACTATATATTTTACAAGCTCGACCTGAAACGGTGCACAGTAATAAGAAACAAACTATTTATAAGCAATATCTAATGCTCGAAAAAGGGGAGGTGCTTTGCTCAGGCGCAGGTTTGGGGAATAAAATCGTTTCAGGGAAAGCAAGGATATTGCATTCTCCTTCCGAGATATCGAAATTGAATAAGGGTGAAATTCTCGTTACTGAGCGCACCGACCCTGATTGGGATCCAGTTTTGAAAAAAGCAACAGCAATTATTACAGATCAAGGTGGTCGTACTTCTCATGCTGCAATTGTGGCGCGTGAAGTTGGCGCAATAGCTATTGTAGGAACAACCAATGGAACACAAAAAATAAAAGATGGTCAACTGATTACGGTTTCTACCATAAAAGGAAATACAGGGGAAGTTTTTAATGGACAGTTAAAATGGGAAGAAAAAGAAATAGACATTTCAACCATTCAAAAAACAAAAACTAAAGTAATGCTCATACTTGCTCACCCAGATGAAGCATTTGTAAATTCATTGCTACCCAATGATGGTGTTGGATTACTTCGAATGGAATTCATCATTAGTAATTCAATCGGTATTCACCCAATGGCTCTAAAGCATTTTGATCAACTTGTTGATGCTGATGCTAAATCAAAAATTGAAAAGATTACACGTGTTGTTCTTAATAAAGAAGAATATTTCATCAATAAATTGGCAGAAGCAGTAGCAAAAATGGCAGCTGCATTTTACCCTAAGGATGTAATTGTTCGAATGAGTGATTTTAAATCGAACGAGTATGCCAATCTTTTAGGAGGAAAACAATTTGAACCAAACGAAGAAAACCCGATGATAGGATTTAGAGGCGCTTCACGTTATTACCATCCAATGTACCAAGATGCTTTCGAGATGGAATGTAAAGCAATGAAAATAGTGAGGGATGAAATGGGGTTCACAAATGTAAAACTGATGATTCCTTTTTGTCGAACTGTTACTGAAGCAGAAAAAGTAATAGATGTTATGCGTAAATGTGGTTTAAAGAGGAAAGAAAATGACTTGGAAATATATGTTATGATTGAAATTCCAAGCAATGCTATTTTAGCAGAAGAATTTGCAGAACATTTTGATGGTTTTTCTATTGGATCGAACGATTTAACGCAATTAACTCTTGGAGCAGATAGGGACTCAGAATTGTTGAGTGAAATATTCAGCCCATTTGATCCGGCCGTCATGAAATTGATAGAAATGACATTGACCAAGGCTAAAAAAACTAACACACACACGGGGTTATGTGGCCAGGCTCCGAGCGATTATCCAGAATATGCGAAATTTCTTGTAAAGAATGGAATTGACAGTATTTCGTTCAATCCAGATGCGCTTATAAAAGGCATTGAGAATATTGTAGAGGCTGAAAAAACAATGAACCCAAAAGAAAAAATACATTATGCAGGTAAATAACAAAAGAGTAATTGTCACTGGTGGTGGAAATGGCATCGGAAGAGAGATGGTTTTAAATCTACTAAATAAAGGCGCTAAGGTAATAGCCGTTGATATGAGAGAATCTTCAC
>JBEAUV010000283.1:0-3169 GCA_041161265.1 Bacteroidota bacterium | reverse complement strand
CTTGTATTTTGCGGACAAACTGTAAATTTAGAAGATGAAGATATTCGTGAACGATTAGATAAAGAATTGTTGGTGAATGCCTATTTTCAAAGTTCAACCATTCAAGCATTGAAACGAGCAAATCGTTATTTTCCTGAACTTGAGCGCATCTTAAAAGCAAATGGTATTCCGGAAGATTTCAAATATTTGGCTGTGATTGAAAGCAATTTAATTCAGGCTGTTAGTCCGGCCGGAGCGCAAGGATTTTGGCAATTCATGCCGGGTACAGCAAAAGAACATGATTTGATCATGAATGATGAAGTGGACGAAAGATTGAATATTGAGAAAAGTACAATTGCTGCTTGTGAATATTTGAAATATGCACATGATACGTTGAAAAACTGGGTGTTGGCTGCAGCATCCTACAATCGTGGAATTGGAGGAGTGAGAAGTGATATGCGTTGGCAACAAACAGATAATTATTTTGATACGCACATGAATTCTGAAACGGGACGTTATGTCTATCGAATTTTAGCCGTGAAATTAATTTTTGAGCATCCTGAGGACTATGGTTTCAATTCAAATGAAATTGAGTTATATGAACCATTTTGCACAAAAAATGTTTTAGTGAAAAGTTCTATCTCAAACTTGGCAGAATGGTCAAAGGAAAAGGGAATTAATTATAAGATTTTGATAAAATTGAATCCGTGGATTTTGACGAATAAATTGACAATTAAAAATCACACTTACACGGTGAAACTTCCGGCAAAGAACTGTAAACTTAAACCGTACAAATCATACAATTAAATTGAAAGAGCCAGAAGACGGATATATCGAAGTATTTGGAGCAAGAGAACATAATCTAAAAAATATTGATCTTAAAATTCCACGCAATCAATTGGTTGTATTCACTGGTTTGAGTGGAAGTGGCAAATCGTCCTTGGCATTTGATACTATTTTTGCGGAAGGACAAAGACGCTATATTGAAACATTTTCCGCTTATGCTCGTCAATTTCTTGGTGGATTAGAGCGTCCTGATGTTGATAAAATCAATGGTTTAAGCCCGGTAATTTCGATTGAACAAAAAACGGTTTCGCGTTCTCCTCGTTCTACTGTAGGTACTATTACAGAAATTTATGATTTCCTACGATTATTGTATGCCCGAGCAAGTATTGCTTATTCGTATGAAACAGGGGAGGAAATGGTGAAGTATTCCGATGATCAGATTGTGGATTTGATTATTGAACAATACGAAGGAAAAAAAGTAATTTTCCTTGCACCAAAAGTGAAAGGCCGAAAAGGTCATTACCGCGAATTGTTTGAGCAAATCCAAAAAATGGGTTTTACAAAAGTTCGTGTCGATGGAGAGATAAAAGATATTGAAAAAGGAATGCGCTTGGATCGATACAAAATTCACGATATTGATTTGGTCATTGACCGATTACAAATTGCAGAAACAGACCGCAAACGGATTTATGATTCTGTGATTACTTCCATGAAACATGGTAATAAAGCTATGATGGTATTGGATTTTGAAACGGAAAAAGTACGCCATTTTAGTCGTTCGTTGATGTGTCCAACTTCTGGAATTTCTTACCCAGAACCAGAACCTAGTTTGTTTTCATTCAATTCTCCTTATGGTGCTTGTCAAACATGCAGTGGGTTAGGTGAAGTTTCGGAAGCTGATATCACGAAGATCATTCCAAATCCAAAATTATCTATAAAGAAAGGTGGTTTTGCTCCACTTGGAGAATACAAGAAAACATGGATTTTTGATAAGTTGGAAAGTTATTTGACACAAGAAGACTTTTCCATCACAACTCCTTTGGAAGAAATTCCTGAAGATATAATGAACGTCTTGCTTTATGGAAATGAAGACATTGAACGTTCAAAAAAGAATAACAATATCCTTTTCGAAGGTATCATCAATTTTGTTTCTCGGCATTCAGAAGAAAGTTCAGCTCCGATTCAACGTTGGGCACAAAGCTTTATGAACAAAGTTATTTGTCCAACTTGCGAAGGAACTCGATTGAAAAAAGAAGCCCATTTCTTCAAATTTGATGACAAGCACATTGGTGATTTGGCTCAAATGGATTTGATTGAATTATCCAATTGGTTCCAGCAATTAGAAGCGAAAATGACTTCGGATCAGTTATTTATTGGAAAGGAGATTTTAAAAGAAATTAAAACACGATTGAATTTTGTATTGGAAGTAGGATTGGATTATTTGACATTGCACCGTTCTGCCAAAACATTATCAGGTGGCGAAGCCCAACGAATTCGATTGGCAACTCAAATAGGTTCTGAATTAATGAATGTATTGTATGTTTTAGATGAACCTTCAATCGGTTTGCATCAGCGAGATAATACCCGTTTGATTAAATCATTGAAACGTTTGAGAGATGCTGGTAATTCTGTAATTGTTGTTGAGCACGACAAGGAAATGATAGAAGCAGCAGATTTTGTGGTGGATATTGGGCCTGGAGCTGGAATTCATGGTGGACAAATTATCAATGCTGCACCGATTTCTGAATTGAATACCGTTGATTCCTTAACAACAAAATATTTAACAGGGGAATTGAAAATTGAAATTCCAAAAAAGCGCAGAAAGGGAAATGGAAAACACCTCGTTTTAAAAGGTGCAACTGGACACAATTTGAAAAATGTCACGCTGAAAATTCCTTTGGGAACATTTTGTTGTGTAACAGGTGTTTCTGGAAGTGGAAAATCATCGTTGGTCAATCAAACGCTTTATCCAATATTGTTGGCTCATATTTATAATGGTGTTAAAAAGCCTTTACCGTACAAAAGTATTGAAGGTTTAGAATTATTAGATAAAGTAATCGAAATAGATCAAAGCCCGATTGGTCGAACACCACGTTCAAATCCTGCGACATATACCAAAGTATTTGACGAAATCAGATCCTTGTTTGCAGGTTTGCCAGAAGCTCAAATTAGGGGATATAAAGCTGGTAGATTTTCATTCAACGTAACAGGTGGAAGATGTGAAACATGCAAAGGCGGTGGATTAAAAGTAATTGAAATGAGTTTCCTCCCAGATGTCTATGTGGAATGTGAAAATTGCAACGGGAAACGTTATAACCGTGAAACATTGGAAGTTCGGTTCAAAGGGAAATCAATTTCTGATGTGTTGGACATGACAATTGAAGATGCAACGGTGTTTTTTGAT
>JBEAUV010000282.1:0-3172 GCA_041161265.1 Bacteroidota bacterium | reverse complement strand
ACTTCCTCCCTCAAGGGAGGAGATTTATAAAATCAACAGCCCAGCATCTCTGAGTGTATACATTGATTTCCCATAAAAGAACGGTTCGAAATCTTCGGTATTCGATTTCTCATAATGCTCACGAACTTCTTGAAACGTTAGGATTTTCTTATTTGATACAGCAATCAATTCAAAAATTGACATCAACCACTCTCCTTCACTTTTAGAAACAGCAACAATAATAGCTTCTTTTTTTGTATGAATTTTAACTTCTGCCATGTCAAATTCACGTCCTTTTTTCGTCTTGGTAAAAAAACGAATAGAAGGAGAATTCCCAATCCACACAACTTTAGCGGAAGGTTTAATAAAAATGGCATCTTCCTCGTTTAAAGCTGTTTCAATGAAATTATGTGCGATTTTTGTTCTCGGTATTTTAAAATCAAACCATTCCTGTAACTGTAAATCAAACCCAATTCCGTGCATAAAATTGTACAATGATTTCTTTAAACCATAACTGAACAAGTTGTGATCAATACCTGTTTTATCCTTGAATTGAACATCATTATTCGCAAAACTTCCAATTTCTTCTGTTTCTTTAAGAACACCATATTTCAATGGGTCTAAACCAACTGGACTGTGCACTGTCAAAGCAAATTGATGCCAAAAACCTGATTGTAAAATTCCGATTTCAAATAATTGTCGCACCATTTCAAGGGAATCAACTGTTTCTTGAATCGTTTGGGTTGGATATCCATACATCAAATAGGCGTGAACCATGATTCCAGCTTCAGTAAAATTCCTTGTCACTTGTGCAACCTGTGAAACGGAAACTCCTTTGTCGATTAATTCCAACAAACGATCAGATGCCACTTCTAGTCCACCAGAAACAGCAATACAACCAGAAGCTTTGAGCAATAAACACAAATCTTTGCTGAAACTTTTTTCAAAACGAATGTTTGTCCACCAACTCACCGTTAGTTTTCTCCTTAAAATCTCCAAGGCTAATGCGCGCATCAAGGCAGGTGGAGCCGCTTCATCAACAAAATGAAATCCATTTTGACCTGTTTGAGCAATCAACTCCTCTATTCTATCGCATAGTAAACTGGCGGTGACAGGTTCATAAAGCTTGATGTAATCCAAAGAAATATCACAAAACGTACATTTCCCCCAATAACAACCGTGCGCCATTGTCAGTTTATTCCAGCGGCCATCACTCCACATACGGTGCATTGGATTCACAATTTCAATTACGGAGATGTAACTGTCCAATTTCAAATCACTGTAATCTGGTGTTCCTACTTCCGCTTGTTTGTAATCTAGATCTTTAGAATTGTTGATATATGCAACTTTTCCATCCAATATAGTAAAGGTTCTTTTTAAATCTGTGATTGATCTTTTTTCCTCTAGATGTTGAATCAAATTTTCAATCGGCCGTTCACCGTCATCAAGCGTAATGAAATCAAAAAACTCAAATACACGATCATCACTTAATGACCTCAATTCAGTATTTGGAAATCCACCTCCCATTGCAATTTTAACTGCTGGATAGTGTTTTTTAATAAACTGTGCCGCTCGAAAAGACGCATATAAATTACCAGGAAATGGGACAGAAAAAGCGACCATTTGAGGTTGAACGTCCTCCATCCTATTTGCTAAAATTTCTAGAAATATTTTATCAATGTAAGTCAATTCCTTTTGGAGTGAGGAATAGATTTCATCAAAACTATTTGCCGACATCCCGAGCCTTTCTGCATAACGACTGAAACCAAAATGTTCGTCAACACATTCAACAATTAGATCAGAAATATCCTCAATATAAAGTGTTGCTAAATGCTTTGCTTTATCTTGATTTCCCATGATTCCAAACGCCCAATCCAATTCTTCAAGTTGGTCAAATCGTCCTGCTTCTGGTAAAAAGCTTTCTTGGCAAATGAGGTGAGATAATGTTGGATTCTTTCCTTGTAAGAACAAAATTACTGCGTCAATCGTAGAAATATATTCTTCTTTTAAAGCAATTATCCGTTCAGCATTTTCTGAAAGTTCTTTGGACTTTTTACTTATTTCTGCAAACAATTTTATTAATCCTTCCTTGGAAAACACTTCCAAAATAACCTCAATTCCTAAATCAGCTTGAACAGATTGAATGTTTTTTGTATTCAAAAACCCTTTTAAATAAGCTGTTGCAGGGTAAGGCGTGTTCAGTTGGGTGAACGGTGGAGTTATTAATAAAAGTTTATTTTTCGAATTATTCATTGTTCAAATAAGTGATACAAAATTATCTTTTGCCACATGCAAATATAGTTTATACCCTTTGAATTTCCGTTCTCTTATTTCTTCTAAGGAAGAAATGTTTAATTAAATATGGCTATCTTTATATTACGCCCCGTCGGGGCAAACTGATTATGGAAAATAAAATAACAACATTAAAAAGCTCCCTAGGAGCGACCTGTAAAATAAAATGCCAAATACCTATACACAAATTTATATTCAAATAGTATTTGCTGTAAAAGGCAGACAAAATCTAATTGCAAAAGAGAACAGAGAACAATTGCATAAATACATTACAGGAATTGTACAAAATAGAGATCAAAAAATGCTTTCCATTTTTGCAATGCACGACCATATTCATTTATTGGTTGGCATAAAACCTTCCATTACAATTTCAGATTTGGTGCGAGATATAAAAGCAGGTTCTTCCAAATTCATAAATGACAACAATTGGATGAACGGAAAATTTAATTGGCAAGAAGGCTTTGGTGCGTTTTCCTATTCAAAAAGCCAAATAGACAATGTTATCAAATACATATTAAATCAAGAAGAACATCATAAAAAACAATCATTTAAAGAAGAATATCTTGAATTTTTACAAAAATTTGACATTGAATACAATGAAAAATATTTATTTGAATGGATAGATTGAACAGGTCGCTCCTAAGGAGCTAAAACAATTTGCACCTATGGTGCTAAAAACAGTTTGCTCTTAACGGAGCAACGGTATTCTCCATTACAGCATTAGTATTTGTTCAACGAGCAACGGTTTGATAATAAAATTCCACATTCAGTTTTACGTTATATTTTAGCATGCATAAATTAACATATCGGTATTACATTAATTTCAAGCACACAAGTTCAGAGAATTGCTTAAATTTGAACTTCCGATAATATCAGATGGGATTTATGAACAGTATTATTA
>JBEAUV010000281.1:0-3198 GCA_041161265.1 Bacteroidota bacterium | reverse complement strand
GCGATTTAAATTATTAAAAATAATGACCGAAACAATTCCATTTAACAATTTTAGAGACTTAGATCGCGCGCTAAGTCCACCAATTTCAAGATAATCTGCAGGATCACCAATGAATAAAAATTTATCTATCAGTCGTCAAGAAATATTAGATGAGCGATAGTTTAATTCGCTAAAGTAAAAGCTAAGGTAGGAATTTGATATTGCTGCTGGAATGGACCATTTCTTAACACAAGAAGAATTTTATCAATAACTGCGTAAGAATATTAAAGGAAGTTTATCTGAAGAACAATCTGAAAAGTTTAAAGTTTTAGTGCGTGAAATGTTCATAAAGATGGATAAAAATCATGATGCTTAGGTCAGTATAGATGAATTTATCGATGGTTATCAAGCTTAATATTAAGAATATTAGATAAAAGTTACTGAGCTACAAGAGAAAATTAAAGACATGAAGGAACGCAAGATTCTAATGTAAAATAAGTTAGATGAGTTGAAAAATGAAAAGTTTTCATAATATGATCATCCTAATCCAGCTTTTGGAAAAATTATGGAAGGTAGTACTTTAACAGTTCATGTGATTGACGGTTAGGAAATTTTAGATTGTTCAAATCCTATAATTAAAATAACAGTAGGAAATCAAAATTTTACAACTAAAAATGTTGAACGAGCTATTAGAAATCCTGTTTGGGATGAGCTATTTCACTTTGACATTTTTACAGGCAAAGAGAATATTAGTATTTAGTTGTTTAATGGCAATAGAGTGATGGAAGGTCGTAAAAAAGAAATCAATTTAATCTCTCTTAGTCAACATGATCAATTCGACTTAATGTCCACTTCACTAAATAGGTCAAGAGCTCGAAAACTTGACTAGAGTAATGAATTAATCGATTAATTAAAAAAGGATGAACTTTATACTCTAGGTAATAGTAAATCTAAAGTAAGACTTGCTCTATAATGGATATATTCAAGGACAAAGCTACTTAAAGATATTATGAAGAAATTAGATGAAGAAGTAGATTTTGACGAAGAACAATTAAAAATTTCAAAGTTGAAAATGAATGATTTATAAGAGCCTTTCGCTGGTATTTTTATTGCAAAATTGCAAGTTGAAAACCTGATGGATTAAATAGATTTAGAAGTAAAACCATGGGAAAAATAAGTAATTACAAAAGTAGAAAAACAGCTTAATTTGCCTCCAAAAGCTTGGATTGTTGCTACATATTGGTCAATCATAATTTTTACAGTTCTAGTTTTGCTCACATCACTGAGTAGAACTGATTCATTGAATGTAACTATTTGTGCAATTTCAATTTATCTAGTTCAAAACCCGAAATCAATTGGAGTACCAGCAGACGAGAAAGACAACAATCCCACTATTATGTAAGTTTCAAAAATGAAAATTGTTTAGTGAAAAAGAAAAAAAGAATTATCAAAAATAATTCCGAGCACTAGTGGCCGGACTTTTAATTTCAATTGTTTATGATGTTATTTGGCAATTTATGAAAGACGGGGAAGAAGGATAACTTGAAACGGGAATTAATAGTCAAAATTGGATTATTGTATTAGCCCAGTATTTAAAAAGCTTTTTAATCTTGTACAAGGTTTTCATGGTCCTTGTTTTTTGGAATATTTCTACAAAACCTGAAAGTTTACTTAAGATTATTTGAGAAATTTAAATAATTTAATATTATGCTGTCAACCACTGATTAAGAAATAAGGAAACTTACGACTGAGTTCAACAAAATTGATATTGATCGCGATGGTCGAGTTGATAAATAAGAGATGAATCGTTTCCTTGCTTAGTAGGGCATAGACGAAGATCACCGATAAGAGATAATTGATGAATTGTTTAATAAGTGTGATGTTGATCATAGCGGTCGTATTGAATTAGAAGAGTTTGTAAAACACTATGTAGACACAAAAAACTAACTTGTCGCAACTGATGAGGAGCACACACAGTCCATCATGGTTTTACACGCTGAAATTACTAAACTATAATAGTAACTTAATTCTGCCAGATTAGCAGTTAAGTAAGGAGCAATCAGTGGAAAACAGAATACAACATTGAAGATTCTTGTTTAAGGTGCCGCTAACTTACAAGGTATCGGAATGTTCTAAGTTTTCCTTTCATAAAGTAATAAATCAATGCAAACTAACTAATAAAGGGGTCCATCTCCCCAATGGAACGAATAAATATAGTTTGATATAGACCAAGACCAGTACCCGTTAAAAATACAAGTTAAAGACTAGCAAAATAAAGTCGTTATAAACTAAGAACTATTCTTAGATACGATAAGACACCATACGTTCCCACTTAAATAACCGTACTTCATAAGAGCGATTGAAAATGACAACCGTTCAGCGACTTTACAAGTGACATTTGAATTGATAGAAGCTGATCTATAGCGAATTGAAAGAACAATAGAACTTAAGAAACATGAGATCGAGCAACTTATCGCGCTAAAAAAGTAAATTCAAATGTATGTTTAATAACTATCAGCTCCATTTGGTTTCCTCAATAAAGAAATTTAGAATTTAGATCAACGACTAAAAGAAATTGAAGGTTAGGAGATCCATGAAGAAAAGAATGGAGATCATTTATATTTCTAATAAGAAAAAAAGCTTGAGGAGAAATTTGATGTGTAAGCCACTGAACTTGCGCGCAAATACGGTTATGACAAAATTCCATATGAAAATTTAACTAAAGTTGTTCTTTTGATTTATCTAGTTATGACTTCATTCGCAATGTTTTACAGACCAGATTTTATGTCTATGACTGCAGTCTCACTTGGCATTTACGCAGTAACTAACCCAAATGTCTTTAAAAGAAAAACATTCAGAATGCTTGTTGCTTTCATGATGATTAGCTTCATTTATGATATTGTATTTTTGATTTTCGTTCACGATTCTGACGCAGATGATGAGGCAGATTCACACATGGCTATTAATGTCAGAAGATTTGCATATTTTTTCGCTTGGTTATCATTCGCTTTCAGACCTATTGTAATTGCTGTATTCTGGAAAGCATCCCTCAACTATCGTGAGTTCGTTAAACCATAAGGAAAGGCTAATGGAGGTGAACCAACAATGAGTTAAAAGGATTTGGAAATGGCGAGAATTATGGCTCAATATGATCTTGGCAGCAAGATCTGAACTTATTTTCACAAAATTAATCTAAATGAAAAGTAGCTGGGGTTTTGG
>JBEAUV010000280.1:0-3207 GCA_041161265.1 Bacteroidota bacterium | reverse complement strand
GGTTCGTTGAATTTTTTTAAATTCAACGAACCAGCGAATTCTTTTCGATTTTTATTTTTCCTCTACTAACTGATACACACTCGTCACCACAACAATCGCAATAATGTAAACTGTTTCTGGTAGCGCTATCAGCGATTGAAAACCAATTGTAAAAGCCACACATGCAATCAGTATAAATTGCATTTTAAAATGGGAAGACCAAAGGGTTGGAATTGTAAGTGTTTTGAATCTCGCCGGCATTAAAAACTCCATTTTATAGCGTTGAAATCCGACTAAAGCAATTAATGGAAGCAAGAAATAGCCTTGTGCAATTCCCATGTCTTTGTAACTTAAAAACTGTATGAATTCTTTGTAAAAATCAATTTGGGGATGCAACATTTTCATTGAAAGGTGCACCAAAACAATTCCTAGAAGAAATAACAAGAAACTCAGAGAAGCCTTTTTAACCCAGATTTTAGAATCAATTTCTTGATAGGTTGTTATTTTTTTTGATTTCAGGTTAAGAATTACTTCGTTGCTCAAATAATCAAGTAAGTAAAATATTACGATAAAATACAAGCTCCAATTCCACCAGAAAAAACCCAATAATGGAATAACTGCATCACCAATAAGTTGAATAATTTTTGGATTTAATTGCTTCATTTCAATGCATTCGCTCTATCACGAGATAATTTAAATTCTGGATTGTATTTCAACGCTTTTGCATATGATTGCAACGCTCTTGTAACGTTTCCTTGTCCTTCATAACACGTTCCTAAGTTGTGCCATGCTTCTACAAAACGTGGTTCTGTTTTTAATGCTGAATTGTAGTAGTAAATCGCACTGTCCAAGTCTTTGTAATTGTATTGCTTTATCACACCAATTTGATTCAAAGCCTGATAATAGGCAGTATCAATTTGAATCATTTGACGGTAAATTTCTAATGCTTTTTCTGGTTCTTCAAATGTTTGTTCGGCGTATGCCAATGAAAACAATACTTCCGGATTTTTCGGCTGCAACTGAACAGCAGTTTTGTAATATTCAATACAGATTTTATCATTATCAGATTGATAGAGCGAACCAAGCATTAAATAAGCTTCATAAAAAGTTGGGTCTTGTTGCACAGCCGTTTCATAAGAAGATTTTGCCAAATCCTTTTTTCCTAAAAACAAGTAATTAGATCCCTTCATTACATAAGCATCTCTGTATTTAGGATCAACTCGTAAAGCCATGTTGATGTATTTAAATGACTTCTCGAAATCCATTTGTTGGCTGTAGGTTGAAGCTAAACCAACTAGAGCCTTCGTGTTTTTTGCTTGTTTTTTTACAATGTATTTATACTGTGTTTGAGCCGTAGCAATATCATCAGGTGTGCGATTTGGACGATTGTTCAATACATCTGCATAAAGCATGCGTGCATCAATTCGGTTTTTATCCAAACGAAAAGCTTTCGCCCCATCAGCCATTGCCTTTTCGAATTTTAAATCCTTGATCATTTTATTTCCGTGAAGAATGATGATTTCAAGGCTATCAGGAAACATCACTAATAAACTATCAAGATCTTTCGGAAGAGATTTTGTTGGTTTCAAGTCAGAACAGGAAACAAAGAAAAAAGGAATTAGAAAAATTAAATACTTCATAGCGGATTTTTTGCTCTAAACACAAAGTTAATTGAATTTCCTGAAACGAAATTATTCGACACTCATTGATCACTACCGTTCCCTATAAATCTTTCACTAATTATTTGTTTTTGTCATGGTTTTTATTCAAAAACTCACGCCAAAAACGATTACGATTTTTGTTGTCTTTTTAACGACGGACTGCATCCGTCGCTAAAAACATTTCACTCCTACGGAGTTTTTAATTCTAATTAATCTAAATGGTTTTACGCTCTAAATTCTTCCCCTTAATGAAAAACAGAAAGATAAAATTGCTATTTTTGTAGTATGAAAAAGTGGATTGTTTTAGCCGTATTGTTTTTCATCATTTTAGGTGATAACGAGCTTTTAGCTCAAGGTTGTTCTCAATGTAAATTAATGGCAGAACAAGGAAGTGAATTGGAGGAAGCATCTTTTGGTTCAAGCATTAATACTGGAATTTTATACTTAATGCTGATTCCTTATCTTTTGATCATGTTTTTATTTCGTAAATACATTTTCAAGTTTTTTAGATCGTTGGTGAGAAGATAAACTCCATCTCGGCTACTTCGACATCTCGACAAGCTCGATGTCCGAAGTTCAATGTCCGTTTCCTTCCAACATATTCAATCTCAACAAAAAACCCATCCGCTTTTGGCTAGATGGGCTTTAATTAAAATCTTCCTCTTGTTTTGAATAAAGCATGACTTAAGTTCGTGTATGAAAGTGAGAATTCAAGCGATCCTCCAGTATATGCTTTACGCATTGATGAAACGGTAACATCATAAGAAACGCCAAACTTAAAGCCTTTAAAATCGACCATTATGGATGGTGATATTGCATCTTTAAATCGATAATACGTTCCAAATCCAAAATACGCATCTTGAGAATAGCCAGTGATTTTTGTTCCATTTTGGAAACGTCTTCTCAGCATCAATCCTAGAATTGTTTCTAGATGTGGTCCTTGAATAAACTGAACTGCACTTGCGTCAATGGACCAATCCGTGCTCGCAATATCTGATATTACACTCGAATGAATAACGAATTTTCGGTACAAGTTTCCAGCTGTAACAGTGGTATATTTCAATTCAGGTTTGTTCAAATGAAACCCTCCAACACCCAATTGAAATTTAAAATCATTGTTTCTACTAAACGACGATTGTCCTCCATCGTAAACATAATAAAGACCTGCAGAAGCGTCCAAATATTTAAATGATGCCATACCATTTGCCTCGCCAGAAGCAATTGTTTGGTCATAACTAGTTCCATTCCATTGGGAGGTAAAAGTCAAATTCGAAAAATCTGCTTTTCTAGAACCAAAACCACCTTGAATCCCAGCGGATAATGAATGGCCAGAACCTCCCATTGGTAATATTCCACTTAACGTTAATGAACCCGTTTGGCTCCCAAATTTTGAGTTTCCACCGATATCATTATAAAACATGATTCCTAAACCAACATATGCTTTGTCGTTCGTTCTTGATTTCCCGAAATTGGCATCTGCAGCAATCGAAGTCGTCATAAATTGTGTTCCAGCACCTAACCATTGGTTTCGATGATTGATAATCACACGTTCCCAACCGTCATAAAC
>JBEAUV010000279.1:0-3227 GCA_041161265.1 Bacteroidota bacterium | reverse complement strand
AACAAATCAAATGAGCAATTAAGTGTTTATTTAAAAAACAGAGGGTTCTTTTACAATAAGGTTTCAAGTGAAGTAAGTTATAAAAGAAAAGCAAAAGTTCTTTTCTCTATTGAAACAGGACCGCAATACATGATCGATTCCGTATATGTAATTTCAAGCAATGACGTTGTGTCTAATATTTACTCGAAGTTTTTAAGGAAGGAAGAAAATTCAAGTTTGGTGGGATTATCATTCGATAAAGATTATTTGAATAATTATAGAGAACGAGTTGCTAAATATATGCGCGATAATACGTTGTATGGTTTTAGTAGCGCTCATTTAAGCTTCATTGCTGATACTATTTTTTCAACGATGAGAGTAAATTTAGGTGTCAGATTTTCCGATAGAACGCTTAGATATGAAGGTGACAGGGATTCTTTGATTGAGGTGAAACATAAAGAAACTCAAATTAGAGATGTTTATTTCCATATTTCAGATTCGACTAATTTTGATGGGAATTTTAAGCAAACAGTTGAGTCATTGGGTCTAACTTTATTGGATAATCAATTTATTCGAGCAATAGACACTCTTTTGTATAATGAGATTAAAAAAAGAAATTCAGATGAAATAGACCCTTTAAGAGTTGCGACTTTTCTGTATAACGGGAATTTAGGAATTCATCCGGATATTATTGAAATTCAAAATTATTTAGAGCACACTAATTATTACAAAGAATATTACCTTGAAAGAACGTACACACGATTGCTTCAACTTGGTGTATTTAAAGTAATAAAACCAGTGTTAATTGAAATTCCTGGAACAAATCTAGTTGATGTTCATTATTATTTGACCCCAGCACAAAAACAAAATATTGGTTTTGAGCCAAGAGCAACAACTTCCAATGGCTTTTTAGGAGTTTCAGCTTCAATTAATTATACCAATAAAAATCTTTTTGGAGGTGCACAACAATTAACATTCTCATTAACAGGTGGATTTGAATCACAACCTCCAGTCTTTGTTGAAGGAGATAATGTCGACAAAGCAAGACGAAGTTTTAACCAATTTGATATTGGACCAAGTATGAAGCTTGATATGCCTGGATTGTTTCCAACAAAAGTAACTTCATTGTCAAAAAGGCAGCGACCAAGAACAATTATTTCTGCTGCTTATAACAATCAATTACAGCCAGATTTCAAACGTCAAATTTTTCAAATGAATTATTTATGGCGTTTTTTCGTTTCTAAAACTCAAATTTTTCAAATTGGTTTACCGGGATTATCTGTTGTAAAATTTGTAAGCGTAGAAAACAATCCTGAATTTCAGCAAGAATTAGATGATTTAAATGACCCTTTCTTAAATAATGCATATACAGATCAATTTGTTTGGCAAGATTTAAAATTAACTTTTGAATACAACAATAAAGAAAAGGATAATAAAAAGAAGAATGTTGCTCTTTATTTAAATTCAAGCTTTGATCCTGCAGGAAATATCTTGTCCTTATTTCAAAAATATCAAGATACGTTAAGTGATGGTCGTTATTCTTTTTTTGGTGTCGGCTATTCTCAATTCGCAAGACTTGATAACAACTTTATAATTTCAAATAAATTCGACAGTAAAAAAAGTATACACGCAAGGTTGCAGGTAGGTGGTGGTATCCCATACTCCAATACACTGACTTCTATGCCTTATGATTATAGTTTTTTCGGAGGTGGATCCAATGATAATAGAGGGTGGAGAGCAAGGTCTTTAGGTCCAGGAGCCTATAAATACTATTTAGACACAAATAGAACAGCTACCCAAATTGGTGATTTGAGAATTGGGACTTCACTTGAATTTAGATTTAAAATGAGCTCATTGTTAAATGGTGCCTTCTTCATTGATGGCGGAAATATTTGGACGATTAGAGAAGATGTTAATAGAGTAGGTGCACAAATTTCGAACAATTGGTACAAACAAATAGCTGTTTCAGCAGGTTTAGGAGTTCGAATTGATCTTGATTTTTTTGTTGTACGATTTGACTTAGGTGTTCCAATTACAAATCCAGCATTACCTCAAGGAAGCAGATGGGTTTTTCAAGAAAGAGATGCATATATTAAAGAGGGAGTCGATAAGTTTGGTGCGAATTATAAAGATTTTTTGCCAGCTCCTTTTGCTCCAACATTCCATTTTGGAATTGGTTATCCTTTCTGATTTTTTTTTAATCCTCTAAAACAGTTAGATTCGCAAATCGAAGTAAAACTGTTTTTGCGCCATGATGTGGAAAGAAAATAGTTGCTTTTTTATCTGCTCCTTCACCTTCCATTTTTGTGATTTTCCCTTTACCAAAACGATCATGCATAACGTTGTAACCGACTTTTAAATCCGCAGTTACACCTTGTTTATCTGGAGAACTACCTACGGAGTTGATAGATTTGAAAGTACCTCCTGGTGAACTCACAGTTTTATTTAATCCACCTGTAAATGGTTGGTCAAAATTCATTGAACGACCTGATAAAGATTTTCCAGTCCCACGCTGTGGCGTTTCAAAATTCAAAAATTGTTGATCTATCTCATCTATGAATCTGCTTTGTTCTGAAGAAACTAAATTCCCCCAAATAAACCGTGAAGTAGCGAATGATAAAGTGCATGTATCTTTTGCACGTGTAACCGCAACATAAAACAATCGTCGCTCTTCTTCTAATTCTGTCCTTGAGTTCAATGCCATTTGAGATGGAAATAAGTTTTCTTCCAATCCAACTAAAAATACATGTGGAAATTCTAATCCCTTGCTAGAGTGAATTGTCATCAAGGTAATATGATTTTTATCATCTCCTTTGTCATCATCCGCATCTGTTAAAAGTGCAACATCTATCATGAATTCAGAAAGTGACTGATTTGCATCTTCTTCTTGATTTACAGTAAATTCTTTAATACCAGCAAGCAATGCTTCGATATTTTGATAACGTTCAACTTCCTCTGGACCTTTATCTTTTTCTCCGTACAATTCTTTTAAAATTCCAGATGATTTCGCAATGTGTTGCGCCAATTCATACGCATTCATTTTTTCTAGTTGGGCAGTAAAACTTTTGACCATAGTTGTAAATTCATACAACTTTGTTTTTGTGCCAGCATTTAAAGTAACTGGATATTTTTGAGTGTCTGAAATTACATCCCAAATACTAACACCATAATTATTTGAAGCAATGATGATATTTTCAATAGATGTCTTACCGATTCCACGTCTAGGATAATTAATGACTCTTTTCAAA
>JBEAUV010000278.1:0-3258 GCA_041161265.1 Bacteroidota bacterium | reverse complement strand
ATTATTAATTTTGCACTCTTTAACTTTTAAACAACACAAAATGTCACACAACATTAAAGCTGGAGTTGCAACTGGAGATGCAGTTCAAGAAATTTTTAGCTTCGCAAAAGAAAAAGGATTTGCACTTCCTGCGATAAATGTAACAGGTTCTAGCACTATAAATGGAGTTTTGGAAACCGCAGCCAAGCTAAATGCTCCCGTAATTATTCAATTTTCTAACGGAGGATGTATTTTTAATGCTGGAAAAGGATTGTCAAATGCAAATGAAAAAGCAGCTATTTTAGGCGGAATTGCAGGTGCAAAACACGTTCATACTTTGGCGGAGGCATATGGCGCAACTGTGATTCTTCATACGGATCATTGTGCAAAAAAATTATTACCTTGGATTGATGGCTTACTGGACGCAAGTGAAATCCATTTTGCTGAAACAGGAAAACCACTTTATAGTTCTCACATGATTGATTTATCAGAAGAACCAATTGAAGAAAATATTGAAATCTGCAAAACCTATTTGGCAAGAATGAGCAAAATGGGAATGACATTGGAAATCGAACTTGGAATTACAGGTGGCGAAGAAGATGGCGTTGACAATTCAGATGTTGATAGTTCAAAATTATACACACAACCTTCAGAAGTTTCTTATGCTTATGAAGAATTATTGAAAGTAAGTCCACGTTTTACAATTGCAGCGTCTTTTGGAAATGTACACGGAGTTTACAAACCAGGAAATGTGAAATTGACGCCAAAAATCTTGAAAAATTCACAAGATTATGTACAAGAGAAATTCAACACAGGAAAAAATCCTGTTGATTTTGTATTTCACGGAGGTTCAGGATCTACGGTTGAAGAAATTAGAGAGGCAATTGGTTACGGTGTAATAAAAATGAACATCGATACCGATTTGCAATTTGCATACACTGAAGGAATTCGTGATTATATGGTTAAAAATATAGATTATTTGAAAACTCAAATCGGAAATCCAGAAGGATCAGAACAACCTAATAAAAAATATTATGACCCAAGAAGATGGGTTCGTGAAGGAGAAATGACATTCAATGCGAGATTAGAACAAGCTTTCGCAGATTTGAATAACGTGAACACTTTATAGTTGTTAGTTGTCGGTTGTTAGTTGTCGGTTCAATCCGATTGCCATCAACCAACAACCATCAACCATTAACAAAAACAATAAATTATGCCTTGGTTTAAAAGAACAGAAAAAGGAATTACTACAGCAACAGAGGACAAAAAAGATGTTCCTAAAGGATTGTGGTATAAATCCCCAACAGGGAAAATTATCGATGCTGACGAATTAGCGAGAAACCTTTGGGTAAGTCCTGAAGATGGTTTTCACGTTAGAATTGGAAGTAAAGAATACTTCGAAATTTTATTCGACAACAACGAATTCAAGGAATTGGATGCTAAAATGACCTCTAAAGATCCATTGCGTTTTGTAGATACCAAAAAATATGCTGACCGATTGAAAGACGCTATGGAAAAAACCAAATTGAAAGATGCGGTTCGTACTGGTGTTGGAAAATCTAAAGGAAAAGACTTGGTGGTTTGCTGTATGGATTTTGCATTTATCGGAGGTTCTATGGGAGCTGTTGTAGGAGAAAAAATTGCTCGTGGAATTGATTACGCTATAAAAAACAAAACGCCATTTGTAATGATTTCAAAATCAGGTGGTGCAAGGATGATGGAAGCTGCTTATTCATTAATGCAATTGGCAAAAACATCAGCAAAATTAGCGCAATTGGCCGATGCTGGAATTCCTTATATTTCTTTATGTACCGATCCAACTACGGGAGGAACTACTGCTTCTTATGCAATGCTAGGTGATATTAATATTTCTGAACCAGGCGCTTTAATTGGATTTGCAGGACCAAGAGTGGTGCGAGATACCACTGGAAAAGATTTGCCAGAAGGATTTCAAACTGCCGAATTTGTTTTAGAACACGGTTTTTTAGATTTTATTACACCAAGAAAAGAATTGAAAGATAAAATTAATTTATATATCGATTTGATTCAGAATATAAATGTGAGATAAGTTTTTATCACAAAGACACACAAAAAACACAAAGTTATGCTTTGTGTTTTTTTTATGATTAAAATAATATTCAGAATCCTACATCCCAGTTCTAATGGCTTCCACAGGATCTAATTTGGATGCTGAAATAGCGGGCAAAATTCCCGAAATCAATCCTATTAATGCAGCTAATCCAGTTCCTAAAATTACATTTCCAACTCCTAAAACGAATTCGAAATCCAAGGCATTTGTTAATATAATTGAGATTATCCAAACCAGAAACAACCCAATTAAGCCTCCAATTACAGATAAAATAACGGCTTCAAATAGAAATTGGAATAATATAAATCGGTTTTTGGCTCCCAATGATTTTTGAATTCCGATTAAATTCGTGCGCTCTTTAACAGAAACAAACATAATATTGGCAATTCCAAAACCACCAACCAACAGGGAGAATCCGCTTATAATCCAACCCACTAAATTCAATTTACCTATAATACCGTCGATCAAATCTGTAAATCCTGATAATACATTGATGAAAAAATTATCAATTTCGCCCGTTTTCATCCCTCGGTAATTCCTAAGTTTTTGCGTAAGTTCCGCTTTATAGGCGTCCATATCAACCCCTTTTTCCGGCTTGATAAGAATTACAGGAGTCATAGCATCATTATTATCGCCATATAATCTTCGGATAAAATTGACAGGCAAATAAATAGAAGTGTCATTATTATCACCAAACATTCCAGCACCTTGTTT
The DNA here is from genome assembly GCA_041161265.1 of Bacteroidota bacterium. GTDB lineage: Bacteria > Bacteroidota > Bacteroidia > Flavobacteriales_D > Crocinitomicaceae > M0103. Next base: position 476 of record JBEAUV010000278.1, on the reverse strand, counting down.
TTTCAAAACCCCAACAACCGTGAACTTTTGGCCGTATAAACGAACTTTTTTACCAATTGGTTCATTGCCATCAAAAAGTCCTTGGGCAACTTCATATCCTAAAACGACAAGTGCAGCACCAGAATTAGATTCAGCTTCGTTAAAAAAACGACCTTCATTAAATTCTAATCCATTTATATCAATAAATTCATAAGAAACGGGAACCACATTTGCATCGCTAACTACATTTGCATCAAATTTAACCGATTGACTTCCTGTGAAAAACTGATAGCACATTGTTTTAGTATTATTTACAGCACCTTTCAAATATTCGTATTCATCGTATTTCACATTCGGAAATTGCTCTCTTTTCCATTGCGGAATTTCAGAAGGACCAAAGGTAAATCGCATTAAATAAATTGTATTTTTATCTAAACTACTTAAATCTTTTTTGATTTTTCGATCTAAAGAATCTACTGCCGCAAGCACAGTAATAA
>JBEAUV010000277.1:0-3278 GCA_041161265.1 Bacteroidota bacterium | reverse complement strand
GACAAATCAGGTTATGTTGATACAGTTGGAACTCCAATGTATCCAGCTTGGGTTTTTCAAAAAATAGGCTATTTTGATGAAGAATTAGTTCGGAATCAAGATGATGATTTTAATTATAGGGTTTTATATGCAGGAGGAAAAATATTCTTCAATGTGAATATGTCTTTAAAATATTACGTTAGAGGAAATTACAAAGGTCTGTGGATGCAGTTTTTTCAATATGGTTATTGGAAAGTTTATGTAAATAAGAAGCATAAGGCAGTCACAACAATCAGACAATTGATTCCGCCTATGTTTACGCTTTATATATTAATGTTGGTTGTAAGCCCCTTAATTTCATTTTATTTTTTTATGTTTTTTTCCATTCCATTTATTCTCTATCTATTGATTTCCATTTATTTTTCTTTGAAAATAGCTAGGGAGAATGTAGATATTGGTTTTATTAAAGTTTTTCAAACATTTCCTGTTTTACACTTAAGTTATGGCTTGGGTTATTTAAAAGGAATTTTAGAATTTCTTTTATTAAGAAAAAAACCTTCAGATAAACAAAAACGCCTATCTAGATAATTTGTAACTTTGAGTTCATTTAAGTGTCATATAATTCTCAAATCAAATTCACCAAATCATGATTCCATTTTCACCACCACGTATAGATCAGAAAGTTATTGATGAGGTAACGGCAGCTTTAAAAAGTGGATGGATTACTACAGGTCCAAGAACGAAGTTGTTCGAGAAAAAAATTACAGAATATTGTGGTTGTCAAACTACTGTTGCTGTAAATTCATGGACAATGGGCATGCAAGTATTGTTGAATTGGTGGGGGATCAAAGAGGGTGATGAAGTCATTTTACCGGCTTATACCTATTGTGCAAGTGCGAATGTGATTGTTCATTCTGGTGCGAAACCGATCATGGTTGATATCAATAAGGAAGATTTCAATATTTCTGTTGAAGCAATCCGTAAAGCAATAACTCCAAGAACAAAAGCAATAATAGCAGTTGATTTAGCTGGTTTTCCATGCGATTATGACATGATTAATGCATTGGTGAAAGAAGCTTCTATTCAATCGCAATTTAGTCCAAATAATGATTTACAAGAACAACTGAATCGAATACTTGTCATAAGTGATTCTGCTCACAGTTTTGGTGCTACAATGAATGGAAAACGTTCTGGTTCCTTAACTGATATTAGTTCTTTTTCTTTTCATGCAGTGAAGAATTTGACAACCGCTGAAGGTGGCGCTTTGTGTTTTAATTTGCCGGATGAATTTAACCATGAAGATATTTATAGAGATTTTTGTACAATGATACTTCATGGTCAAAACAAAGATGCATTGGCTAAAACGCAAAAAGGAAACTGGCGTTATGATGTTGAAGAACCGGGTTTTAAGTGTAATATGACTGATTTACAAGCTGCAATTGGATTAGTTGAATTAGAACGCTATCAAGAAAACTTGGACCGTAGGGAAAAGATTTTCAAATTGTACGACGAAGCTTTTTCTAACCATGATTGGGCAATTACCCCTTTACATACTACAAATTCAAAAGTTACAAGTTATCATTTGTATCAATTAAGAATAGCAGGAATTACTGAAGAACAACGAGATGCAATTATGCAATTGATTTTTGATCAAGACGTTTCTGTAAATGTTCACTTCTTGCCATTGCCAACTTTAACAGCATACAAAAAGCGTGGGTATAAAATGGAAGATTACCCTGAAACTTGGAATAAATATCACAATGAGATTTCCTTGCCTGTTTATTTTAATTTAACAGATGAGCAAGTTCAAACAGTGATAGGTGCAGTGGTATATGCTGTAAATCAAGTTCTGTAAAGCATTTTAGAAAAAGCTAATAGAGGTCATTTATGAAAAGAATCTTCGATATTCTTGTTTCAATTATCATTTTGCTGATCTTTTTACCAGTCGGGATAATAATGGCAATTTGGATTCTATTTGAATCAAAAGGAGGTGTTTTCTATCGACAAGAACGGATAGGGAGATTTGGAAAACCATTTCTTATTTTGAAATTTCGCTCTATGCGAAAAGACGCGGACAAGTTAGGAAAGCTAACTGTTGGTCGAGACCCTAGAATTACACAATCAGGTCATTTTCTACGTAAATTCAAATTGGATGAGTTCCCTCAGTTTATCAACGTATTAATTGGAGAAATGAGTATAGTTGGTCCACGACCAGAAGTGAAAGATTTTGTGGATTTATATTCTGAAGACCAACGACAAATTCTCAATGTAAAACCGGGAATTACTGATTATGCTTCTGTGGAATATTTCAATGAAAATGAAATTTTAGGTAAGTCTGAGGATCCTCATAAGACATACATAGAAGTTATCATGCCAGCTAAGATTGAATTGAACAAAAAATACCTTGCTAATCCAACTTTAGGAACTGACCTATCCATTATGTGGAGAACGTTTAAAAGAATGGTTTCTTAATTACAAGTTGCTAGTTACAAGTTGCTAATTAAAAATTGCGAGTTGAACTCTAACTTTGTTCTTTAGGTCCTTCAAATCCCGAATCCTAAATCCAAAATCATCTTAGTGCATCACAAATGCTAATCCACATCCAACAAAAATCGCTAATAATTTCAGCAAATTAAACTTGTGGTTTTCTGACGTTTCAAAGATGATTGTTGTCGAAATATGCAGGAACATACCGACGACAATCGCCAGAATTACATGATAATCTAATCCAAATTCACCAGGTAAAGTCAACATGCCAATTGCTACACCCAAAGGAGTCATTATTCCAAACAACATTAATACAATCCAAGATTTAATCAAAGTAAGATTTGTATTCACTAATAAAGTCATTAATGCAATAGCAACAGGTAATTGATGAAACAATATTCCTAATAAAAGTGAATTGTCATGTCCATGATCATGCGAACTTAAAATCTCAAATCCCATTAATTGATTTCCCAATGGAATTCCTTCTAATATTGAATGAACAGAAAGCGACAGAAACATCCCCCATGGCATTTTTTGTCCTTTGTGTACATGCACGTGACCATGCTCAATGCCACCTGAGAAAAACTCCATTAACAATTGAATCAAGAAGCCAATTAAAATATAAATACCAATAGAAGCAGATTCTTCATGGTATAAGTCAGGAATGAAATGTGTAAAAGCAATTGATAGCAGAAATCCACCACTAAAAGCCAATAATAATTTTATAATTTGCGCTTTATTGGTTTGTTGCAAATAGGTCACGAAAAACCCACCTAAAACAACAGATAAGATGAGACTTGAAAAAACAATAA
>JBEAUV010000276.1:0-3282 GCA_041161265.1 Bacteroidota bacterium | reverse complement strand
AAGCGTTTCCATTATGTTTCGCTAGGTATGCCGGCAAAACGATTATCAACAGCATTTGATTCTGTTACGTTGTATGGAAATGATCCAGATTTGCGACCTGATATCTATGGTAAAATTGGAAACTCAGGTGTTTCAATTTGTTGTTTGGACGATGCGAAAAAGCTGTATTCAGGATTCGATTTATGTCACCCAATGACTTCTGTTTCCATGACAATTAATGGTCCTGCACCAATGATGTTGGGTTATTTCATGAATGCCGCAATAGATCAAAATTGCGAGAAGTTCATCAAAGAGAATAATCTTGAATCAGAAATTGAAGCGAAAATTGTTGCAATATATAAGTCAAAAGGTGTTGAGCGACCAAAATACCAAGGTGAACTACCTCAAGGAAATGATGGTTTAGGTTTAATGTTACTTGGTGTTACTGGAGATCAAGTATTACCATTGGATGTTTATTCAAAAATAAAGGCAGAAACATTAACACAAGTTAGAGGAACTGTTCAAGCTGATATTTTAAAAGAAGATCAAGCTCAGAATACGTGTATTTTCTCTACAGAATTTGCCTTGAGATTGATGGGAGATGTCCAACAATATTTCATTGAAAATGCTGTACGTAATTTCTACTCTGTTTCAATTTCGGGATATCATATTGCGGAAGCTGGTGCAAACCCAATTACACAATTAGCTTTCACATTGGCTAACGGCTTTACTTATGTGGAATATTACATGAGTAGAGGGATGAGTATCAATGATTTTGGACCTAATTTATCTTTCTTCTTCTCCAATGGTATTGATCCAGAATATGCAGTAATCGGTCGTGTTTCAAGAAGAATTTGGGCGAAAGCATTAGCCAAAAAGTATGGTGCAAATGCGCGGGCTCAAATGTTGAAATACCATATTCAAACTTCAGGGAGATCATTGCATGCACAGGAAATTGATTTTAACGATATTCGAACAACTTTACAAGCATTATATGCAATTTATGATAATTGTAATTCCTTGCACACCAATGCGTATGATGAAGCAATTACAACACCAACTGAAGAATCAGTAAGAAGAGCAATGGCAATTCAATTGATCATTAATCGTGAATTAGGTTTAGCGAAAAATGAAAATCCATTGCAAGGTGCATTTATCATTGAAGAATTAACCGATTTGGTAGAAGAAGCCGTATTATTGGAATTTGACCGAATCACAGAACGTGGAGGTGTTTTAGGGGCAATGGAAACGATGTACCAACGTTCTAAAATTCAGGAGGAATCATTGTATTATGAAACATTGAAACATACTGGTGAATTTCCAATTATTGGAGTCAATACCTTCTTAAGTTCAAAAGGTTCTCCTACAATGCTTCCAAAAGAAGTAATTAGAGCAACAGAAGAAGAAAAACAGTATCAAATTAATATGTTGACGAATTTACATAATGGAAATAACAAAATTGCTGAAGATGGAATTCGGAAAGTTCAAGAAGCAGCAATCAAAAATGAAAACATGTTTGAACAATTAATGGAAACATGTAAGTATTCATCTTTGGGGCAAATTACAAATGCATTATTCCAAGTTGGAGGACAATACCGTAGAAATATGTAATTTGTCATGTCACAAATAAATAAGCGATTAATCAATAATAAAATTCCGAAAAGCTATGTCTTTTTCGGAATTTTTCTTTTTCTTTTTATTTCCTTGATGGTTTTTGTTGAAATCAAAAATGGTAAATTTGAGACCAATGATTTCAAAGTTTATTACCAAGCTACGTTAGATTTTTTTTCAGGGAATGACCCTTATTCCAAATCATATGGTTTATCAACAGGCTACTTTAAATACCCTCCAACAACGCTTTATCTCTTTTCTCCTATTAACTTCTTTAATTATTTTACAGCACAAATAATTCACACTTTTTTTCTTTTTTCTTCACTTGTTATAGCCATTGCGACATTACACCGTTTTCTTTTTGCATTGAATCCTATCAAATCATCAAAAGGATCATTTGCACTTTTGTATATTGCATTTTCCCTAATATTAATCCATGTAGTTAGAGAAATTCACATGGGCAATGTTAATTTGTTTCTTTTGGTTTTATTTGTGTTAGGAATTTGTAGTTTTTTGGAGTCAAAACTGACATTAATGGTTATTTTTTGGAGTTTAATGGTCATTATTAAACCGATTGTTATTCTGGCATTTATTCCAATCATCTTTTATAAAATGTGGAAACCAATTTTGATGATGATTGGTATTGGAATCATTTATTTTTGTTTACCTATATTTCATCTAGGATTTCAACACACCCTAGAGCTATGGAAACATTGGTTCTCATCTGTCGCTCAGCATGGTAATTACATAATAAGCGAGAATTCTTTAAAATATTATGCTAATCATTTTTTTGGAATGAATTCAGATTGGGTTCCATCCATTTTCGTTTTAGTCATTCTTTTAATTATAATGATACGTGATTTGATAAAACAAAACTATTCTAAAAATGAATTTGTAAATTGGACAATTATCTTAATGGCTTTTGTCCCTAACTTTTTTGTAACGGATACCGAACATTTTTTACTATCTCTTCCATTGATTTTGATTGTTTTGAAACAGTTGTTATTACAAGCTCGGCCAGTATTCTGGATTGTGTTTAGTTTTTTGACGGCTTTTTTTTCCTTGAAATCAAATGATTTATTAGGAGAAAAACTTACATTGTTCTATAATACTAATGGATTGCTTGGGATTTCAAACCTTTGTTTTATTGTTTTATTTCTTCTTTTAAAGAATGAGCAACATAAAAAGCTGTCTCTAATAGACAAATAAGGGTTTCACTTAACTCGAATAAAATGAGTAGAATAATTTCCAGTTACGGTTGAAATGCCCTAAATGTTCGAAAGAAGATTTATTCGTCACTAAAGGATTATTTCATTATTCACGGATGTTGAACATACTGAAAAATGTTCTTCCTGCGGACAAGTTTATGGCATTGAACCAGGTTTTTGGTTAGAATCAATGTGGACTAGTTATTCAATTATTGTCCTTATTGAATTGCCATTTTTATTATGCACTTTGTTAATTGATTCTGTTAATCCTGCATGGTTTTTTGGAGGAATACTTGTCGTTTTTGGGATTATCTACTAAGTAATGAAGAGACTTGGAAGATCTATTTGGATTCATTTGAATATTCAAAAGATTAATAAAGAATTATGGCTTAAATTATTAATCATGCTATAATTGAAACATTAATGAAATATTTCTAATAATATTGAATTCTTTGCCATAAGCTTTAACTATTTTCTTTTAGTC
>JBEAUV010000275.1:0-3302 GCA_041161265.1 Bacteroidota bacterium | reverse complement strand
TTTACGATTATCAAGGGAAACTAATCAAGAAATTGGTTCAAGCGGAAACTTCATCAACTGATGGGTTCACTGTAACATGGGACGGTACCAATGACGCAAATGCAGAAGCAAGAAATGGTGTTTATTTTGTTTCAATCAATGTGAATGGACAAAACAGCACAAAACAACTGATAAAGAATTAACGCTTTAAATACTTGAGCGCCCGTTGAACTTCGTTGTCGGTTTTATTGGTAATACGATAGTAACCATCTTCTAACCACAACTGACGAGCAATCTCAGCTTTTAACGTTTTTACAATTAAGGTCTTGCTATGAGCAAGGCCTTCTTTGTCTTTAGTAATCTTGATTTCCTTTTGTGCAAACTGCACAAATTGATTTAATATCACATCAGAAACTGAAAAATTCTTTTCGAAATCTTCTATAGTTTTCCATTTGTTACGGCGTTGTTGCACGAAGTCAAAAGCAAAAGCATTGAAGGCCTGAGAAAATCGCAAATCTGTATAATACCAGCTCGTTCCGATTGAATCAAATGGCACAAAAACGTCTGGCATGATTCCGCCACCACCATAAACGATTTTACCTTTAGGTGTTTTAAATTTCAATGAGTCAGCAAAAAGAGTGCTATCTGGTTTGTATAATTCACCACTATCAAAACGGTCTCTTTGGTCACTCATGTATTCATCGTATCCTTCTTCGTAGGATTTTTGAATACATCTTCCCGTTGGTGTATAGTATCTTGCAATTGTTAAACGTAGATTACTTCCGTCACGCAATTGTACATCTTCTTGCACAAGACCTTTGCCAAAAGATCGTCTCCCAATAATTGTTCCTCTATCATTGTCTTGAATGGCTCCTGCCAAAATCTCACTCGCCGAAGCTGAGTTGGCATTTATCAAAATAGCAAGTTCTGTTGATTCCAAAATTCCTCCAGATGTTGCCCTGTATGTTTGTGGTTTTGTGTGTTCACCTTTGGTTTTGAGCATTGGCAAATTATTACTCAAAAACTCATCTGCAATATCTGTTGCTGATTGTAAAACACCACCACCATTATTACGTAAATCAAGAATGAGTTTCTTCATTCCTTTTTGTTTTAACCAAAGAGCTGCTTTTCTAAATTCTCGCGATGTATTGATTGAAAATTGATCTATTTTGATAAAACCAATTGTCGGCTCAACCATGTAAGCTGAAACAATTGACTCAATTGGAATAGTTCCTCGAACAACGTTTTTAGTGATCAGTTTCCCATTGCGTAAAAGTTGAAGGCTGACAGTCGTGTTTTCATTTCCTTTCAACAAAGCCATTACTTTTTCATTCGTGATTTTCTTCTTGGCTACATTTTTACCATCAACTTTGATGATTTTATCGCCTGCTTTTAGTCCTGCACGATCAGAAGGAGAACCAATAATAACATTCGTAACACAAATTGTATCTCGTAAAATGAAAAAGCGCACACCTACTCCTCCAAATTGACCTTGAATCGATTCATTCATCAATTCTAAATCCTTCGCAGCAATGTAATTACTATGCGGATCAAGTTTGTGAAGCATATCAGAAATCGTTTGTTCAAAGAGCGCTTCACCATTTAAAGAATCTACATATCTCTGATCCAGAACATCAATAATGTCTTGCATTTTTTGATATTTTGCCGAACCACCTGAATGGGAAGAGCTATCAATGCCATTTGACATTGTTTTACCAACCCACAATCCTAATGCAATACACAAGGATAGAACAACGGGTAAATAATAATATTTTGTTGGTTTATGATCCGTCATTTAATCTGCTATTTGAATAATTTCAATTCCTGCACTTCTCAGGAAATCGACTCCTGAAGTGTCTTTATATAATTCTTTAAAAACTACTTTTTTGATTCCTGCTTGAAGCACTAATTTACTACAATCTTTGCAAGGAGAAAGGGTTAAATACAAGATTGCATCTCGGCTATTATTCGTCGATTTAGCTACCTTAAGTATGGCATTGGCTTCTGCGTGTAAAACATACCACTCTGTTTCACCTTGTTCATTTTCACAACAATTATCAAATCCTGCTGGTGTACCATTGTATCCATCAGAAATAATCATATCGTCTTTAACGATAATTGCACCGACTTGTCTTCTACTGCAATGCGATAAAGCTGACCATGATTCGGCCATTTTCAAATATGCCCTGTCATAGCGTAATTGTTTTTGCTGTTCTTTTTCTTTCATAACCTATTAAGTAACCCAAAAGTAGTAAAATGCAACGGTACGAATTGGTTGTTCACTTAATTTATGCTTATTTGGGATTTGTAAACTTATATCCCACTGCTCGAATCGAGTGGAAATAAACTGGATTCTTAGGGTCTTCTTCAAATAATTTTCGAAAAGTAAGGATATAGTTGTCGATTGTTCTGGATGTAGGAAACTGATCCTTCCCCCAAACTACGTCCAATATCTCATCCCGTGAAAGAACAATGTTTTCCTTTTCTGAAAACAATTTTAATAACTCAATTTCTTTTTTTGACAATGTTATTGAATCATTCGAAACAGAATCTATCACTTCAAATGTTTCAAAATTAATTTCTTTGTTGCCAATTTTCAAAATTGAATTTTCCTTAATCAATGCAGGTTTACCGATAAGTACTGAGACTCTTAAAAGCAATTCCTCTAAATCAAACGGTTTACTCAAATAATCATTGGCCCCCAACTTTAACCCAGCAATCCGATCTTCAGTTGTTCCTTTAGCAGATAAAAACAAAATAGGGACTGTCGAATATTTGCGAATTTCTCTACAAATATCCAATCCACTAACTTCAGGAAGCATTACATCCAAAATTACCAATTGGTACTTGTTTGTTTTGTCGGCAATCTTAAATGCATCAAGCCCATTTTGAAAGGATTCAACAGTGTAGCCCTCCATTTCTAGATTCATTTGAATCAAGTCGGAAAGGCTTTTTTCATCTTCAACAAGGCAAATGGTCAACATATATATTTTTTGTTTGGTTAAAGTTAAAGATTTGTATTAAACACGTTTAATTATTTTTTATTTTATAAGTGCTGAAGGTCAGAAAAATTAGACTAATTTTGCACTTTCTTATATTTTCAGGAGATGAGCACATCAAAAAAAATTAAATCAGCGTTAATTTCTGTTTTCGACAAAACCGGTTTAGCCCCAATTGTTCAAGAATTGCATAAAAATGGCGTTATCCTATATTCAACTGGAGGAACACAATCCTTTATTGAAGAAATGAAAATTCCAGTTGAACGCGTTGAGGATTTGACATCTTATCCTTCTATTTTGGGTGGACGAGTAAAAACATTGCAT
>JBEAUV010000274.1:0-3367 GCA_041161265.1 Bacteroidota bacterium | reverse complement strand
GTACTGGGCGTTACAGATGTTTTTATTTTTGCAGATACAGTCATTGTCGTAGAAATGCCGCGTGAATTGCCTCCGAGATTTGCATAATCATTGACACCATCTAAATCAAGTGCGCCATTGAAAATATTTGGCTTTTGTGCGGTCACATTATATACCGTTGTGGCTGTGACACCTGAAACATTAAAATTCATTGAACTTCCCGTTCCTAATGTTGGACCAGCAACAACAGCATTTGTGGCATCATTAACCAAGGTGTAAAACACATTTGTTTGGGTTGAACCAACTGTAATCGTGGCATTCCCGCCAGAACAAATGTTGGTATTTATTGGTGTCACCACTTGATCAGCCGCAAGTGAATTGAAAGTTACAGAAATGGCAGTTCGCCCACTTGCAATGCAAACACTGTCTTGAGCGTAGAATGTAGTTGGGACTGAAATTGTACCCGTGTTAAAAGTACTACCTCCTCCTAGATAAGTGCCACCACTTGCAGCAGAATACCAACCAATTGTTCCACTTCCTATAGCGGATAAATTGGTGTTGCCAGATGTGCCGCAAATGATAGAGTTCGTTAATGTTGTTGCATTTAAAGGCGCAGGAGTTAAGCCACAAGAAGACCATTTTAAGACCATTATATCAGCTGAACCAGCCGAAATTAGGTTTGCGGTAGCGAAGGTTGGGTCCACATCAACTGTTCCTCCGTAATAGCCCACAACATGGATGTTACCACTTGCGTCTACAGATAAATCTTGTGCTACTTCATTTGCTGCAGCACTACCAATTTGTACTACATTGATGTATTGCCCACTCGCATTCAATTTACAAACAAATCCATCAATTAATCCTGCGACTGGTCGATTTTGAGTGCCAATACCTGGATCGAAATCGACCGTATTTCTAAAATATCCACCAACATAAACATTGCCGTTCAGGTCGGTATCAACGGTCTGTGCATGATCATCACCGATTCCTGAAAAACTTTTAGCCCATACAAGACTACCATCAGAGTTAAGCTTACAAACGTAGCTATCATTAGAGCCTCCACTTGTTAGGTTAGAGACACCTCCATCTGGGTCAAAATCACATGTACCCGTAAAATAACCAGCATGATAGATAAAACCTGAAGCATCAAATTCAACAGATACTCCGCTTTCACCTCCTGTTCCGCCAAATAATTTTCCCCAAACATAACCACCAGCATTGGTTAGCTTCGAAACAAAAATATCAGTGATTCCTGCAGTGGTAAAATTAACAGTACCAAATCCTGGATCGAAATCTCCAGCTACGTTCACATAACCAGTTGAATAAATATTACCAGTGGCATCCATGGATAAGCCAGTTATTCCACTACCCGTTTGGTTAAACTGTGCTGCAAAAGTAAATGCTGTGGCGGTTGTGAAGCTTGCAATAAAGCCCGCGATTGCAGCTGGAGCCAATAAGTTACTCGTTCCCCCAGACGGGTCAAAATCTACTGTTTCTGAAAAAGTACCTCCAATGCAAAATGAAGAACTGTTACATGCTATTGTTGCGCCAACATCATTACCTGTACTACCAAATTTGGCATGAAAAGAATAATTTCCTAAGGAAGTTAGTTTCAATACAAATGCATCTGTACCACCTGCTGAGGTCGAACTTGCTGTTCCAGCTCCCGGATCAAAATCAACTGTTGCATTGAATGAACCAGCGATATAAATTATTCCACTGGGGTCAACGGCAACGTCGAAACCAACATCATCTCCCGTGCCTCCAATTCTTTTTGCGAAAACGTAAACTCCAGCGCTTGTCAGTTTTTGAATGAATACATCTGTTAAACCAGCAGATGTTAACGTTTGAACACCAACTCCCGGGTCAAAATCTACAGTTCCAGAAAACTGTCCAACTGTATAAACAGCCCCGGCCGCATCAACAAACATGGATCGGCCATAGTCCGCACCCGTGTTTCCTATAGATTTACCCCACAGATATCCTTGACTGTAGCTAGAAATTATACATAAGTTAAAAAATGAGAATAATATTAATCTTTTCATGAATGGTTTTTTAAATTTCGACCAAACCTACCATGAAATGGATTCTTATTTAAAGGGAACTTCATCAACAGCCAAAAAAGTTCATTAATGGACAGGATCAGCTTAAAATAGCCTCCTCAAATTCAACTTTTTTGTATTTAGAAAGCTTAGTGGTCAAACCATTACTCAATTGAATTGTCAATTCGGATTTGGAGTAGTTTTTTAAATAATCTTTATTAATTAACCATGATTTATGAACTCGAAAAAAACGGGGAATACTTTCTAAAACCGTTTCAAAATGTTTCAAATTTTTACTTGCAATGAATTGTTTGTCAGCCGTGTGAAGTATACAATATGATTCTTGTGCCTCAATAGCGATTAACTTTTCTAAAGGAATAACATGTTGCTGTCCTTTGTCACTCACCACAATGTTGTTGAGTTGTTTGTTTTCCATTGAATCTTTTAGAATGGATAAACGTTCTGTTTGTTGCAGCAGATTCTTTTGTTTTTCAACTTTCGAAATGGCATTTTGCAAGCGTTCAATATCAACTGGTTTCAGTAAATAATCAATGGCTGCAATTTCAAAAGCTCGAATCGCATATTGATCGTATGCCGTCACAAAAATGATTTCAAAATTTACTTCATCAAAAAAATTGACAATTTCATAACCCGCATAATTGGGCATTTCAATGTCGAGAAAAACTAAATCTGGTTGTTCTTTTTTAATTGTTTTAACTGCTTGTAAGACGTTTTCACATTTGGCAATCAACTCTACATTGGGACAAAATCGCAATAATAAATTTTGAAGAACGTCTCTTGCGCCTTCTTCATCATCTACTAATATTGCTCTCAGTTTATTCATTGAATACAAACGTACTATTTCATTCTGAATGAAAAATCATCTTGTTTAGCAATCACTACTTTTTATTTAGGAATGGATTTAAAATTTATGTTTAATCGGAATTGTTAAAGTAACTCTTGTGCCGATTCCTACATTGTTTTCATATAAATCTTCGTACACATATCCGAATTTACCTTCAAATACATTGCTCAAAATTTCAAAACGATTCTGTATAGCCTTACCAGAAAATGATTCGTGTTCTGAGCGTTGGCGAAGTTTAATCGCTTTTGATTTTTCTCGCCCAACACCATTATCTTCGATTCTACAGATTAAATTTTCTTGTAATTCAAAAGAAATAGTCAAGTTTTTCATTCCTTCTTTGTGCAACAACCCATGAATTAAGGCATTTTCAATAAAAGGCTGAATGAGTAATGGTGGCAACATGATGTCGTCAACATTATTAAGGAGAATGGTGTAATTGAAATCTTTTTTGAACCTCAATTTTTCTAACGATAAATACAAC
>JBEAUV010000273.1:0-3377 GCA_041161265.1 Bacteroidota bacterium | reverse complement strand
ATTTAGATGGCGATATTGAAAGTTCTATCTATTTCGCTAATGACGATGTAAAAAATGGCATCAACCAAGCTAGTCGTGACCCAAATTTAATCATGTACCAAAGTGAACACGAAGAATTTGGATTAGATGGTTCTCCAATCAAACCAATTGGTAGAACATCGTGGCCAACATCATTAGTTTCTGACAAATCTAGAGTTTACAAAGGTGGTTCTTGGAAAGACAGAGCTTATTGGTTAGCTGCTGGTAACAGACGTTACTTAGATGAAGACAAATCTACAGATGCAATTGGTTTCCGTTGTGCGATGGATCGAGTTGGAAGTCCAACGGGTATGAACTACGGTAAAAAGAAAAAGAAAAAATCACATTAAATAATGAAAAGCCCGTCTAAAGCGGGCTTTTTTAATACAATGAATTATGGAATTGTTTAATTTATTCTATGAAACAACCGGAGTTTGCACAGATACAAGAAACATATCTAAAGATTGTTTATTCATTTGTTTGAAAGGTGACAATTTCAATGGGAATACATTTGCAGAACAAGCATTACTAGCAGGAGCAAAATATATCATTGTTGATGAAGAACACTATAAAACAAACGATGCAATAATTTATGTGCCAGATTCTTTAGTCTATTTGCAAAATCTTGCGACTTTTCATCGTTCCAAATTTAATATACCTATTATTGGAATTACGGGAAGTAATGGAAAAACAAGTACCAAAGAATTAATTAATTGCGTGCTCTCTGAAAAATATAATGTATTAGCGACCAAAGGGAATTTAAATAATCATATTGGTGTTCCGTTAACACTTTTGAATATAAAGGATGATCATGAAATCGCAATCATAGAAATGGGAGCTAATAAATTCAAGGACATTGAAGAATTATGCAATATTGCACTTCCCAATTATGGTATTATCACCAACATAGGAAAAGCACATTTAGAAGGATTTATAAATTTTGAAGGCGTTTTAAAAACTAAAAAAGAACTTTATACTTCAGTCGCTCACAACGGTGGCATAATTGTTTATAACAGTGATGATGATATTTTAAAAGCTAATCTTCCTCCAGCTATTGAAACCATATCCTTTGGTTCTAATTCCATTTCACAAATTCAAGGAGAATTAATTGGCTTATCACCTTTTGTTCAGCTTAAATGGAAAAAGAATGATTACATCTCCCCTACTATTCAAACGAATATGATAGGAAAGTACAATTATTACAATTTTTTAGCGGCAATTTCATTTGGAGTTTTATTTGAAGTTCCAGAAGAAAAAATTAATCATGCTATTTCTACTTATGTACCCGATAACAATCGTTCACAAGTTAAAAAAACAACTAGAAACACGTTGATTTTAGATTGTTACAATGCGAATCCATCAAGTATGCGTTCAGCGATAGAAAGCTTCGCGATGATTGAGAATGAAAATAAAATTCTAATCATTGGCGACATGTTAGAATTAGGAAATGATTCACAAAAGGAACACCTTCAAATTGCTGAATATGTAAAACAACTTGGATTAAAGGCATATTCTGTTGGACCATTATTTGCTGCAACAGACAAAGATTTTTTTATCCAACAATTCGAACATAAAACAGAAGCTTCAGCATACCTAAAGGAAAATACTCTTTCGAATAAATTAATTTTACTCAAAGGTTCAAGAGGAATAGGTCTTGAAACTTTGGAAGAAAGTTTATAACAAAAAAAAGGAGCTTAAAATTAAGCTCCTTTTCTATTTCTACAATTTATTATCCTTTTAAAAGGTTTCTTGAAATTACAATTTTCTGAACTTCAGAAGTACCTTCATAAATTTGAGTAATTTTTGCGTCACGCATTAAACGTTCAACATGGTATTCTTTCACATATCCATATCCACCATGAATTTGCACTGCTTCAACGGTGTGTTCCATTGCGACTTTAGATGCGTATAATTTTGCCATAGCACTAGACTGGTCATAATTTCTGCCCATATCCTTATCCATTGCAGAACGATAAACCAATAATTTAGCTGCTTCAATATCTGTAGCCATATCAGCCAATTTGAATGCAATAGCTTGATGTTTGCTAATCTCCTTACCAAAAGCTTTTCTTTCTTTCGAATAAGCCAATGACAGTTCTAAAGCTCCACCAGCAATACCTAATGCTTGAGCTGCAATACCAATTCTACCTCCAGAAAGAACTTTCATCGCGAATGTGAAACCGAAGCCATCTTCACCAATTCTATTCTCTTTAGGGACTTTCACATCAGTAAACATCAAAGTATGAGTATCACTTCCTCTAATTCCCATTTTATCTTCTTTGGCTCCAACGATGAAACCTTCCATTCCTCTTTCAATAATAAAAGCGTTGATTCCTTTATGTCCTGCAGCAACATCAGTTTGAGCAATAACTAAATAAACAGAAGCCGAAGAACCATTAGTAATCCAGTTTTTTGTTCCATTCATTAAATAATGATCACCCATGTCAAAAGCAGTAGTTCTTTGAGATGTAGCATCAGAACCAGCTTCAGGCTCTGACAAACAAAACGCACCTATTTTCTCTCCTTTCGCAAGTGGAATTAAATATTTTTGTTTTTGCTCTTCCGTACCATATTTATCCAATCCCCAGCAAACCAATGAATTGTTGACAGACATACAAACACTTGTAGAAGCATCAACTTTCGAAATTTCTTCCATTGCCAAAACGTAAGACAACGTATCCATTCCACTTCCACCATATTTAGGATCAACCATCATTCCCATAAAGCCCAATTCTCCTAATTGTTTAATTTCTTCAGTAGGGAATTTTTGATCTCTATCACGTTCAATAACACCTGGTTTCAAAACATTTTGTGCAAAATCTCTTGCTGCTTCTTTCACAGATAATTGTTCCTCAGTTAATTCAAAATTCATGATGTATATTTTGTTTTTATTTATATCTTGCCTTGTTGCAAATTTAAAGTAATAATTTTATTTTTCACCTTAAAAATCATGAATACATTCGAAATTATTGGATTAATGTCAGGCACATCTTTGGATGGTCTCGATATTGCTCACGTTGAATTTGTTTTCGATTCAAATAATCAAGATAGTTTTAAACTTTTAAATTATTCAACTTTTGATATTCCGCAAGAGTTAAAACAAAAGCTTATTGATGCGCCTGATTATTCTGTGCAGTCCATACTAATGCTTAACAAAGAATTAGCTATTTTGTTTGCAAATTGTGTTAACGAATTCATCGAATCAAAAAAAATAAACAAAAAATCAATTCGAGCTATTGCTAGTCACGGGCAAACTATTCTTCATCAGCCAAAAAATGGATTTACACTACAGATTGGTTGTGGCTCTACCCTCTCCTATTTAACTAAAATTGATGTTATTAATGACTTCAGAACAAGGG
>JBEAUV010000272.1:0-3414 GCA_041161265.1 Bacteroidota bacterium | reverse complement strand
GTTATAATATTTTAGCTTCTAAATTAACATTTAAGTTATTTTGAGAATTTTAGTTTATGTAAACGCTCGCTTATATTCCTCAGCGAGTTTCAGTATTTGTTTTTGGTTTCGTTTTTCTCCTTTTCGAATTTTTCTTCAATCTTCTTTGGGTTGTACTAATCCTTAAGACTAACTAAAGATTTCCACTTTTCTTCGTTTGGAGGGTATTTAGTAACTAATTTCATTCGAATGTCATCGTTATATGTCAGTTGCTTTTTCTTACCGCCTTCTCCATTGCCTACTTTGAAATTCTGCTTGTGATAACTACCTAACTTCTTACCTTTTAATTTATTCATTTCATCCTCCTCATCGCTGTAAAAGTCCTCAGTGTTAATATTGTCATACTCTGTATTAGGGTCTTGAAGAGAACCTTCTCCATCTGAACCCACAAAACCAAGTCTTTTCAATTCATTACTCTCAATAATTTTGGGATTTATGTTGAAAAACTGGTCAACAAGGCCTTTTTTCTTTGCTTCCTCTAATCTTTCACTTACAAACTTGATCCACACCTTTTTACGAATTTCAAACCAATCTCTAACATAATTAGGTCTACGTTTTAGACCACTCATATCGTTGATATTCCAAGTTTGTTAACCAAACTGTCCTACCTTTTGTCCGTTACACAATCTGTGCAAAACAATATTACGATCATTTCCGCAAGAAAGTACAAAGCTTTCTCGATTAGGATACTCTTCTTTAGGTTCAACGATTGTAACAGCGTTAACTATTGATTTGTGGGCTTAAATAAACCAAATTTCGCGCATCTTTTAACTAATGTTGTCTCCATCATTATTCCAATCTACTTTAGAAATATCCCAAAGCTTCAAACGGCCTGCTGTATCTGATGTTATCATTCTAGTCCCTTCAGAATCAACTGTAACTGCTGTCAAAGCATCCCCTTCGGTGTGTTGAACTTTCATTTTACCAAGCAAGTACTTGCCTGTCGCCATTTCTTTTAAATTCCAAAATCTAATTGTCTAGTCGGCAGTTCCAGAAAGGAGAATTCTTTTTGATTACAGAATATAAAGCGCATCAACAGACTTTGCTTCTAAAATATGCTATATACGGTCGTTCTTTTATGTAGTACAAGTGGGATCTTAAAGGTGAGGCTAAAACTTAATGAAACCAGTTTCAAAGTGCCATGCAAGGATTGAACCATCATGTCCTCCTGTGAAAATTAATTGATTTTAAAAATCATAGCAAGCTGACATAATGTCATCACCGTGAGTAACCTAAGTTCCTGTATTACTTAAGTAATTATTTGGTAAATCTCTTGTAGCCTTGACATTTTCTTCGTCAGAGGAGCGATCATCTGGCCAAATTCTAAGTCTTTTATCCCAACCTGCAGCTACAAAAAACGCTGGTTTAATATGCTCTTCGTCGTTTGGATCATGGACACAAAGAAGACAAGTTACTTCTTTGTCAACACTATTTTCGTTTTTGTAACCTTTTAAATTTTTAAGTGAGGAACCGTTACTAAAATTCCAAATTTTGACTGTGCCATCTGATCCAGCAGAAACCATTCTTCTTTGAGTAGAATCAAAAGTTCCGGCTGTTAGTTTGTTCCCCTTTCCATGTGCATCACCAAATTTCGTAAGTTATCGCCCATTTTCAATATCCCAGACTGAAATAAATCCATCATCAGAGCCTGATACAACATTTTCAAAGGCAGTATTATATAATGCAAATGCAACGGGTGCATCATGAGATGTTTTGGATTCCTCTTCGGTTTTAAAGAACCAAAAATTAATTTTTCTTGAGCAAACTATAATGTTATTTGTATGCTTTTCAAAAGTTAATGACGAGAGAACATCATCAGGTCGAATTGCAATTTTGTCAACAATTGTCTGAATGCATGAGTATGATCTTACATCCCAAATTTTTACCATTTTATCAGTGCCAAGAGAGATTAAATGATGTCGTTCTTCATTAATAGCCAAGTCTTAAACACTTGTATTGTGGCCATTCAAATGAGTTAAAATACCAAGTGTGAAAGGATCCCACATAATTATATAACGCTCTTCACCACATGATGCAATAAACCGATGTTTAGTACTGTATACAAAACTATTAATTCCTTTTTAGTGAAGGTTAAAAGTCTTTTATTTGTAATTTAATTTTTCAATATCATGGACATGAATGAAACCATCAAGAGAACTACTAAAAATTGAAAAAAGATCTGGATAATATTAAATTTTGGTTATCCACCCTCTATGAGTATGTTTTGTCTTTACATAAACACCAACTTTTTTTATTTCTTTATCCAATGGCTTCATCTTTTACATAATTTCAATTTTTTCTTTTTACTCCCTTGCTTGGTCTTCCACATCTTACCCTTTTGTCCTTGCATCTTTTTCTCTTTATCTAATTGCTTTATTCCTAGCAACAGTTGCGGCCTTTTCAGCTTTATATGCTACATCGAGCCTGGCAAGATACTCTTTGTTGAGTTAATCACTGCAACAGTATTCATAAAAAACGGTCTCTTTCTTTTCATTATCTATTATTTTTCTGTTTGGAAATTGATTAAAATGGCAATAATGCCAGTCAAGTTGTGAAAAATCATATTTAGTGATCAGTCCAAGATCATCACCTACCAATAAACATTCCTCCTTTTTTTTATTGCCTGAAGACTTATCATTGTTCCCTTTATCTTCATTTGTAGCATCATCATCGATAAACTTATCCCCTTCGTATGCAACGTATTCCAGACATAGTGGAATTGCTAGAAGGTTCTCTATTTTAGAGCAAGTCTTTGAAGAAAACTTTTAACCGTTCGTCATTTCATAAAATGAAATTTTGCGATCTGCACTTGCAGCAACAAGCCTCTTTGATTTTTTCATAAAAGTAACTGCAAGTACCATGGAATCAGATACTTGAATAGTCTAATCGCATAATTTTTTACCATATGTCCAAATTCGAACTTTTCCTTCTGCTCCACCAGTGATAAACTTAATATGATTTTTATATTCTTGAGATCCCTCAGCATATACTATTTCTGTGTAATCTTCTGGCAATAGTACAATCATAGATGTAATATTTTTCCTGTGACATTCCTATTCATGTGAAGGAGGTGGGTCCGAAGTCTTAGATTTTATATAAGAGAAATTTTCAGTCTTCATATTGGATAAAGTTTGGTTCTCAAGCAACATATAGTTCATAAACTCATTCCACTCAACTGATCCATTAGAATCAGCGTCAATTTTCATGAAAAGTTAGTTAAACTCCTTGTCTGACATTTCTTTGCCAATAACGTCTTTAAATGATGCTAAGAACTCTTACTAATCGAGTGAATCTCCATTGTCTGTGTCAGCAGCTTCGAACTTTTCTCTGAGTTCCATGATGTGTTACAGATTGATCCTCTCAGAAGCATTATTC
>JBEAUV010000271.1:0-3430 GCA_041161265.1 Bacteroidota bacterium | reverse complement strand
TCCATTGGAGAAAGAATTCATTAAGTTAATTTCTGTAAAACGTTCTGATGCTTTTAAAAAGATTTCAGACGTCTGTACCATTTGTCCCATTGCATTATAAACAGTCGCTTCTAGAAGTTGATTATGGTCAAATTTATAACCTAAATTTATAGAGTTATTGGTTGAATTATAAGATGAACTGATATCAAGACCACTTCCTGTTAGACAATTGTTATTAACTGAAATTGTTTTCAATTCACGAGAAGAACCATTTATATCAGTTTGCGATAAACGATAATAATTCACACCTTCTTCCGCATAATAATCCGCGAATACATAATCTGTTTTTTGTGTCGTGTTTAATGCGCCCTCAATTTGAGTTAATTCATAAAATACAGCATTACTTCCTGCTCTTTCTATTGTGAAAAAATCGTTATTGTGCTCAGATGCTGTAGACCATTCTAATTTAGCATGCGTTTTTTCACAAGAACCTGTGAAATCGATCAGTTCAATTGGGAGGATTGTTATAGAGCCACAAACTCCGGTGAATTGAGGAACACTTGGATTTGCTGTATAAGATTGAGCTGTTGTATTCACGAAAGTTAATCCAGTAGTAAATGATGCACTTGGAGAACCACTGTTACTCAATAACATTGTACCACTATTGCTCCCTATCTGGTTGGAGGCTGAAAGGAAAGTGCAATTTCTTACAGTAACTGTTCCCCCATCATTAAAAAGATCCGTTCCACGTGATAATGAACCATCATTTCCACTGAAATAAACAGAATCAACTAAAACAGTACCCGATGAAACAGCTATACCAGCACCGTATGATTCTCCTGCTCCAAGCTGAATGTGATTCAAAACTTTCGAACGCTTGATCGCGAAATTTCCTGAAGCAATATGTATTGTACCCCCGATCTGAGAAACTTCAATGTAATTGCTGTTATCGGTAAAAAGACAATCGTATACGTTTAGACTACCACCTGCCTGATAAATTGCTCCACCTGTTTTACCTCCACGGGCAGAGTTGTTTTCAAATCTAGAATTTCGCACTAAAACAGTTCCGTCATCTACACGAAGTGCAGAACCATCATCTGTATCCTTTCTATTTCCATAAAAGAGATAATTATTGATCGTTGCAGAAGTTGTTGCACCTGAAACCCGCATTCCACCACCTGCGAACCAATTGTTACAGGTAGAACCGCCACCCTGAAAAACTACTGACGCTCCAGCTCTTACCTCGATTGGATAACCGCATCCGTCACTAGATGTTGAAGCCTGATCTATCAATACGTTAGTGATCTTCACACCTGTTGCACCGATAATTCCCAATACTTGTCCATTTTCCGCAGCCCCACATGTTTGAGCATTATAAGTTGTTAGGGTCATATCAGACAACGTTGTGTTATTATCATCGATACGCATGAAATAACTATCTGCACTAGGGTTGTCAAAGATTGTCTTTCCAATACCAGCCCCGATGATAACACCTCCACCTGTTGGACTTGACAATGCATTATCTGTATAAGTTCCAGCATCAACATAAATTGTATCCCCAGCGATCACTTGAGTTAAAGCATACGTTAAAGTTGCCCAAGGAGTTAATTTTTTTCCGTTTGCACCATTACTACCGTTAACTGACCCAAGTGTATAAACATCATTTGTGTTTGAATTGTTATCAACATAATGTGCTATTGGAAGATTTGCTGTTGTTTGGTTGGAAGCCGTTCCTGGTTCCAGATAACAGTTACCCGATGAATTAAAAGTAAACACATTGAAGGTATAAGTCGTATTTCGATCCAATCCTGAAACAACTGCACTCGTTGTAGTCGAAAGGCCATTAAAAACAACATAACCGTTACCCACCGAAGATCCAGTTCCATACTCAGAATTCGCTGTATAGGATGTACCTGAAGCCGGATTTGAGGATAATGCCGCCGGACTTACGATCAAAAGTGTTCTGTCTCCGTTTCCAGCTGTCCAAGACACAGTCAATGATTGTGAATTTAAATTACTAAAAGAAATACCTGAAGGTGCTGTGGTTGGGAGACATACAGAAGTGCCTCGTATTAGAATATTGTCGTGGCGGTAAGCAACTGGTGATGACCATGTACCCCAATGAGAAACTTTAACTTGGACGCTAGATCCGTTCAGACCTGTAACAGAAGGTGAATTATCAGGATCGGTATTAATTTGAGAGCCAAAGGACATCCATGGATCACTATCTAATTTATAAAAAACCTCTGTTCCACTTCCAGAATTACTTGAGTTTCTCGATAAATCCAGACTTAATTGAATATTACTATAGTTGGTAATGTCTATAATAGATGAAAACCAATCCACTGGATCTGCAGATACCGCATCCGTGTTTTGAGATTCAAAATAGCCATTTGTTTGCATAAAATGATCCGAACCACTCATTGTATTGGCTCCGGTCATATTGACCGACCAATTGGTTACGCCTGAAACATCAAAAACATTTCCATTTTGACCTTTATTATCAAGTGCTACATTATTAAAATCTTCAGAATAAAGAGTTGACTGACAATTTACAATCGATGGTGCAGAAAACAAGAAGGCAATTATTCCCACAACGTTTAAAAATAATCTTGACGTCAAAGAAAATCTGAAATAAAGAAAATTTACCAAAACAATGTTTTTAGGTTTCATACGACTGGTTTAAGGAATCGGTTTAACACAACAAACATATTGCGTTAATTGTTTGTTCACAAGAAAGTTCCGTAAGCAGTTAGAATAAAGGGTGTAAAGAGATGTTTTGGGGTGAAATGTTAGCTTTTTGAATTGAATGGTTGTAACTGTTAACCACAAATTAGCTCAATATTAACTTATTAGCAGAAACTAATTTTACTTAAAGAAAATAATTAGATTTTTATTTTAATAGTTGATTCACGTCGTAAGAGCGTGAAACAGGTACTAAATTATCGAAATGAAGCATCTCAATTTTATAAGCTTGTGCTTTACCTTTTACTTCAACAATATAGTTTGAATTGATTAAAAAAGATTTGTGAACACGCTTAAAAAACACTTCTTCTTTGATGAGCATGTCTTCTATTTTCTTTAAAGAAATACGCTCCATTGATTTTTTTAAATGCTCGTTTTTATCTAAAAAATAAGTTATCACGTAATTGTCGTTTGCTTCAAAACAGATGATGTTTTTAATTTTAACCTCAATCAACAATTTTCCATTGTCATTTTCAAGATGAAATATTTTATCTTCAATTTCCTCAGAGATTTCATCTTTTTTAACGGTAATCTTACTAAGACTAGAGATTTTATCTTCAGCTTCTTTAAATAGGAAAAGTAATAATGCGATGACTGTAGGTAAAAAGGAGGAAACGATAAATGCCGTTACAAAGATGAAATAATTAGTAAGTGATTCATTGCAGACGAACCAGATGATTGAACCTGCAACAATTCCACTCAAAAG
>JBEAUV010000270.1:0-3467 GCA_041161265.1 Bacteroidota bacterium | reverse complement strand
TCTATATCAAGAATTATTCTCCGAATTTTTCTATTACTTGGGCTGTTACTCCTGTATTAGAGAATCCTCCATCATGGAATAAATTCTGCATTGTGACATATCTTGTTAAATCTGAGAAAAGTGTAATGCAATAATCTGCACAAGCATCTGCATCAGCGTTTCCTAAAGGAGACATCATTTCAGAAAAATTAATGAATTCACTAAATCCTTTCACGCCACTTCCAGCAGTAGTCATTGTTGGAGATTGAGAAATTGTGTTCACACGAACTTTCTTATCTACGCCATATTGGTATCCAAAACTACGAGCAATTGACTCCAAATACGCCTTATTATCTGCCATATCATTGTAGTCTGGGAAAACTCTTTGTGCTGCAATATACGTTAAAGCAACGATTGATCCCCACTCATTCATAGCGTCTAATTTCTTAGCTGTTTGCATTACTTTATGAAAAGAAAGAGCAGAAACATCTAAACCTTTCATTGTATAGTCATAATTCTGAGCAGTGTAATGATTTCCTTTACGCACATTGACTGACATTCCAATCGAATGAAGAATAAAATCAATTTTACCTCCAAGAATTTCCATCGATTCTGAGATTAACTTCTCTAAATCTTCAACACTAGTTGCATCAGCTGGGATAACTTGAGATCCAGTTTTTTCAGCTAGACCATTGATTTCACCCATTCTCATTGCTATAGGTGCATTTGTCAAAACAAATTGCGCTCCTTGCTCGTGTGCTTTTTCCGCAACATGCCAAGCAATCGATTGACTGTTTAGTGCTCCGAAAATAATTCCTCTTTTTCCTTTCAATAAATTATTCGCCATCTTCGTTTAATTTGGGACAAATATAACGCAGAATTCTGAATTGGAGGGTTGGATATAAAATTAATCAATTAACAATTTATCGAAAAAGGTGTAAGAAAAAAAAATATAAGCTAGCAGTAAAAGGTAAGAGGTAGTAGGGAAAAGTAATATGTCTCTTGTGATACCAACTTTTTACCTATTCTCTTAAAATTCAAAACAATCATATAAAATTCAACATTCAGACTTTTGAATCAAGGACTTCAATCATAGTTACAAGCCTTACGAAAACTAAAACATACGAAACTGAAAGAAGTTACAGGTCCTTCGAAAACTTAAACAAGCTCTCCGGTAGCTCAAACAAGCTCCGCGAAAACTTAAACATACGACATCGAAAGTAGTTACAAGTCCCTCGGAAATATAAACAAGCGCTTCTGAAACGTAAACAAGCGCTTCTGAAACGTAGACAAGGACTCCGGAAATGTAAGCAAGCGTCTCTGAAACTCAAACATACGCTTCGGAAACTTAAACATACGACACTGAAAGTAGTTACAAGCCTTTCGAAAACTCAAACATACGAAACTGAAAGTAGTTACAGGTCTTAGCGAAAGTTAGGTTTTTTTGTTTGATATAGAAATACCATTGACAAAATTACACTATTGAGAAGTAACGTAATTTTACAAAAACCTATCTTTCCATTCTCTTTTCCTCAGGAATATTAACAATTCCACATCCATCAACCAACCACTTTCCATTTTCTTCGACAACTTTCATCGTGATTTTGAAATCGAACCAACCAATTCCTTTTACTATTAAGTAGTTTGTTTTTTCGTCAAAAGATGCAAGCTCAAAGCCTTTCTCTGGATAGTCTTGCGCATCATAAATCGGATCGGAATCAAGTCCCATTTCTGCGTCTTCCTTAAATGCTGCATCAATGATTTCTTTCAATGCCGTTTTGAATGCTTCCGAAGACAACTGATTTGAATTCGCCCAATCAATGATGTTTTTTGCATTAGCCATGTTATTTGAATTCGCCACGTAATCATTGATGAATGCTAAAGCGTTGGATACTTTGTCTGCTTTTTGTGTTGCCGGCAATTCCTTAGATTCAGTGTCTGGAGAAATGGCAGCGGTCTTTTCTGTATTTCCACAAGAAGCAAATAAAAACAGTGATGCAGAAACAATAAGTGCCGATTTCATTTTATTTGCGGTTGCGGTTAGCGTTAGTTTCACGTTTCTTTATTTTGAAAGTTGTTTCCCAAATATAGGGAAATATTGAACTTGTATTTTTGTAGATTTCAAAGTTGTTTATAAATGAGTAGAGCCCTTCACATTTTAATGCTAAAGAAATTAAACGATCGTTCTTGCTAAAATAAATTATTCTAATTGAATAATTAAGTTAACTTTAATATCTTGGCATTGATATTGCAAAGGGCGGTTCAATAAAATAACCTAAATAAACAAAAATGAAAAAAATGTTTTTAATTGCAGGGATAACCTTGCTAAGCTTAGGAGCGAAAGCTCAAGTAACTGTTGATGGGACAGATCTTAACAATTTAGATATTAAATATATTGAAATGGTTGGTCAGTCAAAAATATTAAGTATGTCAATAAAAATAGCTATTGACTATGGACAAGATTTTTCTTGGAAGGCACAAACTGTTAAATCTGCTGATGGAAAAACTGCAGCATTTAATAGTATTGTTGACGCATTAAATTTCTTAGATGCTAACGGTTGGGAATACGTAAACAACTACGTTATTCAGTCTACGTCTGGAGAGGTAACACACAGATACCTATTAAAGAAAAAAGATAAATAATATAAACTCCCCTTGAAAAAGGGGAATTTTTTTTATATTCCTATGAAAAATATTTTTACACTTTCTGTTTTTGCTGCTTGTTCATTTTTTAGCTTCGGACAAGATTTCGAAATGAACTATGACTTAGGTCCAGACCAAGTTTCTTTTCAAAATGTAATTGCAACAGATTCAATCACTCAAATTCAATTGACAGAAATGGCAATTAAATGGGAGAAGCAAGAAAAGTACATTCTCAAGTTTGTATCAGAGGATGCTGTGACTAAAGACAGAGTTTATGAAATAATCTATAACATAAAGGGCAAGAATTCGGAGTTCGGAAAAGAATATGATTATCGATTTTCAACTGTTTTGAAATTAGAGTTTAAAGATAAAAAAGTGAGATACACATTTAATAAATTTATTAAAAAATCATCTCCTGGAGAACCTGGAATGAGCATGGAAAGTTATATTGCTGCGTACAAACCAAAAATTTCTAGTACATCAACAAGAGATAAATCTGCTATTCGTTTGGATGAAATAGAAAAGGCTTTAACGGACAAAGTAAATGAAACAATTGAAGATTTGAAAAAAAGCTTCAGTTTGACAAAAGAAGAGTGGTAATTAATAAACCATTATAATTTACAAAACAAAAAGAGAGACAAAGAAATTGGTCTCTCTTTTTGTTTTATCATCATTTATCGCATTTATATATTTGATTAATATTGCTTTATTGTTTAAAACAACTATGAATTGCATGAAAATTGGTTTTTCAATCTTATTACCCCTCTTTTTTTAACTGCTAATTGATTTCCTATTTCAACTCATTCATATTAATCAATTGCTGAATGCGTAATTGATTATTAACG
>JBEAUV010000269.1:0-3492 GCA_041161265.1 Bacteroidota bacterium | reverse complement strand
GCTGTTTCGCAGGGTTGTTTGTTGTTAAATCAGGTGAGATTTTCTTCCAATTATTCCCCATGTCGTCCGACTTGTGAAGAAACTGACTTCCAATATATAAACGATCCGGTTGATGTTGGCTTGTTGTTATTGCAGCATTCCAGTTGAAACGGTATTTTGGATCCCCTGTTACAGGAAAAGGTTTAACTGTTTTCACTTGCTTCTTCTCACTGTCATATCTCCAAACTGCTTCAGCACCTTGCATTTCAGAATACATGATTTTTGGGTTCGTAGGATGAGGATATACTCTAAAACCATCACCCATTCCGATTGATTCCCAATCACGTGCTTCAATTCCTCCAGGACTAGCCGATGGACCAAACCAAGATCCATTATCTTGTAATCCTCCGTAAATATTATACGGTGTTTGGTTGTCGACACTCACATGATAAAACATACAAATCGGCAAATTTTCTATAATTTCCATTGTCGTTCCTCCATTTAAAGATCGATATAACCCGCCATCAGTAGCAACAAACATTTTGTCTGAATCCTTCACATCAAACCAAATATCATGAATGTCAGAATGCATCATCCCAAGACCTTTAAAAGTCTTACCGCCATCATGACTAATAGAACCTGATAAACCTGCTTTGACAACAGTATTAGGATCTTTTGGGTCCACAACAATACGTGAAAAATAGAAAGGGCGAACGGTTAATCCAAAATCACCATTTAAATGTTTCCAAGTTGCACCAGCATCATCCGAACGGTACAATCCTTTTTCAGTATCTTTTTCTGCTTCAACAACAGCATATAGAATGGACGAATTTGAAGGAGCAACTGTTACAGCAATTCTACCTAAAACACCTTTTGGAAATCCAGTGTGTATTTTTACCCACGTTTTTCCTCCATCAACACTTTTGTGTAACGAGCTATTCAATCCACCAGAATTAAAAGACCAAGCAGTTCTTCTGTATTCCCAAAACGATGCATAAAGTATTTCAGGATTTGATGGATCCATTACTAGATCTGAACAACCAGTAAAAGCATTCAAATACAAAACTTTCGTCCAAGTCTTTCCTCCATCGCTCGTTTTAAAAACACCTCTATCTTCATTGTCTCCCCACAAGGCTCCCATCGCACCAACATAAACGGTGTTTTTGTCTTTCGGATGGATTTCAATTGCACTGATTCTTTCGGTCTTTTCGAGACCCATTTTTTGCCAGTTCTTTCCGCCGTCATTCGTTTTGTAGATTCCATCTCCAATCGATACACTGTTTCGCGTCCAAACTTCTCCTGTACCAACCCACAATGAGTTATCTGGATCATTAGGGTCAACAGCCACTGCTCCGATTGATTGGCAATGTTCATCAAAAATTGAATTGAACAAAACACCACCATCTTGAGATCTCCATACACCTCCTCCAGCTGTACCAATATAAATTGTTCGAGAATTAGACGGATGTCCTTCAATGTCTGAGACTCTACCACTCATTAAGGCTGGCCCAATTTGGCGCGCTTTAAGATCTCCAAAAAGCTCTTTACCTTCAATTTTTATAACTTCTTGAGCATTGCAAATTGTAGCAATTAAAAGTAATGCTAAAGAATAAATATTTTTTTTCATAGATTATGGGATAATCAATAAGTAAACTTATTCTACTGGGAACTTAAAAAGTGAATTTTCAAACTTATTATTTAAGACTATTGATTCAAAAACAATAGTTTGTCCTTCACCATCTTTTAATTTCTGAGTCATCGAAAATGCAAACATTAAACCATCCACCTCTTGATAATCAGAATACAATGTTTGTGAGATCTGACCTTTCATTTCACCAGATGGAATTTCTTGTTCAACTACGATTGGAACATAATTTTCTTTATCGAAATAATAATATTCGATGTTAGGAATTTCTTTTTCCTCGGAAAGAATAGTTTTCTTAGTCAATTTAATTTTGAAACATTCAACACCTTCAATGGTTTCATTTGGCAACAATTCAACTGTATATCCTTTGTCTTTGTAGTTCACAAAAGGTGAAATAAAATCTACAGCAGCTCTTTTGGTGTTTTCTGTATCTTCAGATTCGCTTTTTTCAGCTTTCATTGTCATGAAATTTGTACTCCATGCAGTTTCACCATCAAAAGCCATTTGCGTAATTTCTTTTCCTTGAAAATTGATACTCATCATCATTTTACCGTCTTTCAAATTAACCATGTCAATAGGGATACTCATTCCTCCATAATCAACTTTCGCTTTCATCTGAACACTCGAAACTGCGTTGATTTTATCCAAGCCACCAATGTTTTCAAAATATTTTGAAACGATTTCATCAGCTGATTGAGCAAATGAACAAATTGCAAATCCAATGAATGCAATTAAAAGAGTTATTTTTTTCATAGAATATATTTTAGATTTAAATTTAAGAAAGTCCAATTTCAAATTTTCAAAAGAGTGATAAACGGCAATCTTTTGTTTTTAGTGACCTATTTTCGGATACAAAAAAAATCCTGCTTCATTGAAACAGGATTTTTTAATAACTATTTGTACCAAAAATTAAAGGCCAAAAGCAGCTTTAACTTTATCTACGAAATCTAATTTTTCCCATGTAAATAACTCAACGTCCATCGTTTTTACAGTTCCGTCAGGAGATTTAAATGTTTTTGTAACAACTTCGTTTTTACGTCCCATGTGACCATAAGCAGCTGTTTCAGAATAAATAGGGTTACGTAATTTCAAACGTTGTTCAATAGCGTAAGGGCGCATATCGAAAATAGCTTCCACTTTCTTCGCTAAATCTCCATCTGTCATGTCTACTTTCGCAGTTCCATACGTATTGATGAATAAACCACATGGTTTAGCAACACCAATTGCATATGAAACTTGAACTAACACCTCATCACACAATCCCGCAGCAACCAAGTTTTTCGCAATGTGACGCGTTGCATAAGCAGCTGAACGGTCAACTTTTGATGGATCTTTTCCAGAGAATGCTCCACCACCGTGAGCTCCTTTTCCACCATACGTATCAACAATAATCTTACGACCTGTTAATCCTGTGTCTCCATGAGGTCCGCCGATAACGAATTTCCCTGTTGGATTGATATGATATGTAATTTGATCGTTGAATAATTTTTGTAATTCTGGTTTCAATTTCGCTTTCACTCGTGGGATTACGATAGAGATGATATCCGCTTTAATTTTCGCTAACATCTCTGCTTCAGCAGCAAAATCATCGTGTTGTGTAGAAACAACTATTGTGTCGATACGTTGAGGAACATTATCGTCAGAATATTCAATTGTTACTTGTGACTTAGCATCAGGACGTAAATAAGGAATCAATTCTAATTCATTGTTACGAACGTATGAAAGCTCTTCCAAGATTTTATGCGCTAAATCCAACGCCAATGGCATGTAATTATCTGTTTCAATAGTCGCATAACCAAACATCATTCCTTGGTCACCTGCACCTTGCGCATTTGCTTTTGATTCAAAATCGTTGTTTGCAACAGCAC
>JBEAUV010000268.1:0-3495 GCA_041161265.1 Bacteroidota bacterium | reverse complement strand
ACCTTACATATTCACTGTTAACTTTTGTTATCCTTTAACCTTTTATTGACATTCCGTTTTATGGTTGTTATCTTTGAGGTGTTATATTTATAGTCATCAGTGAAAATGAAAGGGATATTTCTGATATTCGTGTTGTTGATCAATTTCTGTGGAATCGTTGCTCAGGAGGTGGTTGATAGTATTATACCTATTGATTCAACTGCGATTAAGAAAACGATTGATGTTCCTAATTTTACACTTATTGATTCAGATACCATACAATTGGGAGAGAATGATGAATTAATCTGTGATTCATATACAGCATTAGGAAAGCCTCACGTTTATGATGCTTTACATTCGTTCAACCGTAGAAAAATGGATTATTTTGGTGGTTATTTAAACGTCAAAATTAATGCTGCTTTAGAGAGTGTGAGAAGTAAGGGATTCCGTTCGGATATTAAGAAGTTATACATTCAAATCGATCCATTAACACTGACTGTATATTGGATAGCTGTAGTAGGACCTAGTGAAGATGGAAATTGCTATGCCTGCGTCGATAGCAGGGGCTCGGCGAATGGTGGTTTGGGTGCTGTAAATCCACAGATTCCGAAAATGCATTATAAGTACCCACAAATGAAACCAGTTCTATTACTAGACTTTAATGAAGATGTGATCCAATGTTATGAAGGAAATGGAACACCATTATCATCCTATTGTACCTATGTCAATATACGCCAGAAATTCTATAAGTATGCAACCAATTGTTATAATACAGAATCCGATTCAGTATTGGTGCAATTGGAGTATAATAATACAGGTCAAGATACTTTTAATAGTGATGACGTTGAAAAAAAACAAATTGCCAAAAAAGTAACTGCTTCGACTTATAAAAAATACAAAGTGAAGTCAGGGGATTCTTTGTCTGTGATCGCACGAAAGTACCACACGAGTATTTCTACAATCAAGCGTATCAATCATATGAAATCTGATATGATTCAGATTGGTCAGATTTTGAAAATCCCCTAAAAGATTCATTAGAATTATATCAAATACAAAATATTGGTATTAACTAAAAACGCCCCTAATTGGGGCGTTTTTTTTATCCTTGAAATGCTTCACACTTTCTGTGAGTTGACTTTTTATGCTTTTTATGTTTCTTTTTATCAAATTTGACAGTGTTGACTGAAGAATCCACGAATGGAGAACTGAATGATGTCATACTCATTCCAACAAAAGACGCTGCTAAAAATAAATTTTTCATAATGGAGAGATTTTATAGTTTGAACTAATCTAATAATAATGTAACACAAAAACAAATAAAATACTATAATAAACAGGATTAATTTTTACTTTTCATAAAAAAAGCAGGTACTTTCATACCTGCTTTTCCGCTTTCATTCCAAGACTTCATATCTTGCGATACTTATACCTAAAACTTCTTCTTCCTTAATCAATGTCGAAATAATAGTAACTGGTTTTAAAGCCAGCTTCGGATTTGACAGTTTAATCTCACTTTTTAAAGTGGCTATTTCTGCTTCAATCAGCCATGCAGGTTTTGCCCCTTACATGATTCAGGTTTCCCCGCCTTTGAGTGCAAGAACCAAAATTCCTGCACCTATACTATATTTCAATCACTCTAAAGCCCACAGCTATTCACCGTACTTCGGGCAACGTCATGCGAACATAACCGCCACCTGACCACTTAAGGAATTACACCCTAAATGATAGAAGCTCTCGCTTCCTTTGTGTCTGCTAGTTTCAAAGACCTTTTACAATCTCCTAAATCTAACCTAACCAATACTTAAAGAACGACCTCATCAACTAAGACACTACAAAGATATGTACATGAAAAAGAGATTTCATTGATGAATATCAATCAGTAAGATGAACTTTATCATTTCCTTAAAAAATCTTTTTAAATTTCTTTGTTTTAATAATTAACTATTTATAAATCAGTACAATTATGAAAACAGATTCAGAAATTCAAAAAGATGTAATGTCGGAACTTAATTGGGAACCGATGTTAAATGCAAATGAAATAGGTGTAACAGTAAAAAACGGAATTGCAACTCTTTCAGGCACAGTAGAAACTTACACTAAAAAACTTATAGCCGAAAAAGCTGCAAAAAGGGTGTCAGGAGTAAAAGCTGTTGTTCAAGATATTGAGGTCCAAATTATTTCATTTGGTAAAAAAAAGGATATTGATATTGCCAATTCAGTTGTCAGTACATTAAAATGGAATTCATATGTGCCACATAACAAGATTAAGGTAACGGTAGAAGATGGATGGGTTACTCTTGAAGGAGAAGTAGAATGGGCATATCAAAGCAATGCAGCTAAAAACGCAGTTAACGATTTATCAAGTGTTAGAGGTGTTACAAATAACATCAAAGTTGTTAGTTTGATTAAACCGGTTGAAATAAAAAATAAAATTTCAGCTGCATTTCAACGAAGTGCAACAATCGATGCAGAAAGGATCTCCATTTTTGCTGAGGGAAGTAAGGTTATATTGAACGGTAAAGTTCGATCTTATGCAGAAAAAAAGGATGCAGAAGATGCGGCATGGCTTGCACCTGGTGTCAGTAAGGTTGAAAACAAACTAGAGATTGAATCTGAAGTTTATGCTTAACATTAAGTATCCTCTTCTTTAATAAGAATTTTCAGAAGAGGATACTTATAATTTAATTAATCCTTTCTCATAGAAAATACCATGAAAAAAATATTTTATTACTCGATTTTGTTTATTGGTCTTTTTTCTTCTTGTGATGACAAATCAGAAAAAAAGAACCAAAAAGAAACAACCATAATAAGCACGCAAAAAGAAGAAAAGGAAAATCCTCAAATTAATGTCAAAGTGAACAAACGGTATGACAAAAAAGGCAATTTGATAGCATTTGATTCGACATATTCCTATTATTATTCAAATAGGACTGGAGATAAAGTATTAATGGATAGTTTATTTAAAGAATTTAAACCATTTATCATTAAGGAATTTCCTCTCATGAAAGACAAACATTTTAATGATTTATTTTTAAATGACACTTTATTTTACAATGATTTTTTTCATGAAGATTACTTCAGGAAAAGATTGGAATTAAATGAAAAGTATATGAAAAACATGATGTTGCAAATGGATTCAATCAAAAATGAATTTTTCAAAATTCATCATAAACATCCAACGAAAAAATAAATTATAATAGCTTAACATTTAAGCCCTTTATTTGATTGTTCAATTCAAAGTTATGTCCAATATTAATTCAATGAACCATAAAAACAAAGAAGAATCCATTCTTAAAAGTGTATTTGCATGGATGGCGATTGGTCTTACTTTAACTTCAGTAATATCTTATTTAGTTTATTCCACATCATCTTTACTTGCTCTATTATTGACAGATACAGGTATAACTGGATTTGGATATTTAATAATGTTTTCCCCAATAGTCTTCGTATTGTTAATGTCCTTTGGATTTAAACATCTTTCTTATTTTTCAATGGTTATTTTGTATATTCTATATG
>JBEAUV010000267.1:0-3509 GCA_041161265.1 Bacteroidota bacterium | reverse complement strand
CAGAAAAGAATAACATTCGATGATAAACATTTCCGAATTGATTTGGTTTTCTATAACAGAATCTTAAAATGTTTTGTTCTAATTGACTTGAAAATAGGAGAATTAAAGCATCAAGATTTGGGACAAATGCAAATGTATGTTAACTATTACGATAGAGAAATGCGCCTAGAAGAGGAGAATAAAACTATAGGAATTGTTCTTTGTCAAAACAAAAGTGATTTAGTTATCGAATATACATTGCCAGAAAATAATGAACAAATTTTTGCCAGTAAATACAAAACAGTACTTCCAAGCAAGGAAGATTTAATAAAATTAATAATAAAATGAAATTATGAAAAAAAGTAATTTAATATTAGGTTCAATTTTAATTCTAACATTGTCAGTTTTAACTTTTATTCATTTTTCAAATGACCATATTGAATGTGAAACTGTAGTGAAAAAATATAAAAATAACGATGGAGACATCGTAACTCGAAGAGAGCATGTTTGCAAAGAAAAATATTCATTATAATAGCTTAAAGTAATTAGCATCCATAGCATATAGTTGATGAAAGAAGAAGACGAAGATAATAATATCACAAATGAAGACGAATTTAACGAAGGGTTAAACGAATCTCCAATGGAGGATGGCTTTGAAGATATAAAATCTTCTGAAGGGAAGCACTTTTACGAAAATGACGAAGACGGCAGCGATACCATTACCAAAGTTACAGGAATGTACAAAGATTGGTTTTTGGATTATGCCTCTTATGTGATTCTTGAGCGTGCTGTTCCTGCAATTGAAGACGGTTTCAAACCAGTTCAACGTCGTATAATGCACTCGCTCAAGGAGTTGGATGACGGTCGCTATAATAAAGTTGCCAATGTTGTTGGTCATACGATGCAATACCATCCCCACGGAGATCAGAGTATTGGCGATGCTATGGTACAAATTGGTCAAAGAGAATTATTGATTGATTGCCAAGGAAACTGGGGAAATATCCTTACAGGAGATAGCGCAGCAGCTTCTAGATACATTGAAGCTCGATTGTCAAAGTTTGCTTTGGAAGTTTTATATTCTCCAAAAATAACCGATTGGGGCGTTTCCTATGATGGTCGTCGTGCTGAACCTAATAATTTACCCGTAAAATTCCCATTATTATTGGCTTCAGGAGCCGAAGGAATTGCAGTTGGACTTTCAACAAAAGTATTGCCCCACAATTTTAACGAATTAATTGACGCTTCCATAAAAATATTAAAAGGAAAACCTTTTCAACTATTTCCAGATTTTCAAACAGCGGGAATTGCAGATGTTTCCAATTACAATGATGGTTTGCGTGGCGGAAGAGTTCGTGTTCGTGCTAAAATTGGACAATTAGACAAAAATACGTTGGTGATTACCCAAATTCCGTTTTCTACAAATACAACTACTTTAATAGACAGTATTTTGAAAGCCAACGAAAAAGGGAAAATCAAAATCAAGAAAATTGAAGACAATACTGCAGCGGATGTTGAAATTTTAATTCACCTATTTCCAGGTGTTTCTCCTGATAAAACCATTGATGCTTTATTTGCTTTTACGGCCTGCGAAACTTCAGTTGCGCCTTTGGGATGTGTGATTGAAGACAATAAACCGCTATTTATTGGTGTTTCTGAAATGTTGAAAATTTCAACAAACAGAACCGTTCAATTGCTAAAAAGCGAACTCGAAATTCAATTGAGTGAATTAGAAGAACAATGGCATTTTGCTTCGTTGGAACGTATTTTTATAGAACAAAAAGTGTATCGTTTAATTGAGGAAGAAACTACAAAAGAAGGCGTAATTTCTGCAATTGACGAAGGTTTAAAACCACATATAAAACATTTAAAACGAGCTATTACTGAAGAAGATATTCTTCGTTTGACAGAAATTCGAATTATGCGTATTTCGAAATTTGATAGCAATAAAGCCCAAGACAAAATCGAGGCTTTAGAAGGCGATATTGAACAAGTAAAACACGATTTAGCTAACTTAATTGATTTTGCAATTGCCTTTTTTACTCGCCTTAAAGAGAAATACGGAAAAGGGAGAGAACGTCAAACAGAACTTCGGATTTTTGATGATATTGAAGCAACGAAAGTGGTTTTGAGAAACACAAAATTGTATGTAAATAAGGAAGAAGGATTTGTCGGCACAAGCCTTAAAAAAGATGAATACGTTACAGATTGTTCCGATATTGATGACGTAATCGTTTTTATGCGTGATGGAAAAATGATGATCACTAAAGTGGATGCCAAAACATTTGTTGGAAAAGACATTATTCATATCGCAATTTTTGATAGAAGTGACAAGCGTACGATATATAATATGATTTATCGCGATGGAAAATCAGGCCCTTCGTACATCAAAAGGTTTAATGTTTCTGGAGTTACACGTGATAAACCGTATGATTTAACAAATGAAACTCCTGGTTCACAAGTACTTTATTTTTCTTGCAATCCAAATGGTGAGGCTGAAGTAATTACGATTTTATTACGCCAAGTAGGAAGTGTGAAAAAATTAAAATTCGATATTGATTTTGCAAAATTAGCTATCAAGGGTCGAACCTCTAAAGGAAACATAGTTACCAAATATCCTATCAAAAAGATTGAACTTAAGGAAAAAGGGATTTCAACATTATTACCAAGAAAAGTATGGTTTGACGATACTGTTCAACGATTAAATGTTGATGGCCGTGGTGAATTACTTGGTGAATTTAGACCAAGTGATAAAATTCTAATCATCCAACAATCAGGAAAACTAAAAGTTATCACTCCAGAATTATCAACACATTTTGAAGAAGATATGGTTGTTCTTGAAAAATGGATTCCTAAAAAACCAATTTCTGCTATTTATTATGATGGTGAAAAAGAGCGTTATTTCATTAAACGATTCTTGGTAGAATCTGAAAATAAAGAAGAATTTTTCATTACGGAACATCCAAATTCACAATTGGAAATCGTTTCTACGGATTATCGTCCTGTTGCAGAATTAATTTTCAATAAAATAAAAGGTATCCAGAAAGACAATCTGACTGTAGATATCGAATCATTTATTGCTGTTAAAGGATTTAAAGCACTTGGAAATCAATTGACAACCGAAAAAGTAAAACAAGTAAATTTATTAGAATCTTTGCCCTATGAAGCTCCTGAAGAAGTAATTCCCGAGGAAATTGAAGTGGATGGTGATGTTGAAATTGATGGATATGATGATTCCGAAATTCAACTTGATGATGACGGACAAATCACTTTGTTCTAATATAAAAACATATAATTTCATAAAATAGTAGTAGCAAGATTCAGTTGATGTACTATATTAAATCCTAAAATTTAAAATGCCGATTTCTACTACTTTTTCATCTATTTTCAGCAAAGATTGGGAAATCAATTTTACACAGTGCACACCAAATGGATATTTAAAATATACCGATTTATGCAATTTATTGCAATTAACTGCTGCCGCACATTCGGAATTAGGTGGGATTAGTTTTTCTGATATGCAGGAATTCAAT
>JBEAUV010000266.1:0-3510 GCA_041161265.1 Bacteroidota bacterium | reverse complement strand
GAACCGCCATCCAATTGAATAGCATAAATTTTCCCAGGTGTCAAACAACATACTGATTCTTGATTACCGCTGAATCCTGCAGATCCTTGAAGTAAAGGTGTGATAATTGAAGATGTTTGCGTTCCATCTGTTGTATAGGTTGCAGGATTTAATCCTCCATAACAATCAGTTCCATTCAACAATTCATATACTGAATAACGCAAAAGAGTCATTCCAATATATGCTCTAATATTCATTTCTATCGCACCAGAAGGAGGCGCAACGAAATAATGCCAAACTGTTTGATTTGCACAATTTGCTGGCAAAGCATCAATTGCAGGTTCACCCGCTAAATATTCACGACAAGCAAATTCATTCGAACCAGCAACTGCTTGAAATGGAGGTGTAACACCAGCTGGAGTAACAACAACTTCATACAATGGATCAATGGTCGTTAAACAAAGAATATCATTTCCCGGAGGGTTAACAACTGGATCAATTATAGAAGGATCATATAACCAATTATCAATATTTTGAGACGCAAGAGGAGTCAAACCATTCGCTGGATCAACCATTCCAAAATATTTATATCCTGGTTCCATGCATCTCGCATCGATTCGAGCACTTTCAGAAGAGCCACCTAATAAACCATTTAAACCGCCATCTGCAGCGTATAACACTTCTAGATTCGCACAAGAATAATCTGAAGGAATTCCTGGAGAGAAACGATCATCATAGCCAAACAAAGCATTACTTTCAGAATAAATTGCACTTTGATAATCTGTTTCAAAAATCATACGACCATTATTTGGAGCAACAAAATTCAACCAAACACTTTCATTCACATCATTATTGTTGACTGCATTGTGATCATAATCATATGCATGATATTCGTTTGGGTCAGAAGAAGTATGTGCAGAACCTGTCTCACCATAATTATTCCCTCCGTCTAAGGCACAACCAAACGTTAAATTAGAAGTAACTGGAGAACCTAATGCAGAAGTGACAACTGTTGTTCCAGGAGCTACTACTGCAGAAAGACAAGGAATGTCAATCATATCAGGCGCGCTTCCACCAAAACTATTCACTCGTACTTGAAAATAACCGCGATCAGAGGGATCATCGGCAGTAAACTGAACATAATATGTTTGTCCAGGAATCAATTTCTGATAACTAATACCAGGAAAAGGATCACATGCATCTAAAACAAGTTCAGCCTCTGGATCAACACCTAAAAAATCAATCCCATCAGAAAACTCAATATGCGACAAGTATTCAAATTTATCTTTTATTAAAACTGCTGTGATTGGTTGTACCCCTGTCACACAAGAATTGGCATCTGCAGCATGATAAATCTCAAAATAGGTTCCTAATTCTGTGCCCCCAAGATCGGATGTGATTTCAACTGCTCCACTTGCAGGAGCAATAAAACTAAACCATCCCGAACCGCTTGCAGAAACATCACTTGCTGCTGGTTCATTTGGTTCGAGCGTATATGCGCACCACCCATAAGTATAAGTCGTGTTCAATACTAAAGATGCGGCATTACAAATATCATCTTCCAAATAGCTAACAACTAAAGGAAGACGAATGACTTCTAATGTAATTCGATAGCTCTGTGTACAACCACCATCCGTGCTATTGGCATTAAAGACATAATTTAAGGTCCCAACACCAGCAGGAACAGCCATGGTAACATTTTGCATTCCAGTTTCACCATCCGTTAGACCTAAAACATCATAATTTCCAACATCATCATTATCGTATGCCTCCCATCCAAGATTAATTTGTGTTGGCACATCAGCAGCGCATAAATATTGATAATCGAAGAAAGTTCCATTACTCGGAGAAAATTGTCCACTTGGCGTTGACATCGTATAAGGACCATTATTACCGTTTTGATAGGCATAATTGAACCCATAAATACCAAATAATGCAGGATTATTATTTGTAAAACCTAATGTATTATCTGTACCGGTAAATTCCCATACAAAATCACTATTCCCGAAAGGGAAACCGTCACAATCAGTGTTGTTTAGTGCTTGAACGGAAACAACACGCACTTGAATAATTGCTTGTCCAAAAGATAAATTGGAACTCAATAATAGAAGTAGCGCAATTGTCCGAACAATAAATGTTCGATTTTTTTTCATAGCAAGGTATGGGTATTAAAGGTTATTAAAGGTTATTAAAGGTTTATCAATTTTACATCAACATCATCACAGGGTTCTCCAAATATTGTTTGAATGTTTGTAAAAATGCCGCACCAGATGCTCCATCAACAACACGGTGATCACACGACAAGGTTACTTTCATAACATTACCTGGAACAACCATTCCGTTCTTCACAACTGGAATTTCTTTGATTCCACCAACTGCCAAAATACAACTATCTGGTGTATTTACAATTGCAGTAAATGATTCTATTCCAAACATTCCTAAGTTAGAAATAGTAAATGTATTTCCTTCCCAATCTGCTGGTTGCAATTTCTTATCTTTTGCTTTTTGAGCGTATACTTTAACTTCAGCTCCTATTTCCATCAAGCTCTTTGTATCTGCAAATCGAACAACAGGAACTAACAAGCCATCTTCAACAGCTACTGCTACTCCGATGTGAACATGATTATTTCGACGGATAACATCTCCTAACCAAGAACTATTAACCGTTGGATTCTTCTTTAAAGAAAGAGCAACAGCTTTCACAACCATATCATTGAAAGAGACTTTAACGCCCTCAACAAGGTTCATTGCTTGACGAATATTAATTGCATTATCCATATCAATATCTAATGTCAAATAGAAATGTGGAGCTGTAAATTTACTTTCAGATAAACGTCGAGCAATAGTTTTACGCATTTGCGAAACTGTTTCATCGGTATACGATTCAACACCTGGAACCGACTTCGAAAAACTTCCATTTGCCGGAGTATAAGGTGTATAATGATCTACATCACGCTTTACTATTCTTCCTGCTTCACCCGTTCCTGAAACAGCATTGATATCAATTCCTTTTTCTTCTGCAATTTTCTTCGCTAATGGTGATGCAAATACACGACCATTACTATTTGAAGCTGGTATAGCAATTGTTGCTTTCACTTCAGCTACCACTGGAGCTGCAACAGCTGCAATTTTTACTTCTTGTACTGGAGGAGCAGCTTTTACTTCTTCTTTAACTTGAGCAATTGAAGGACCTTTTGCATTCGCAATAATAGATGTAACGTCCTCCCCTTTTTTACCAATAATTGCTAAGATCTCATTTACAGGAGCAGCTTTTCCTTTTTCTACACCGATATATAACAATACACCGTCAAAAAAAGATTCAAATTCCATTGTTGCTTTATCTGTTTCAATTTCAGCCAATATTTCGCCTGATGCAACAGTATCTCCAACTTTTTTTGTCCATTCAGCAACAACACCTTCTGTCATGGTGTCACTTAATTTGGGCATGTATATGATTTCAGCCATTTTATTTATTTAAATATTTTCAAATAGAGTTGAACATCTATGCTCCATGTTCTATGCTCTATACTC
>JBEAUV010000265.1:0-3525 GCA_041161265.1 Bacteroidota bacterium | reverse complement strand
AACACCGATTTTTTATTTTGTCAGGGTTAATTTCAAGAGCAGAAGACAGCTACTTTAGATGGAACTTTTTTGATAGTTATTTGCAACAAAAAGAAGGGTTTTCTGCTTATGTTTTTGAAGAAAAAGCATTGGAAATTCTCACTGAAAAACCATGGTTGAAAGAAGAATTAGAAGTCCTAAAAGCAGCGAACAAAGAGTTTAGAGAATCTTCTTGGGAGCAATTATATTTCATTTACAAAAACAGTGATCTTTTTGAAGAAAGTTACTATTTAGTGCCTATCTTCATGAATTGAAAATATAAACATGGAACAAGTAGCAAAAGCAATTGGTTATATCGTTTACGCTGTCGCGAGTTCAGATAAACATGTAGCTAAGGAAGAGAAAAAAATAGCACATGATTTAATCAATGAGCATTGGACTTTACTTGCCGACAATGAAGATCCTTTTGGTGTTCGTGCCCTAGATTTTGTTGATAAGATAATTGTTTCATTTGATGAAGATCACCTTGATTCAGAGAAAGCATTCGATTCGTTTAAAGAAATTTTTGAGGAACAAAAGAATGACTTTACACCTGAAATAAAACAATTCATTTTAGATCTATGTATAAAAGTAGGGTCGGCATTCAATCAAATGAATAAATCTGAGTTAATCCTTTTATCTCGAATAGAAATACTTCTTAAAGCATAAAACCTAAATGCGGAAAATTTCTGAAATAAAGAATTTCGGACCAAAAATGGTCACTTGGTTGAATAAAATTGAAATATACACCGAAGAAGATCTGCTGCAATCGGATTATCTGATATTAAAAAACAAATTTATTGCAGGTGGAATTCAACCACACATTCTAATGTTTTATTCAATAGATATGGGTTTGCAAGATCGAATTTGGAGCGATATTACACCCGTTGAAAAATTAGAATTGAAACTATTGCTTGAAGAAAAATAGGTCTTTTTTCTTAGCATTTCAAGATTCTAAACATTATCAACTAAATCGATTTTTTATCAAATGTGTTTTAGTTTATATTTGCTAACAAATTCTAATCTATGTTCAAACAATTATTATTCGCAACGACACTTTTAATGAGTGGAGTTTCATTTTCTCAAGATACTACTTGGGTGCAAACATTCACCTTTGATTCAATTACTTCACGACGAGCAAATTTTGATTTCCCACAAGCTTTGGATACAATGCGTTTCGAAAAAGTATTGATGTATTACAAATTAAAATGTAGTCCATTAACAACTTGGGATAGTTACGATTGTGGCGAATGGGATTATTTGACATATACACAAGTAATTGAGCATACTGGAACATTTGATTCTGTTCAAGTCGACGGAAGTAGATATCTGGCAAACACATTGTCGCCAACAACAATAAATTATTCTCCACTTCCTGCAATGTATAGTGATACGTATATTAGAGCAGAAAGTAATCGATCTGGACCAATGACTTCCACATCAGTGTTGAATACATCAACAGGCACAACTTCATTTCCATTTGATGTAACCAATAACGGTGGTCGTTTTCAAATGTTATTGACACAAACGGAATTAACAGCAGCGGGAATTACGGCTGGAAACATAGAATCCTTATCACTTTATTTGAACGCATTAACTGTAAATGGTGAATTAAAATATCCTTCAATTTCTTTGAAATCAACTTCAAATTCTACATTAACGACGTTTGAAAATACTGGATTCACTCAAGTTTATAATGCTTCTCATTGGGCGAGTGGAAGTCAATCTGAGTTAGTTGCAGGGCAAAATGAGTTATTGTTTTATCAGCCTTTCGCTTGGAATGGAACCGATAATATAATCGTTGAATTTTATTTTTCAAATTCGTTAGACGCGATGAATACATTAATGTTTGCTGGAGAAACAATTGCGACACCAACTGCATTAAACTACAGTTCAGATAATGGCTGTATCGAATTTGATGCATCAAATCATGCACTTTTAGAATTATCTGATTTTGACTTAGGTAATGAAATGACAATAACGTTTTGGTCAAAAGGTAATGGTTCTGCCAGCACGCAAACATCAATTTTAGAAGCATTTGATACTTTAGGTAATCGGGTAATCAACATTCACATGCCATGGAGCGATAATACGATGTATTTTGATGCTGGTCAAGGATCAGGTTATGACAGAATTTCAAAACCAATGACTCTTGCAGAAATTGATAATAACTGGAATCATTGGGCATTCGTGAAAAAGCAAAGTACTGGAGAAATGTTTGTTTATAAGAATGGTGTATTATGGCATTCTGGAACAAATAAAAATATGTCTATTGGAAATATCCACCGTTTTGTTTTGGGATCAAACATGAATCAAGCTTTTAACTGGAAAGGTAAAGTAGATGATTTCCAATTGTATAATACAGCTTTAGATCAGGCAACTATTCAATCATGGATGACAGCCAAACCAGATAATACACATCCCAACTGGACGAATCTACTTGCTTTTTATGATTTTGACAATAAATTGTGGGCAGAAGATATGTCGCAAAACGACAATTTGTTGATGCCTTCAGAGCTTGGAATGTTTAAGTTTGATGAATATCCGAATTCTGGATTACAACAAGCTTCAATGAGACCAGTTGTCGGATTAGGACAAGGAATGGCAATGGGAGGACTTGTTGTTACGAATCATCCTGAAAGCAAATTGAAAGAACCAACGGTAATATTTGAGGAAGCAGCACTTGATAATTATTTTGATATTATTAGTTCTGATTTAGGTGTACTTGGAGGAAACGAAATTGAATATAATAACATTGGAGGGGTTGTTTCTCAAACTCCTTTTACTGGATCAACTACGTTGACAAATTCAACAATCACTTATTATCAGGTTCCTTATGAAATATTAAACAACGTTGAAATTGCTCGATATATAACACCTTATGGAATTCAATTTGATTTAGGACCTAATGGTTTTTATTGGATATATGATGTTACAGATTACCAAGATTATTTGCGTGGCACAGTTGATTTAGCGGCGCATAATACGCA
Organism: Bacteroidota bacterium; assembly: GCA_041161265.1. Lineage (GTDB taxonomy): Bacteria > Bacteroidota > Bacteroidia > Flavobacteriales_D > Crocinitomicaceae > M0103. Next base: position 517 of record JBEAUV010000265.1, on the reverse strand, counting down.
AGAATTAATTGATTTAAAGTTTGCATTTATTGAAGGAATTCCACCAAGAGATGTTCACAAGAGAGAACCAATTTGGGATGATTTCAGAAGCTATCAATTTTCCAATTTGGCGAATGATACAGATATGTCAGCAATGAATGTTTTATTGTCTGACACATCAGAAATGTTTAAGATTAAAACCCGTTTTTCAGGACATGGACAAGTTGGTAATCAGGCATGTTGCGAATGGGTAGCAAACGATCACCAATTTAAAGTTGATGGCGTTTCTCGATTCGCTTGGAATATTTGGGAAGAGTGTGGTGACAATCCAAATATTGGACAAGGTGGCACATGGCCTTACGATAGAGAAGGTTGGTGCCCTGGAGATGTTGTGAAAGAATATGAATTCGAATTAACACCTTTCGTTACTCCTGGAACGACGACTTCATTGGATTACGCAATCAATGCTGTACCAGTTGGTGATCCAGGTCAAGCAACTGGTAATTATGTAGCCGCAATTGATTTAATTTCCTATTCT
>JBEAUV010000264.1:0-3532 GCA_041161265.1 Bacteroidota bacterium | reverse complement strand
GAACCGAATTACGAATTGTTATATCAATCTGTTCGCCGAACTATTAAGACGCGCTCCCTTTTAGTATTGTTTACAAATTTTGAAACGGAATTTGCAATGAGAAGAGCGTTACCAATGCTTCGACGATTGAACCAAAAACATGTATTAGTAGTGGTGTTTTTTCAAAATACAGATTTGCAAGAACTGGCTTATCAACAAGCTAAAAATACCAAGGAAATTTATCAGTCTACTGTCGCTGAAAGAATGACATCCATGAAAGGAAGAATTACGCAAGAGCTTAAAAAGAATGGAATACAGACAATATTAACCTTGCCTTCCGAACTTTCTATCAATACGATAAATAAGTATTTAGAGCTAAAAGCAAAAGGCTCGATATAATTTATCCTTCGATAGCAATTAATGGGTACAAAAAAAGGTCGGCAAATTGCCGACCTTTTCTATTTTAATGTTGTTTCTTATTGTTGCTCTAAAGTCATGATTGTAACATCACCACTTGTATCAGTGCTTTTCAATTTCATCATTTTGCTTTTCAACATAACAATAGTTTGAGTTTCTACAGTTGTAGAACCAGTTGCAGTCATTAACAAAGCTGTTTTATCACTGTTAAATGCCCACGTTCCAGTTTCTGTAGTTGTTAAACCACCTGCCGTAAATGAAGTTGAATACGTATCATCTTTTTTGAAAGAGATTTCAATAGCTGGGTATAGAGATATAACTTCAGTACCATTGTAAGTAACACTTGTTAATTTCCAATCGTTAACTACTCTTGATTTCGCAGAAAGAAATGTGAACTTTGAGCCTTCTTCATATTTTCCACAAGAGCTCACTACTGCTGTTAGTGCTAACATAGCAACTAATCCTAAACTAAATAATTTTTTCATAGGGTTGATTTTTAAATTTAGCACAAATTTAGGTAAAAGTTTGTTCTGGTTTTTAAAGAAACTGTTATTTTTTTGCTAACTTATTTTTGATTGCGAACAAGCTCCTTTAAGATTTAAATTTATCTTTGTTAACTATTGGCAAAACGAGGGAAACAGAAATGTTATGAATAGAAATGAAGATCTAATAAACCGTCGTGAAACCTCTCATTTAGGAGGTGGAACCACACGAATTGATAAACAACACCAGCAAGGAAAATTAACTGCAAGAGAAAGATTAACAATCTTGTTAGATGAAAATTCATTTAATGAAATTGGGCAATTTGTTGAACATAGAGCAACAACTTTTGGGTTAGATAAACAACATTTCCCTGGAGATGGAGTTGTTACTGGTTTCGGAACCATCCATGGTCGATTGGTTTATGTGTTTTCTCAAGATTTTACTGTTTTAGGAGGTTCTTTATCTGAAACACATGCAGCTAAAATTTGCAGGGTAATGGATCTTGCTATGAAAAATGGCGCTCCACTAATTGGAATCAATGACTCCGGGGGTGCACGAATTCAAGAAGGAGTTGTTTCACTTGCTGGATATGCAGATATTTTTTACAGAAACACGAGAGCATCTGGTGTTATCCCACAGATTTCAGTAATCATGGGGCCATGTGCGGGAGGAGCTGTTTATTCTCCAGCATTGACAGATTTTGTTTTCATGGTAGAAGAGACTTCATATATGTTTGTGACAGGTCCAAATGTTGTTAAAACAGTTACGCACGAAGAAGTAAGTTCCGAAGATTTAGGTGGAGCAAAAACACATGCAGAGAAATCAGGTGTGAATCATTTTATTGCTGCCAATGATGTTGAATGTTTGAAGAAAGTACGTGACTTAGTGACTTATTTCCCTCAAAACGCAAATGAGTTGCCCCCACAACCGAAACAATTTGAATTTAACCCTTCGAAATTAGAAACTATAAAACACATTATTCCGGATAATGTGAATGTCCCATATGATATTAGAAAAGTTGTTGATTGTGTAATTGATGATGCTAGTTTCCGTGAAGTACAAGAAGATTTTGCAAAAAACATCGTTGTTGGTTTTGCTCGATTAGAAGGACGAACCTTGGGTGTTGTGGCAAATCAACCTTCTGCAATGGCAGGAGTTTTAGATATTGATGCATCCCGAAAGGCAGCACGTTTTGTGCGATTTTGTGATTCATTTAATATACCGCTTTTAGTGTTCGAAGATGTTCCAGGTTTCTTACCAGGAACTGAACAAGAATGGAGAGGAATTATAACGCATGGAGCAAAACTGTTATATGCATTTTCAGAAGCAACGGTTCCAAGAATTACCGTCATAACTAGAAAAGCATACGGTGGAGCATTTGACGTAATGAATTCAAAAAATATTGGTGCTGACATGAATTATGCGTGGCCAACAGCTGAAATTGCTGTGATGGGAGCAAAAGGAGCAGCTGAAATTATTTTCAAACGAGAAATTGCTGAAGCCACTAATTCTGAGGAAAAATGGAAAGAAAAAGAAGCAGAATATGCTGATTTATTCGCAAACCCATACAGAGCAGCAGAAAGAGGCATTATTGATGATGTAATCTTACCAGAAGAAACTAGATCTCGTTTGGTAGCAGCATTTAAAATGTTGGAAAATAAAAGTGAAACTTTGCCTTTCAAAAAACACGGGAATATTCCATTATAGTAGGGGGAATGTTCCATTGTATTAAGAATTTTTGAAATTGTAATTAATAACTTATAACTTTCTTTTGTTAAGTTAGAATATAAATAAATTAAATAATGTTTAGATCACACACTTGCGGCGAATTGCGCCCTTCGCATATAGGAAATGAAGTAACACTAGCCGGTTGGGTACAACGTACACGCGAACTAGGAGGAATGACTTTCGTTGATTTACGTGACCGTTATGGAATTACCCAATTAGCTTTAAATTTAGAGGATAGTGCTGATTTGTTTGCACAAGCAAGCAAGTTAGGTCGTGAATTCGTACTTCAAGCAAAAGGTATTGTTGTTGAACGGTCAAGTAAAAACAATAATATGCCTACTGGTGAAATAGAAATTGTTGTTTCTGAATTGACTGTATTAAATGAGGCAAAACTGCCTCCATTTACCATTGAAGATGAAACTGATGGTGGGGATGAGTTGCGCATGCAATATCGGTATTTGGATTTAAGAAGAAATCCTATGCAAGAGAAATTGCGTTTGAGAAATAAAGTAGCACTTCAAACAAGGGTTTATTTGGATTCTCAGGATTTCTTAGATATTGAAACGCCATTTTTGATTAAATCGACACCTGAAGGAGCTAGGGATTTTGTTGTACCGAGTCGAATGAACGAAGGACAATTTTATGCGCTACCTCAATCACCTCAAACATTCAAACAATTATTGATGGTTTCAGGATTCGATAGATATTATCAAATCGTGAAATGTTTCCGTGATGAAGATTTAAGAGCCGATCGTCAGCCTGAGTTTACACAAATAGATTGTGAAATGGCTTTTGTAGAGCAAGATGACATCCTAAATATGTTCGAAGGACTAATCAAACATTTATTCAAAACAATTCGGGGTGTTGATTTTACTGAAACATTCCCAAGAATGGATTATGCAGAAGCAATGACGCGTTATGGTTC
>JBEAUV010000263.1:0-3537 GCA_041161265.1 Bacteroidota bacterium | reverse complement strand
TAGCCAAGTTTCACTAAGCCATTGATGGTTTCAGATAATGTTCCAAAACTTTCTTTTAAGTTGAGTTCATTCATTTGTTTTGCAAATAGAAGTTGAAACTAAAGGATAAAGGTTATGTGTGATTTCGCTCTTTTACGATTACGCATTAGCGAGTTCTGCGCATATTGCTGCACATTTTTTACAAGCTTCTGCACATTCTTTGCAACTATCGTGATGAGCTGCATGTTTAGCACATTCTTCAGAACAAGCTTGACAAATTTCTGAACACAACGCCTGAAGTTTTGGGCTGTAAACTGAGCCTCTTGCATTCAATCGAGCGCATAAGGCACAAATATCAGCGCAATCGCGACATAAATTGATACAATCTTGATTGCCATTTTTGATACAATCTGTAATGCATTTTTCGCACGTAATCAAACACGCTAAGCATGCATCAATACAATTTTTTAAATGATTCATAATTTTTGATTTTTTACGTTGATCATGAGTTTTCACAACGTAGCAAATGTCAATAATCTTAAATGTAAAAAGCTTATATAATTATATCAAAAAGTATCATTATTCACACATTTAAACTATAATTAGCAGCGTTTCAATTTAAATAATGATTGTTCAATTTATCCAATAGTTTCTTACTTATAAAAGTTGAATTCTTATTACAAATAAAACCGAAGTAATTAATCTTTCGCTACATATGCTAATAAATACAACGTATACTCTGCAAAGAAGAAACACCAAAAACGACTGTAGAATTTTTTAATGGATTTGTGTTCATTTAGCTTTAATGAAAAAGCATTTATGATAAAAAATACTAATAATAGGATGTGTCCGGATAGAAGTATTTTTGTTTCGATAGATGGTGTGACTGCAAGTTTATAATCTTTCCATTTTAAAAAGATTGTGAATAAATATGCGAAACCAACGAGAAGGTTCCCAGTTATCAATGCAAATTTAGGGGAATAAAGAATAGCGAATGTTTGAATTTTGTATTTCGCATCTCCTTCAATGTCAGGTAAATCCTTAAACCACGATATAACAATGCTAAATACGATGATAAATAAGGTAAGGATTTTCACATTTTCAGGCATTTCAAGGGTGTTATTAACTAGGTAATTGAAAACAAGAAACCCACCTGCATTGAGTAAAACGCCACGAACTATTGCTATCGCCAACGCTGCAGAAACATGATGTTGTTTCAAATAAAAAGGTGGCATTGAATAAGCCCATCCTATTGTTGCTGAAATTGCAATTATTCCAAAGAGATATGAGGACACTAAAAATGCTAGACCAAGACTAATGCATAAAGCGGTGACTACAATATTCTTTGCCTGTTGAACATTTAAAGCTCCTGATGGAATAGGTAGATAGGGTTTATTGATTTTGTCAATGTGTACATCGGCTATTTGGTTGATGCCTACAATAAAAACATTGCATGTGATGCCAATGCTTAAAGCCATTATCAGGTATGAAAGCGATTGTATTTCTTGTTTATCACAAACAATGTAAAATAATGTGAAGATGCTTATGACACTTCCAATTATTGTATGTGGTCTACTAAATTTCCAAAGAGTTATAAGTTGTTTCATTTGGTTTGTCCAATTTGAATAACAATAAGCGTGTTTCGCCCATTAATAAGTTTGTATATTTTTTGTTTGTTTTCAGAATTAGCAAACATTTTTTGGTATTGTTTTACTGATCTTGATTTAAATACCGATACGATGCCGTCAAAGGTGATCGTAAGAATATTAAGAGGAATTATATAAGTAAAGAACAAGCGTTTAAATGAAAATGGAGCGATAAATGGGGTAAGAAATAAAACTCCAATGGTAGTAGTAATAACTATTTTAAAAAAACAATAAATGGTTGGTTGGAGAACCTCAACAATAAATGCATCTGATCCAGATTTTTGAATTTTATGAATAATTTTTAATTTTTCAGCATCCTTGAAATGATGAAATGAGTTGAACATCGTATAACATGTGCCATGTTTGAATTCCATTTTTAGGACATCTATTTTTTGAATTTCATCAGAGATTTGTTCATCATTCAATTTTAAAGAAATCGGAAATTTATCACTGAGCGTAAGATGTGTAAAACAGCCACTTTTTCTGAAAATACTTATTGCGGGTTCACCACTACCAGAACAAAGATCTGTCATGGTTTGCATGGGTTGAGGCAATGTTTGAAGATGGTCTATAAATAATTCATAAATATTTAATTTAACGGCAACAAATCCAATATATTCCACTTGAAAATTTCTTAATAAAGATGGAAACCAACTATAATCTTCAAGTTCTTTCACAAGTACAGTTCTGTTTTTAAATTATTAATGTATCATAATTGTGAAAATCCATTCAGTAAAAGCCTACTGATTTATGGGTTACAGGCTCGTCTACCATTTCGTTGGTCACAGAAAGAAGATTGGAAAAGTTCTATGTTCCCGATACCCATAATGCCAATCTGACAAATCGGGATTGACTCCACTAAAAAGATTCTCACAAATAAATATGTGATACAAAGCTGAATAATTTACAAAGCTGAATTGTTACACAATTTTGGCAATTAGTTACATCATAATCACTACGAGATGATTTTTTCAACCAATTTATTGATCAGTATTAATAGAGATAAAAACTGAAATAATTAGAAATGCTAGTCCAATTGATATTTGAACAAAGCTCGTTATTATACTTTTCGATTTTCATTCTGCCTTCCAACATTTCTCGCATGTATTACATTCCTTACCTAGCTGGATAAAGTTCGTTTATGGAGAGTGAAAAAAATAGGTAAATTTTTTATGATTGCATTGAATAATCCGATTCCTCCTAAACGAAAGAGCTTGTGTTTTTGATTCGTAAGCTATGACAACATGGTTACAAATCAATTCCCATAGCGCCTGTGCTTATTCATCTTAGCGAAAGCTTATCCTGTCCAAAGTGACATTGTAAAAGAAGAATACTTTTATCTTTCAAATTGCCCAAAAGTTCTGACTCAATTGGATTTAAGGATGTGTTTCCTTTTAGAAATCCTTCTACATCATAAAAAACAGACGTTAAATGAATGGAAATTTTTTAATTCCAAGATTCTTTATTGATGTTAATATAATTATGTTCTGAATTCATATCTTATTTCTCTATTGGTAATTCAATTCTTGAACTCCATTCAATCCAAGATCCATCATAATTCTGCACATTTTTGTATCCCAATATTTCACATAACACAAAGGTTGTTAAAGCAGAACGAACACCAGAATGGCAATAAACAATGATTTTTTTATTTTTTGGAATGTTCGAATAAAGTTTTCTTAATTGTTTGGCAGATTTGAATTTACACTTGTTTTTAATGTCTATGTTTCTTTCGTAATAAATATTGATGCTACTAGGAATATGTCCTGTGCGTTCAACTTCTCGTTTTAATTCTTTTCCTGAAAATTCACTCTTGGAACGAGTGTCAATAATTATGTAATTTGGATCGTTTTGAGCATTTCTCACATCTTCTAATGAAGCATATCGAATACATTTTTGGCTGTTGAACTTA
>JBEAUV010000262.1:0-3554 GCA_041161265.1 Bacteroidota bacterium | reverse complement strand
GAAGATTTAATTGGGAAAAAGGAAAAAATCAACGGTCGATGCGCGATGTGGCTTTGGAAGAAATCAAAGAATATGCCGTTGAAGATGCTGATGTAACTTTACAACTCAAAGAAATTTTTACCTTAGAATTAGAAAAAACAGAAACCAAAAAACTCTTTGAAGAAATTGAAATTCCATTGGTAAAAGTTTTAGCCGATATGGAAAAAGAAGGGATTCGAGTAGATGTTGACTTTTTGAAATCGTTGTCGCACGATTTAGGAAATGATATCAAAAAATTGGAAACTACCATTTATGAAATTGCGGGAGAGAAATTCAATTTGGCTTCTCCGAAACAATTAGGTGATATTTTATTTGACAAATTGAAAATTGGCGGTGCCAAACAAAAAAAGACGAAAACAGGGCAATATGCTACTGGCGAAGAGATTTTAAATTACTTGGTAAACGAGCACGAAATCGTAAAAGCAATTCTTGATTGGCGCCAATTGGTGAAGTTGCAAAATACGTATGTTGATGCGTTGCCAAACCAAGTTGATACCATTACGCACCGAATTCACACCGATTATATGCAAACTGTGGCGGCTACTGGAAGGTTGAGTTCCAATAATCCGAACTTGCAAAACATTCCAATCCGAACAGAAAGAGGCCGTCAAATTCGAAAAGCATTTGTGGCTCGTGATGATAACTACACCTTAGTTTCTGCGGATTATTCTCAAATAGAACTTCGAATTATTGCGGCTTTAAGTGGTGAAGAAAATATGATTCATTCGTTCCTTAATAATGAAGACATTCACAAATCTACAGCTTCAAAAGTTTTCAATGTGCCTTTGGAAGACGTTACTCGCGAACAAAGAAGTCACGCTAAAACGGTAAATTTTGGTATTATTTACGGGGTTTCTGCCTTTGGATTGAGCAATCAAACGTCGCTTTCCCGTTCAGAAAGTGCGGCATTGATTGAAGCATATTATCAAACCTATCCAAGATTGAAAGCCTATATAAATGAGCAAATTCAGTTTGCAAGAGAACACGGATATACGCAAACTATTTTAGGAAGACGCCGTTATTTGAAAGATATAAATTCTCAAAATGCCATTGTTCGTGGGGGCGCTGAACGAAATGCGGTTAACGCACCAATTCAAGGAAGCGCTGCGGATATTATCAAAATCGCAATGATTACTATTCACAAAAAACTAACAGATGAAAATTGGAAAAGTAAAATGCTTTTGCAAGTTCACGATGAGTTGGTTTTTGATGTTCACAATTCTGAATTAGAAAAAATAAAACCGATGATTAAATATGAAATGGAAAATGCATTTACATTAAATGTTCCGTTGACTGTTGAAATCGGACAAGGTAACGATTGGTTGGCAGCGCATTAATAAAAAAGGAACTTATAAAATTATAACTTTTTAGTAGACTCTCTTTCTCGTAATTCGGTTTTGATAACCGTAGTTTTATAAGGATTTTCTTCTTCTTTACTTTCAAGTCTTTCGATAAGCAATTTCGCAGCGGCTTCTCCGATTTCAGGACCGTGCTGACTCACCGTAGTTAAACTTGGGGACAATCGTCTTGAGGCCAAAATACCATCTGCAAACCCAATTATTGAAAGGTTTTCTGGTATTTTATAACCTCGTTTAAGCCCAATTCTTAGGGCTGCTACAGAGTCGGTTTCGTCCAATGCAAAAATTCCATCAATGGTATTATTTTCAAAAACAGTTTCAATTTTATTCTTTAAATCTTCTTCAGAATCCGTTCTGACAATTAAATTTTGATTGATTGATATGTTATTGTCTTCCAACGCTTTTATATACCCTTCAAATCTCAATTTTCCAACGCCTAAATTATCAATCGAAGAAAACAAAGCAACGTTCTTGCATCCTAAATCAATTAAATGTTGGGTCGCATTTCTTGCAGAATCAAAATCGTCAACAGTTACTTTATCACAATCTACTTCTTCTGTAGTTCTGTCAAACATAACAATTGGAGTTCCGTCGTTTATTATTTCTTTGAAATGGCTGTATTCTTGTAATTTTTGAGCTTCTTCAGAAATCGACAAAATAAATCCATCAATTGTGCCATTGCTCAAAATTTCGAGGGCGTGAATTTCTTTTTCAATGGATTCATTAGAAATACACATAATAACGTTATATCCTTTGGCTTCAGCTACTTTTTCAATTCCAGTGAAAACTTTGGCGAAAAAAGAATTTAATATATTTGGAATAATTACACCTATAGTTTTCGTTTTTCTACTTTTTAAGTTGATACCAATAACATTGGGTTTGTAATTTTTGAGTTTTGCGTATTCTTTTATTCTGATTTTAGTTTGAGTACTAATTTCAGGGCTATCATTTAATGCTTTCGAAACCGTAGAAACAGAAACGAGAAGTTCTTTGGCAATTTGTTTTAAGGTAGCTTTGGATTTCATTGTAAATTTAATTAAGTGTAAAAGTATGAAAAAGGTAACAATTTATTTTAAAAAAATTAAAATGTTAACGGCTATTTAATGTAAAAAAGTCATTTACATTTAATAAAAATCAAATATTAAAGAAAAACAGACGCTAAAATTCATTCATATTGGAAAGAATCAAAATGTTAACTGATTTTTAATGTAAAAGGGTCATTTGCATTTTATAAAAATCAAATATTTAAGAAAATTGACAAAAAAATTCATTAAAATCAGATAGAATTAATAGCTTATTTTTAATTGTAGGGTGTTAATTTAAAGAATATTAAAGGGTAATAAATGATGCTTTAAAATAATCTTAATCAGGTATTTGTATTTAAAATAATTAATTGTACTTTTGCAACCCCTTTATTGGGGATGGAATGTTTAATTAAAAATATATTATGGACGCATTAAGCTACAAGACACAATCAGCAAGCAAAGCCACCGTTACAAAAGAGTGGATCATTGTTGATGCCGATGGACATAACTTAGGTCGTCTTGCTTCAAAAGTCGCAATGATTTTGAGAGGTAAGTACAAACCAAGTTACACACCACACGTCGACTGCGGAGATAACGTAATCGTTATCAACTCAGAGAAAATTAACCTTACAGGTAACAAAATGGATGAAAAAACATACATCCGTCACACTGGTTATCCTGGAGGACAAAGAACTTTAACTGCTAAAGTATTGCAAGCAAAAAACCCTGCATTATTAGTAGAAAAAGCTGTAAAAGGAATGTTGCCTAAAAACAAATTAGGAGCTGAACTTTTTAGAAATTTAAATGTTGTTGTAGGTTCAGAGCACAAACAAGGAGCTCAAAAACCTAAAACTGTTAACCTAAACGATCTTAAGTAATGGGAGTTATTCACAAAATCGGTAGAAGAAAAACCGCTGTTGCACGTGTATATGTTTCGGAAGGAACAGGAGTTATCGTTGTAAACAAAAAACCTTTTGCAACCTATTTTCCAACAGCTACTTTACAGTACAAAGTTTTGCAAGCAATGTCATTAACTGACAATGTTTCTAACTATGATGTAAAAGTAAATGTTTACGGAGGTGGTTCAACAGGTCAAGCAGAAGCTGTGAGAATGGCTATTGCAAGAGTTATG
>JBEAUV010000261.1:0-3558 GCA_041161265.1 Bacteroidota bacterium | reverse complement strand
TGACGTGATCTCCAAACCACATGTGTCCTAATTCATGAGCAGTCAAACTTTTTTCAAAAAAACCTTGTGTCGTCATTGTTTGATGTTCCATTCCTCCAGAAACTGGAGCCATACAATGACCATATTTTTCATCGGCAAATGGATAAGGACCAACTAATGTTGCAAACAATTCAATGAAAGCTGCTGTTTCGTCAATTTCAGCTTGGAAGTTAGGCAAAGTTGCAGGATTATCATAAATATAATTCTGAATAAGAACTGGACCGGGTGATCCAATAGGATTTGCATAAACATTATATTCAACATATTTGGCAACAGCAACAGAAACAAGATAATAGTCAATTATATGTCTGTGTTTCCATTCATAGCGAGATGAACCATTACCAAGATCAACAACATTTTCTAATATGCCATTAGAACCAGCTTTACATGTGTTTGGAACAGTGATTTTTACCGAGCAGCTATCTGCTTTATCCGTTAATGATTGTTTGCACGGCCACCATTCATATGCTGAAAAAGGTTGAGACAAAGACCAAGTAACTTGATTTCCCCATGAAGGTGATGCCTGATTTGACATTCCTGCGCCACCTAAAGGATTAGTAGCTGATGTTGGCGGCGTGCCATTATAATCAATTGAAAGAATAAAAGATTGACCTGAAGTTGCGTTTACAGGTGCTTTAACAGCCGATAAATTCCGAGAAAAAGCAACGGGAGTTCCATCAACTCGAATTTGAGTGATTACCATTGTTTGAAATAATTCGAATAAGGCCGAGTCTAATATCTCATTTGCCGTTGCATGTATGTCAACTGTACCAGTGACGTTAGTAACCAAGTTATTCATTGCAATATCTAAAGCATAAAAATGCACGTTGTATTTTTCAGATTCTGCAATTTGACCAACTGTCAATATATTACTTTTTGCCGTTGGAGATCCTTTGAAATCTCTTTTATAACAGTGAGTAGAATTTTCGCCTTGAGAGAATGTAAGAAGTGTTGATAATCCGAAAGTGCACAGAAGTATTAGTCTTTTCATAATATAGTTTATGCCCCTAAATTACGAAAATCAATGTGAAACTTTTAAATATTTCGTTTTGGTGGTTGAGAGGACGTAGGAGCGGTTTATTCAAGAGGATAATTACAAAATTGTCTAATCATATGACTAACACAAATTGAAGAATTAATAACAATAAATCCTTTCGTTCTTTTGTCCGCGTTTGCAGCGGGAATTGTTTGTATGTTATTACTAACTCATATTTATTGAATACAATTTCATGTTGAATTATCAACGAATCATGTCCTCTTCCAATATCCGTATAAAATGAAATCCTTTTGGTCCAAAACCTTCGTTGTAAAAGAATTTATGTGCTTTGAAATTTGCCGTGTAAGAATCTAAAGCCATCATTGAGCAGCCTTCTTTAGTCGCTTTTTCATTTAGGTAAGAGAACATTAGTTTACCAACACCATTAGAACGTGATTTAGATGAAACCACCAAATTATCAATTTCTAAATATTTACCACACCACAGTTTTGTTCCAATCCAAAACCCACTTATTCCCAAGCATTCCTCACCATCAAAAACAGCAACTTGACCATAATTGTTATTTGGTAGCATCGCTGTTAAATCAGTATCATAATCTTCTAAAGTTAGTGAAGGATACAAATCTTGAATTACGGATAAATACTTTAACATTTCCGCTTTTCCATCTAATTCTCGAACAATCATTTTGCGTGTTTTACTATTAATTCTGTATAAAATAACTCATAAATTCTGCGGTACTCATCGTTCCAAGAATAACTTTCTTTGAATCCATGTGCCTCAACAGGAAAAACGGCTAATTCCCAATTTTCTTTTCCTAACTCAATAAATCGTTGACTCAAACGAACAACATCTTGAAATTGAACATTGTCGTCAACCATTCCATGAAGCATCAACAATTTTCCTTGCAATTGGTTCGCATAATAAATGGGAGAACTCTTTTTATATGCTTCAGGATCTGTTCCAGGATAATTTAGAATATTACTTGTGTATTCATGGTTATAATGTGCCCAATCGGTTACCGATCTTAATGCAGCAGCACACGGAAATTCTGTTGGAGTTGTGAGCATTGCCATAAGTGAAATAAAACCACCGTAGGATCCACCATAAATTCCAATACGAGAAGAATCAATTCCGAAATTATTGACCAAGTAATCTTTTCCATCCAAATGATCTTGTAAATCACGTCCGCCCATATGACGATATATTGCCGTTCTGTAATCACGACCATAACCTTCACTCGCTCGGTAATCAATATCTAAAACTGTAAATCCATTATCGACAAGTAAATTATGGAACATGTATTCTCGGTAATAATTACTCCAATAATTATGAGCATTTTGAAGATATCCAGCGCCGTGTACAAAAATGACAGCAGCTTTGTTCTTATTTCCAGTTGGATTGTAAACACGTGCATATACATCGATACCATCAGATCCTTTGAAAGTGACTACTTCAGGTTCAATCCACTTGTAATCATTGAATGCTTTTGTTGTTGAGAAAGTTATTTGAGTGAGTTTTGTATTGGCAACATTTAATGCAGTGTAAAGTTCCCACGGTTTATTTTTATAGGAATACCGAACAGCAAGTGTTTTTTCGTCTGGTGAAAGAACAACATCATGGAATCCTTTATTTGTCAAGATTGGAACCATTTTTTGAGGAATGATATCATAACGAAGAAAATCGCGGTTTCCAGGATGTGAACGATTGCACGTTATATAGAATTTACTTCCATCATTTGAAAGCTGAACGTTATGAACTTCCCATTTTCCAGATGTTAATTGTCGTTTTTCTTTCAGTTTGATACTATAAGTATATAAATGAGAATACCCACTTTCTTCCGATTGAAAATAAACCGTTTGACCGTCGTTCAACCATCCCAAAGTACCTTCTTCTGCGTTCCAACCAGAGATTCCAGGTCCACCAATCCAAGCTTCATCATGTTGATGATCGATTTCAAATACTTCTTTTGTTGTAAGGTCAATTAGAACAATCCATCTGTCTTTGTTATCATACGCTCTGATATCACAAACAGCAAAACTATTCGCCGATGAGAACTTCATCGAATGCATTACAATCTTTCTATCTTTTTCATACAACGAAGCATCATTCAAATAACTTGGTTTTTTGCGGATATCACTCAATTTGGAAAAGTCGATAATAAAAACAGAATCTTGCTCGATTGAATAAATTCCCAAACGGTGACTTGGATCTTCATCACTTACTTTCGCTCTTGCTGGACTTGCAAACGTATGTCCATTTGTAGAAATGTGGTTTTCCACATGTGTTTCTTTTTCTTTAGGGTAATCAGAAAGTCTAAATCCCACAAAGCGATTATCAGGCGAAATCTGGATGTTTTCAATTGATTCTTCACCAAAATAATAGGTGTTTGGAAACGCATAAATTGTTGTTTCTTGTTCTGCGCTCCAATCTTTCCGCTCTTTCTTATCTTGAAGAAATTGAAATAATTCGCCTTCTTCTTTAGTGACAAACGAATCATCTTTTTTTGACGGTTTTTCTTCACC
>JBEAUV010000260.1:0-3563 GCA_041161265.1 Bacteroidota bacterium | reverse complement strand
GAGGTAAACTAAATACCATGAAAACAAACGAACTCTTACTGCTTACTGCATCAGTAACAGTAATTCAATTTCCCAGCTTCAGTCAAGTTGATTCGACTAATAACCCAACAATTGTAAACTCAAGCTTTGAAACCAATGCTTTCAAGGTATTAACGGGCGGTATAAATGCTGTATATTCGAATGATCGAGCCAAAGGTGGAATTGATTTATCGGTTCAAACGTATCACTATTACTTAATTACTGGCAAGAAGAAGAATAGCGATACTTTGATGAAGTCAAATCAGCAAAACAGTTTAAACAAAGACTACAAAGGATTCGAGTTTTTCTTATTGAACAGAGCTGCTTTAAATTTCGATTCATCTGGTTCTATTGCGAATGATTATATCACTTCCTTGCAATCCTCTCCCTTAACATTAAGGTTTCTGAAAGAACTTTTTTTGACCAAACAACACTACATTTCAAGCAGTAGTTATTCGCCAGTACTTTCAATCCGCTTAATAGGCGATGGTCGTGCAATTCCTTTTCAAGATGTTAGAAATCAACTCAATTTTGGGACCAGCGGAAATTTTTATGTCACACTTTCATCTCAATTTACGCGTTTACAATTTGACCAAAGAGGGAAAGAACTGGAGCGAGGGACAATGTACATTCAACCTTCATTTGGCATTGCAGTTGGTTCAAAAGAAATGATGAAATCAGTTTATACCGATGGAAAAAATAAACCTCTACTTTCATCTGAATGCCGACTTGGGTTTAAATCTCATTCAAAATCCATCAACGATTGTTGCCTCCTTTTTAGATATACCTTGAGCGATATAATTGGTCCAAAACTGAGAGCAGGAATTATTTTATCTTCGTTTAATTAGAAAAATACTCCATCAACATAATACCATTTACCATCTTCGAATACGAAGGTTGATTTTTCATGGTGCATTTCAATTGTATTGTTTTCTCCATCAAATTTGGCTTTGAATTCTACAGTGGTATCAGAGGTATGAACGATTTCTAATCCTAACCACTTTGTTGATTTAGACCAATTTTCGATGTCAGTTCGTTTATAGTTTTTTCTTGTGGAAATGTGAGTAGTATCAACTAGATAATCTATTGCACCAATGACATAAGCTGAATAACGCGAGCGCATTAATTGTTCTGCAGTTTGAGGTAATTTCTCTTCTACAATAAATGATTTACAACATTTTGAAAACGGTTGATTATTTCCACACGGACAACTAGTTAAAACATCCATTTGATTATTTATAACTCTTTATAAGGAAATTCCAATGTGAAAGCTAAACCATTTTTGACTTCAAAAGAATATGTTCCTTCGATTTGATCAACAAGTGACTGTATTAAACTCATCCCAATTCCGGCATTCTGATTCAAGTTATCGAATGTAGCCCCCATACCGTTGTCTCTCATCACTAACTCGATATAACCATCCTTTTTAGTCAAGGTAATTGAAATATTGGGTTCTTTCGTTTCTTGGAAAGCATGTTTTATGGAGTTGGTAATTAATTCGTTTAAAACAAGTCCAACTGGTATAGCTATCGAAACATCAAGATTTACTGAATCGATCATTGTTTCGTATAAAATATTCTCCTTTAAATCTAGTGATTTCCTTATCTCAACAACCAAATCAGCAATAAAATTACCCAATTCAATCGATGTTTTATCCTTGTTTTGATACATCTTTTGGTGCACTAAAGCCATAGACATAATGCGGTCATGAACATCCTGTAAGGCATTTTTTGTTTCACGATTTCCAGTAGCATTTTTCTGCATATTTAGTAAACTAATTATGACTGCCAAATTATTTTTAACTCTATGATTTACTTCTGCTAAAAGTACTTTCTGTTCCTCAATAGCATTTTGCATTTGTTTGTATTGTGACCTATACGACGAAATAATTACAAATGAATAAACAAGAGAGCAAACCAATAAAATATAAAAATTCAATTCACGCTGATTTTCAGCAATCAATGACGTGTCCACAAAATTTTCAAACCAATTTAACTTGAAACTTATCAGTACGAATAGAATACAACTTATTGTGAAATACAAACTTGTATTATAATACATTTTCGCTTTTTCCTTTCGGTATAATAACGAAAGTCCCATAATGTTTAAAACAAATAATACATGAGTGTATGTTTCTTCACCAGTCCTTAAAGAATATACAGCGAGCAGCAATGAACTAGATAGAAATAATACTGTAATAGCAGATAATATTTTTCTTTTGATGTTTAAATAAATGCCCAATGCAAATAACGGCAAGGAAAACAATGTATATAAACTTGACTCATTATTTTGAGCAAAATAACCAAATAGTGTAGCCAAAATAACACATACAAATGCATTTGCAGCCAATAAATTAACCGTCCTAATCATTTTCATATCACCAGCATCCTGATCAGAATGAACTCCAAGGTTATAAAATGATTTTAGCAAATTCATGGTTGTTCTTTTTCTTACAAATGTATTTGAATTATTTCAAAATGAACTAGTCATTAAATTTTATATGTTTTTAATTGTGTCCTGAAATTCTAATTATCTTCAACAAAAAATAGGA
This sequence comes from Bacteroidota bacterium, assembly GCA_041161265.1. GTDB lineage: Bacteria > Bacteroidota > Bacteroidia > Flavobacteriales_D > Crocinitomicaceae > M0103. The sequence continues at coordinate 994 of JBEAUV010000260.1, read as the reverse complement.
TTATGAAACTTTTAATCACCTTCTTTCTTCTGACTTTATCTTCTTGCTTTTCGCAAGATACAATTACACGAATTGGGTTTGGGTCATGTGAACATCAAGATAAACCAACGCCTATTTTGAATTTAATTCCAACTCATCACCCTGATTTATTCATCTTTTTAGGAGATAATATCTATGTTGACTCAAAAAACATGTGTTACATGAAAAAACAATATAGAAAATTGGGTAAGAAACCTGAATACAAAAAACTAAAAGAAAGTACTCCTATAATCGCTACTTGGGATGACCATGATTATGGCATGGACGATGTTGGTAGACATTACGAAAAGAAAAAGCAATCCAAGAAAATATTTTTGAATTTTTTCCATGAACCAAAGAATTCGGAACGCAGAAAACACAATGGAATTTACACTTCTTATTCTTATCAAGTTGAAGGTAAAACATTGCAAATAATTCTTTTGGACAATCGTACTTTCAGGGATGATTTATTACCGTATGATGGTTCTTTTAAAACAGACACTCTTTATAAGTATAACTTGGATTATTCTCCGATTCAAACGCCCGATTCTACTTTATTAGGTGAAGAACAGTGGAAATGGTTGGAAGCAGAATTATTGAAACCTGCTGATGTGAGAATAATTGGATCAAGTACTCAATTTGCAACCCAATTCAATGGCTATGAAACTTGGGCGAATTTCCCCTTAGAACAAGAGCGCATGTTTAACTTGATTAATAAAACAAAAGCAAATGGTGTGTTTTTTATCTCAGGTGATGTGCATTATTCGGAACTTTCAAAGCGCGAAGACACTGGCACCTACCCTATTTATGATTTAACAGCAAGTGGCTTAACGGAAGAATGGAAATTTGCAACGCCAAATAAGTATCGAATTGGGAACGCTATAATGGAAAATCATTTTGGGATGATTAACATCGATTGGATAGCTCCCGGAATCAATGTTACACTTGAAATTTGGGACGTTAATAATCAATTACG
>JBEAUV010000259.1:0-3602 GCA_041161265.1 Bacteroidota bacterium | reverse complement strand
AAAATTGAAGTTATTCCGCATGGAACCCATTTGGTGCATCACTTAGATCGTGATTTTCTAAAAGAAAAATACGGATTTTCTCAGAAAAAAATTCTTTCAACATTTGGATTATTGAGTTCTGGAAAAAACATAGAAACTTCCTTGAGTGCCATACCTGAAATTGTTGCTCAAAATCCTGATGTACTGTTTTTAATTATTGGAAAAACACATCCAACTGTAGTAAAAGAGGAAGGCGAAATTTATAGAAATAATTTGGTGGAACAAGTGAACCTTTTGGGATTAGAAAATCACGTTCAATTTATAAATTCATTTTTGCCGTTGCATGATTTATTGGAATATTTACAGCTTACCGACATTTATTTATTTACTTCAAAAAATCCGAATCAAACTGTTAGTGGCACATTTGCGTATGCAATTAGCTGCGGTTGTTCTATAGTTTCAACACCAATTCCACATGTAAATGAAGTTTTACACGGAAGCGGATTGAATTTTGATTTTGAAAACGCACCGCAATTGGCAGCAGCCGTTAATAAATTATTGGCAGATGACGATTTACGAAATAACAATAGTTTAAATGGATTACATAAAATGGCACCAACTTCTTGGGAAAATGCAGCGATTGCACATGCTAAATTATTTGAAAAAATGGGTGACAAATTAGCCCTTTTGAACTACTCAATCCCAGAAATTAATCTTAGTCATATTAAAAAATTAACGACTGATTTCGGAATGATTCAATTTTCAAAATTGAACCATCCCGATATTGATTCTGGTTATACTTTAGACGATAATGCAAGAGCTTTAGTGGCTATGTGTCAGTATTTAGAAGTTACAAACGACAAAAACGCAATAGATTATATTTCAATTTATTTCCGATTTATAAAATTTTGTTTACAACCAGAAGGCTATTTTTTAAACTATGTTGATGAAGATAAAAAATTCACGAAACAAAATAATGCGACCAATCTCGCTGACGCAAATGGACGTGCAATTTGGGCTTTAGGATACCTTATTTATTGTGGTGATTTACTTCCTGAACAAATGATTTTTGAGGCAGAAGCAATTTTGAAAATGGCTATAAAAAGTATCAACAACATACATTCCACAAGAGCAATGGCGTTTATAATCAAAGGGCTATACTACCGTTCAAAAAGAAGTAAATCAAACCAAGATATTGAATTGATTAAAGAATTAGCAAACCGATTGGTGCAAATGTACCGTCATGAATCGGATGAAGAATGGCATTGGTTTGAAAGTTATTTAACGTATGCCAACAGTATTTTGTCGGAAGCATTATTATGTGCTTGGTTGGCAACTGATGAAATTGTTTACAAAGAAATTGCAAAATCGTCCTTTGATTTTTTACTAAAATTGACATTTAATGAAAATGGAATCCGAGTAATTTCTAATAAAACGTGGTTGCATAAAGGTGCAAGTCCAGCACAATTAGCATCCAATACTCCTGAAATAGGCGGCGAGCAACCCATTGATGTTTCCTATACTATTCTTGCTTTAAGCAAATTTTATACTGTTTTTGAAGAGGAAAAGTACAAGCTTAAAATGAAAAATGCGATGAATTGGTTTTTAGGAAACAATCACTTGAACCAAATTATTTACAATCCTTGCACGGGCGGTTGTTTTGACGGATTGGAAGAAACAAATGTCAATTTGAATCAAGGTGCAGAATCAACGGTAAGTTATCTGATGGCACGATTAACGTATGAAAACACCTTTGAAAACGAACAAAGTAAATTTCAAATTGAGAGTAATTTATTTGAGGAATCGCTATTAAAAAATGGATAAAACATAAAATAAATAATAATAAAATGAAAAAACAAACAGGAATTTGGATTGACCTCTCCAAAGCAATTATCGTAACATTGGATGGAGAAAAAGAAAAAATTACAGAAATAGAATCCGATGTGGAAAATAGGATTTACCATGTAAATGAGGGAAATAAAGGCACATTTGATGGGGTTCATCATAGCAGTAGCGCGAAAAAATTTGAAGAAAGAAGAAAAATCGAAATCAATCATTTTCTGAAAGATGTTTTAATGCAGGTGAAATATTCTGATGAACTCTATATTATTGGACCTTCTGACACCAAATTAAAATTGGAACAAAAAATATTAGAAGATCGTTCTATCAATACCAACAATATAAAATTGGTTGAAACAGCGGGATATATGACGCTGAATCAGATTGTGTCAAAAGTAAAACACTTCTATCATCCTGAATTATATCAAATAAATCCGAGACAATAATCATTTAATTTTTGAAATTCAACGGTTACTATTTGGCATTTGTCTTTTAATGAATTCCTAAATAATCTGTATATTTGCGACTCATTAAAAAGAAATTTTATGCAACATATTATAGACCGTTTCATTAGTTATGTAATTATTGATACCGAATCCGATCCAAATTCAAACACAACTCCAAGCACAGAAAAACAGTGGGTTTTAGCAAATAAATTAGTTGAAGAATTAAAAGCAATCGGTTTGGAAGAGGTAACTATTGATGAAAACGCCTATATTATGGCTACTTTGCCAAGTAATGTTCCGCATGAAGTTCCAACAATTGGGTTTGTATCACATTTTGACACTACGCCAGATTTTACTGGTGCCAACGTGAATCCTCAAATAATTCCTAATTATGATGGTGGTGATATTGTTCTAAATAAAGAACAAAATATTGTTTTATCGCCAAATTATTTCAAAGATTTATTGCTTTATAAAGGGCAAACATTAATCACAACAGACGGATTGACGTTGCTAGGTGCCGATGATAAAGCGGGAATTACAGAAATTGTTACGGCAATGGAATTCTTAGTGAAAAATCCTGATATCAAGCACGGAAAAATTAGAGTTGGATTTACACCAGACGAAGAAATTGGTCGTGGCGCTCATAAATTTGATGTCACAAAATTTGGTGCCGAATGGGCATATACAATGGATGGAAGTCAAATTGGGGAATTAGAATATGAAAATTTTAATGCTGCTGGAGTAAAAATTACTTTCAAAGGAAAAAGTGTTCATCCTGGTTATGCCAAAGGAAAAATGATTAATTCAATGCTGATTGCTAATGATTTTATTAACCAATTGCCAAAAGGAGAAACGCCTCAAGAAACAAAGGGTTACGAAGGTTTTTTCCACGTTCATAACTTGAATGGAAGTATTGAAGAAACCGTTTTAGAGCTTATAATTAGAGATCATAGCGCAAGCAAATTCAAAAAACGCAAAGAAGTAATTCACGCTATTGCTAAAAAAATAAATAAAAAATTCGCCAAACAATTTGGTGAAGATATTTGCATTGCAGAAGTAAAAGACCAATATTTCAATATGAAAGAAAAGGTTATACCTGTGAAGTATATTGTTGATATTGCTGAAAAAGCGATGCGAGAATTAGGAATAAAGCCATTAATCAAACCCATTCGTGGTGGAACTGACGGATCGCAATTATCGTATATGGGATTACCGTGTCCGAATATTTTTGCTGGAGGGCATAATTTTCATGGAAAATATGAATATGTTCCTGTTGAAAGTATGCAAAAAGCAACGGATGTAATTATTAAAATTGTGCAACTAATCGCAACCACAGAT
>JBEAUV010000258.1:0-3646 GCA_041161265.1 Bacteroidota bacterium | reverse complement strand
TGATACAATGACGCTTCTGTCAATAATTTTTTGTCTTGTATTTATCGAAATATGTTTGTTTTCAAAAGTGATGTATTCGTATACTTCATCAGAAAGGAGTATGAGATTTGGAAATTTATCCATGATATCTTCTAGGGCCAATAAGTCGTCGGAATTAAAAATTCGTCCAGAAGGATTATGTGGGTTGTTGATTATTAAAAGTTTGGTTTTGGAGTTAATTGAATTACTAATTCTTTCCCAATTGGGAGTAAAATCATCGTTTAAAGGAATGCGAATTGACTTAGCTCCAGTTAAAATCACTGGCGGTTCATAACAATCATAGCATGGATCTAAAATCACCACTTCTTCACCAACATTAACTAATGCTTGAATAATTGTGAAAATTGCTTGTGTCGCACCTGCTGTCACTAATATTTCTTTTTCTGGGTTGGGATTTCTTCCATAACACTTCTCTGTCATGGCGCTAATTTTTACCAAAAGAGGAGGATACCCAGACATCGGCGCGTATTGATGAATTGAATCCTTAGAAATTCTTTGTAAAATATCAGTTAACACAGAATCAACTGGAAAATTTGGAAAACCTTGAGAAAGATTTATTGCATTGTGTTCGACTGCCAGTTTCGACATCACAGTGAAAATTGTTGTTCCTACGTTGGGTAATTTTGACATTTAAAATTGGAATTTTAGCTAAAAGTAAAAATATTCAATCAAAATTGATGGTTCAATCTAAAGAATACATGCCGTATTTTTCTTATAATTGTTTTAAAATTAAACGATGAGACACTTTCAGCACATTTTATTTTTCTGCTGCATTACTTTATGGTCATTTTGTGCAAACTCTCAAGAGAAACCGCATGAAATTACCAAAGAGATTAAAATGGAAGAAACAGATGGTAAAAAGGTTTTGACTATTACTACTATTAATAATGGTATAATAACAGAAGAAATTATATCCGGAGAAGCGGCTGAATTGAAATTGGCTGAATTACAAAAAGAAAATGTAATTGAACAAGTCAAAGAGGAAATAACAGTCGAAGATAAAAATGGAGTGAGAACGCTCACAATTAACAAAACCGAAAATGGTGAAGTAAAAACTCAAATCTTCGTTGGCGCCGACGCGGATAAAAAATTGAAAGAAATGAATATTACACCTCCCAAAACTGGTCAGCCAAAAATGATCATAGATGTTGAAGAAGTAAACAAGGAAGTCAAAAAGAAAAATTAATCAATTTTCTATACTGCCCTTGATTAATTGATTTTGTGTTTTAAAATGAAAAAATACCATTCACTTTTATTTATTCTGATATTGCTGTTTATTTCTGCATTATTCAATCAATTCAAAACGAATAATTTCCCGCCACGGTCTATGCATCAATGGAGACAGTCAGATGCATATTCAATTACCTATAATTACTATGCCGAAGGGATGCATTTTTTCGAACCAAAAATCCATAATCAAACATCTAAGGAAGGGAAAGCGGTAGGTGAATTTCCAATAATCTATTACATTGATGCATTGATCTGGAAAATAACAGGACCGTCTTTTTTTAGTTCAAGAGTATCAAATTTATGTTTTGCCTTTTTAGGATTGTTTGCGCTTTTTAGAATGATTCAAATAGTGTTGAAAGATTATTTCTTTGCGTATATAATTCCGATACTTCTTTTTTCTTCACCTCTTTATGGCTACTATTCAAATAGTTTTTTAATTAATATTCCAGCACTTAGTTTTCTATTTATTGGGTGGTATTATTTCATGCTATTTTACAATAAAAAGAACAGTTGGATTTTAGTAGTGTCCATCCTCTTTATTACGTTGGCAGGATTACTCAGACCATCTATGTTGATTGGTTTTTTACCTTTTTATGCATTGTTATTTTTAGAATTAATAGGCTATTTTAAAAGCGCATTATTCTTCAAGAAAACAGTTCACTCAGCAATTTTAATGCTACCAATTGTTGTCGTTTATGGTTGGATGACTTTCAGTAAAAATTACAATGCTGTGAATGATTCTATCTACTTTCTTTCAACTATAAGACCTATTTGGGAAAATGAGAACATTCCGCTTGTTTGGTCTAAATTGAGTTTTGGAATGCTTTCAGAATGGTACCACACTTCAGTAAGAACTATTTTCTGCTTAATTTTTCTTTGGCTGATATTAAATCCAAAAAAGTTGAACAAACTTGCCTTCTTATTTACATGCTCAATCGTTTTAGAATTGATTCTTTACGTGATTCTGTGGTACAGTAATTTTGATATCCATGATTATTATTTAATTGAATTTTTCATTCTTATACCACCACTTTTAATCTGTTTTTTGTTTTATATCAAAGAAAATCACGAGAATATATTTTATTCAAAATCGATTAGAGCAATGACCATTGTTGCACTTTGTCTATCGCTATTTTATGGTGCTTCTAAAACAAGAATGAAATATGATAAAAAGGTTTTCTTTTTAACAGAGATGTTTTTATCAGAAGATGAAATAGGTTATTGGAAATGGTTTCATTGGGATTATGACATGAAATCAAAAGCATATGAAACGGTGACGCCTTATCTCAGATCATTGGGAATCAAAAGAACGGATATCGTTGTAAGCGTTCCTGATCAAAGTCCAAATATAACCTTGTCGTTAATGGACCAAAAAGGTTTTACTTCGATCTATTCCTCAGATGAAAATTTACAAGATTATTTACCGAAATTTATTAAAAAGGGCGCAAAGTATTTAATTGTGAAAGAATCATCAATTCTAGAAAACGATAAACTTTCGAAATACACAAAAGAAAAAATCGGATCGTATAGAAACATTCAAATTTATGAATTACCTTCATTAAAAAGTCAAAAATAAGAACATGAAATTATTTTTTCTAATCATCTCAATTTTAGCGATAAGCGCATGTAATTCAAAGGATGAGCAATTTTGTAAATGCCTTAAATCTGGAGAAGAATTGAATGATTTTTCCTCCAAACTTTTTCAAGATGAAATAACAACAGAAAAAGCAGATAAATTAAAGGGACTTAAAGAAGTCAAGAAAAAAGAATGTGCCGATTATCAGTTGATGAGCGGTAAAGAAATGCTAGAGAAAAAAGTATCTTGTAAAGACTAAAATCAACCGCATGTTAGGACTTGTACTTATTTATTTCATCGGTAAATATTTTTACCAATTAGCAGAATTATACTATAAAAATAAATGGGTTTTTGCAATTTTAGGTGTGATAACGTACTATGCAGGAACAATAGTTTTTGGCTTTGGTTTGGGGTTATATGCCGTTATGACCGAAAACAATTCTGTTTTAGAAATCAATGATGTATTGATTGGATTAATGGCACTTCCATTTGGGCTATTATCAACATGGGGATTATATGCAGCATTAAAAAATAACTGGATGAAAAAGTCCAGAGTGATTAGCTCTGAACTTTTAGATGATAATTAATTGACATTTTTAGCTAATTGAAATGAACAAATTATTTTATTTAATACTAATTATTGTTTCGTCATTTTTCAACACGACATTTATGCTAAGAATGAAATGTCAGTCTTTTGAAAAAATATTATCCTAACGATTACATCATTCGGTTAGAAGCAAAAAATAGGGATTTAGATTCACTGTTAAACTTATTAAGCGGTGAAGTTTATGATGAAAGATA
>JBEAUV010000257.1:0-3655 GCA_041161265.1 Bacteroidota bacterium | reverse complement strand
GTCTGCTAGTTTCAAAGACCTTTTACAATCTCCTAAATCTAACCTAACCAATACTTAAAGAACGACCTCATCAACTAAGACACTACAAAGATATGTACATGAAAAAGAGATTTCATTGATCTACATCAACCAACAAATTGATCTTTGTCAATTGAATGATTTAATAATCAAAAGTGAAATTATAAATTGAGTTTTAATATGCGTATCTTTCAATCGTGAAAGAAATCTCAAGACGCAATTTTATTCCAGCTATTGGTGCTTTGTTGGTTACCCCTTCATTACTGTCTGTTTCATGTAAAACAACAGAACAACAATATCGCATTCGTCCGAAGGCATTAAGCGTTGGAGATGCTGTTGGTCTTTGTGCTTCTGCCGGTGCATCTCATGATTTGACAGAGGTTGATGGTTTTATTTCAGTGCTCCAAGGTCATGGTTTTTTAGTGAAAGAAGGGAAAAATGTTCGAAAAAAAATGGGTTATTTTTCTGCTTCTGATCAGGAAAGAGCAGCAGAATTCATGACGTTCATTTTGGACTCAAATGTAAAAGCAATTTTTTTCACACGAGGTGGTTGGGGTTGTGCACGCATCCTAGAATTTCTTGATTTCGAAGCTATACGCAACAATCCAAAAATAATAATGGGTTTCAGTGACATTTGTTCATTGTTGAATGCTATTACGTTTAAAACTGGACTTACAACTTTTCATGGTCCAAATGGAAATGCAAGTTGGAATGAATTCAGTTGGAAATCTATTGAGGATTTAATTGTAAAAAGCAAAACCGTAAAATATCCTTTCCCAAGTTTGGATCTTGTTGAAGCGAAACCTGTAACGCTTGTTTCTGGAAAAGCAACGGGTGAATTGTTCGGAGGAAACTTAACCGTGATGACAGGATTATTAGGAAGTACTTATCTACCTGATTGGACAGGAAAAATTCTCTTTTTTGAGGACGTTTTGGAAGAACCATATTCTATTGACCGGATGTTGACTCAATGGAAACTGAACGGTGTTTTTGATAAAGTTGCTGGAGTTATTCTGTGTCAATTCCGAAAATGCGTCCCTGAAGAACCTGAATGGTCATTTACCTTGAATGAAGTTTTTCAGCAGCATTTTAAATCACTTTCAATTCCCGTATTTAGTGGTTTTACTTTGGGACATGTAAAAAACAAATATTCAGTTCCTATAGGTGAAAATGTGTCGATGGATGCGGATAAATTTATGTTAGAATTAAACGAATCTGCAGTAACGAATTAAAATAAAAACTAAAGTCATCAAAAGGAATTCTAAAATATTATCCAATTCATATCTAACAATTTTTGTTGGATTGATGGTGTGTTTTTTACTTTCGTTCAATGCAGCATTTTCGCAACAACCTGCCTTTTTTAAGCTTGGTGAAGATCAATTTAGGGGCGTGCAGATTTATGATGTAATTCAAGATGATGAACTCAATTATTGGTTTGCAACAAATGAAGGAATTTACAAATACAACTTTTATTCTTTCGTCAAAGTAGAGTGCATTAAAGCAAAAAGTAGCTCAGCATTCAATTTTGTAAAAGATGAAAAGGGAATTATTTACTGTCATAATTTAAACAATCAAGTTTTTAAAATTGCCAATAACGAATGTGTTTTATTTTACGAATTACTTGATAATGAATCCTATTCTGATGTTAGTTTATCGATTGCAGATGATGGAAATATTGTGGTAGCGGCAAAAAAAATCATTGTTTTAAAAAAGTCAGGGGAAATTCAAGAAAGACACGAATTAGGAAATCATTTTTGTGGGCAACCTTTTTCAACTAAAGAGAAAAAATTGCAGTTTCATTTAAATTTTTGTGATTCAATTTTAGAATATACAAAAGGTTCTTTTACACTTAAGAAAATTCATTTATCCGTAAATAAAGATACCGAAATCAGTGTTTTAAAATTTTTTTCGTTCAATAATTCAAGCTATGCATTGGATTTAAAATCCAAAACTCTTTTTACATATGATCCTGTTTTTTATAAACTACAACCTTTACCAAAAAACCTATTGTTTGAAAGAAGTGGTTCAATAAGAATATATGAAACGGGAGATGAAATTTGGTTAGCCGGAACATTACCAGGCGCACTATTATTGCCAGATTTGAAAAACCGTCCAGTAAATAATTTCTATTACGAAGATTACTATATTTCAAATGTTTTCAAGGATAATGAAGGAAACATCGTGTTGTGCACTTTCGATAAAGGCGTTTTAATAATTCCAGATTTAAACGTGCCAGATGTAATCAATTCCTTTAGAGATGACCCAATAACTTCTCTATATTCGGATGAAACAATGGGACTAATACTGGGTTCTTCAAAAGGTAATTTATCGGCATTTAAAAACAATTCCATTCAACCCGTTTCTGCCAATGGTGACCGTCCGATTGGCGGAGTTTATGGCTTCCCAAATAGTGAATTGATTATTTATGATGATGGTCAACTAATCGCTTTTAACAAACAAACAAAACAAAAAACTACACTGCTTATAGCATCGCTAAAAGGAGCCGTTTTTGTATCAGAAAAAGAATTTTATCTGGGCACAAACAGGGGGATTTACAAAGTTGTTTGGAAGGGCGGAGTCAAATTTGAAGTCGAACCAATAAAAGCATTAAATGAAAGGATACACTTTGTTGAATACAATTCGTCGAATCACTGTTTGTATACATCTACGGCTAATGGAATTTTTATTCTTCGTCCAAATGGCAAAACCCAACAAGTGCTTTATCATGGCGAATCTATTTTCCCAAATGATCTTTTTTATTCTAAAGGCAAAATTTATGCAACCACAAAAGAAGATGGAATTCTAGTCATTCAAGATTCTAAAATTTCAAGTGTAATTCAACCATTGATTCATGGTAAAGAAGAAATTTTAAAAAAAATCATTATTCATAATAACACAATTATTGCACGTTCTACAAACGGATTGTTTCAATTTAACATGAACGGCATATTAATGAAATCCATTCATACCATGTTTGGATTCTCTTCTCAACGTGTTATCGATTTTACTTTTGTCAATTCAGAATTATGGGTAAGTCATTCTGGTGGGGTGCAAAAAATCAATTTGAATTATTATACATTGAAAGGTGCTAAGCCGACAATTCAACTCAACAAAGTTATTGTTAACAATGAAAATCACCCTTTCTCACAAACACATTCTTTTACTTCTAATCAACGGAAATTTCAATTCATCTTTTCTTCACCAACCTTAAAAAATAGAGAAACAATCCGTTATTATTACAAGCTTGTAGGTTATGATAAAACCTGGAACATCAACGATCCAAACTCCAATCAAATTACCTACAATGCCCTTTCATCTGGTAAATATACTTTTCAGGTAAAAGCAGAAAATCAAGGAGTTTTTAGTGAACTGAAATCTTACTATTTTGAAATAGCTGCACCAATCTATGCCCGGTGGTGGTTTATTGCACTTCTTGTTCTACTTTTCTTAGGAATCGTTTATGCAATTTATATGAATCAATTAAAAATTCAACGAAAAAAATCTGATCAAATAAATGAATTGAATGCATCTAAACTAACAGCTATTCAATCACAAATGAACCCTCATTTCATTTTTAATTCATTGAATTCTATTCAAGACTTAATTCTAAAAGGCGATGTGGAACATTCCTATTCCT
>JBEAUV010000256.1:0-3660 GCA_041161265.1 Bacteroidota bacterium | reverse complement strand
TTTTTTGGCACATCCTTTGCCAAGAGGCTCTTAACTTAAATTAAATGTTATGAAAAAGTTAGTATATTTTGTTGGATTGGTTGGTGTATTTTTCACTATGACAAGTACTACGGAAGTTACATATCCTGCGGTGACAAATAAAGCATTTCAAGTAGGAGAAAAACTGAGATACCGTGTAACGTATGGTTTTATTGATGCTGGAGAAGCAGTAATGGAGGTTAAGGCGACAACCAAAAAAGGTTCGAATAGAGAATTATTGAATGCTGTTGGAACAGGTAAAACACTTGGCGGATTTAATGCTTTTTTCAAAGTGAATGATAAATATGAAACGTACATGGATAAAAAAGGGATTTTCCCTTGGTTCTTTGTTCGTCGAGTAGATGAAGGTGGTTATAAAGTCAACCAAGATTACACCTTCAAGCAAGATAAGTATCAAGTAAACAATGGGAAAAAGGATTTCAAAGCTCCAATTGGAATACAAGATATGGTTTCATCTTTTTATTATGCTCGAACATTGAATTTCAAAGACATGAAAAAAGGAAAAACATTTGAATTCAAATGTTTCATGGACGATGAAATTTACAACTTGAAAATTAAATATGTGGGAGACGAAGTCATTACAATCAGAAAAGGGAAATTTAATTGTCACAAGTTTGTGCCAGTTGTTCAAACAGGTCGCTACTTCAAAAGTGAAGAAGATGTGAATTTTTGGGTAACCAACGATGATAATAAAATTCCAATCATGGTGAAAGCGAAAATCCCAGTTGGGGTTGTGAAAATGCACTTAGTTGAATGGAGTGGCTTAAAAAATGATTTAAAAAGCAAGGTAAAATAAAACAACAAACAGCAGGAAAGGCATCTTTTAGGATGCCTTTTTTATTTCTAGCATTTTCAACAACCTAAATATTTCAATGTTAATTTCAGAAATTAATTAGTTATGAATAATTGACTTTTAATAAAAAAATCAATCATATTTTTATAAAAATTAGTTTAGTTTGTGTTTTCATTTAATTTTGCTCAAAAATTGATTGATGGAGAGTGAGTTTGTCCTTGTAGATAAGGAAGAGATTGCTGGTTGTAGTTTTCCAACAGAGGAAGTATTAAAATCAGAGAAAGATAAAAAAGCATTGAAAACGGAACTGGATCGTGCAATTTCTTTAGGTAATTTAGAACATCATAAAGTAAAAATTTACTTTGAGGATTCAAAAAAGAAGAAAGTGGTGAACACGACAATTTGGGCAGTAACGGATAATTCAATCGTTTTGAAGCAAAATGTTGTAATACCGACAAGAAGAATATATAAATTAGAAATTTAACAAATTAATCATGTCTACTAAGAGAAGAGCCATAATTAGTTATTCAAAATTAACTATAGAACAAAAGAAGCAAATCCTACGGGATTTTCCAGACGGTTACATTAACCATTTAACGACTATTAAAATCCCAACTGGCGAAGTCCTAGATGCTTTGATATGGGAAACTGATGAAGTTATTTATTTGGTTAAAATCAACAAAATCTCTCCTAAAGTAGTTGCCGCTTCAGATGATGATGATGATGATGATGATTTTGAGGACGATTTGGATAAAGTAGATGACATCAAAGACGATGACATGGATACGGAAACTGATACAGATGAAGAAGAAGATTATGACAAGCCAGATGCAGATGATGGCGAAGACGACGATAGTGAATAAAAAATCCCCGATTAAATATTAATCGGGGATTTTTTTGTTTTTTAAAATTGAATTATTGTTTAATCATTCAACTTCAATACTGCCATAAATGCTTCTTGCGGAATTTCTACTCTTCCGATTTGACGCATTCTCTTTTTACCTTCTTTTTGCTTTTCAAGCAATTTTCGTTTACGTGAAATATCACCACCATAACATTTTGCGGTAACATCTTTTCTCAATGCTTTGATAGTTTCACGAGCAATAACTTTCGCTCCAATTGCTGCTTGAATTGGAATTTCGAATTGTTGCCTTGGAATCAATTCTTTTAATTTCAGACAAATTCTTTTCCCTAAATCATATGCATTACTTCTGTGTACTAAAGCTGAAAGAGCATCTACACATTCACTGTTCAACAACAAATCCATTCGGATAAGGTCGGATTGCTTATATCCAATTGGATGATAATCAAACGAAGCATAACCTCTAGATACAGATTTTAATCGATCATAAAAATCAAAAACGATTTCAGCTAATGGCATTTCAAAGGTTATTTCAACACGATCTTGCGTTAAATAAACTTGATTTTGAAGCTCACCTCTTTTTTCAATACACAAAGTCATTATTTGTCCAACATATTCCGACTTTGTGATAACTTGTGCTTTAATATATGGTTCTTCGATTCTTTCCATTCCGGAAGGATCAGGTAAATCAGAAGGATTATTAACGATTAATGCAACTGTTGGATCTTTTCGCATGTAGGCATTGTAAGAAACGTTCGGAACAGTAGTAATTACAGTCATGTTGAACTCTCTTTCCAATCGCTCTTGGATAATTTCCATGTGCAACATTCCTAAGAAACCACATCTAAATCCAAAACCTAAAGCCGCTGATGATTCTGGTTCAAAAACCAAAGAAGAATCGTTTAATTGCAATTTTTCCATTGAATAACGCAATTCCTCGTAATCTTCAGTGTCAACAGGGTAAATTCCTGCGAAGACCATTGGTTTCACATTTTCAAATCCTTTTATAGCTGTTTCACACGGATTCGCAAAGGTTGTAATTGTATCACCAACTTTTACTTCATTTGCTTGCTTGATTCCTGAAATAATATAACCAACATCTCCTGCTCTTACTTCATTTTTAGGACTTAATGTCATTTTTAAAATCCCAATCTCATCGGCATTATAAGAACGACCTGTATTGAAGAATTTAATTTTCTCTCCCTTTTTAATGACGCCATTTCTAATTCTGAAATAAGCAATAATTCCTCTAAAAGGATTGAAAACAGAATCAAAAATCATAGCTTGTAAAGGCGCGTTTTCATCGCCAGTTGGTGCCGGAACGCGATTGATAACTGCACTTAATATTGCATCTACACCAAGTCCAGTTTTACCTGAAGCTTGAATAATATCCTCTAAATCACAGCCAATAAGTTCCATTATTTGATCTGAAACCTCTTCAGGCATCGCCCCTGGAAGATCCATTTTATTCAAAATTGGAATGATTTCCAAATTGTGTTCTAATGCTAAGTATAAGTTTGAAATTGTTTGAGCTTCTATTCCTTGTGATGCATCTACAATTAATAAAGCACCTTCACATGCTGCAATTGATCGTGAAACTTCGTATGAAAAATCAACGTGTCCTGGGGTATCAATCAAGTTTAAAACATAATCCTGCCCTTCAAATTTGTAATTCATTTGAATAGCATGACTTTTAATTGTGATTCCTCGTTCACGTTCCAAATCCATATCATCCAATGCTTGACTTTGCATATCACGATCAGAAATAGTTCCAGTTGCCTGCAATAATCTATCAGCTAAAGTGCTTTTACCATGATCAATGTGAGCGATGATGCAAAAATTGCGAATGTTCTTCATAAATGTATTTGACTTTGATATAATCCAATTTTTGGGATTATGGAGAGCAAAAGTACATCAAAAAATCCATAAAACAGAGGAATCTAACCAAGATAATGCGCTTATAGAT
>JBEAUV010000255.1:0-3741 GCA_041161265.1 Bacteroidota bacterium | reverse complement strand
TTGTGCTTGAGCAATATTCTGTTTATGACCTTTTACTTTATCGTTTGGGAAATTTTCCATCAATGGAACAAACCCATTTTCTGCTGGCCATCCTTCACCTAAAAGATATTTATCGACAATTTCACTTCTGTTTATTGCAAGGTTAAAAGCTCTTCTTACTGCAGGATCTTTAAATTCAGCACTCTCACAAGCAAAAGCTATGTAATTCATGCTCATACTTGATTTTGATTCAACTTTGTGCTTAACATTTTTTCCAGCTTGAGCATCTTGAAGAGAACCAAGAACATTTTCAACATCGTCAACAGGTATTTCTAAAACGATATCAACTTCTTTATTTCTGAATGCTAACAATTCACTTTTCTTGTCCTTAACATACGTCATAATGACCTTGCTTAAGAAAGGTAATTGATTACCAAACTCATCTTTTCTCCAGTATTTTGGATTTCTTTTTAAAGTAACTCCTTTATCGTCCATTGATTCTAACATAAAAGGACCTGTACCAACTGGGTGTTTTGACATTTCAGCACCATACATTTCGTATGCTTCGCGTGGATAAATACCAAGATTCGTGTGAGTTAAAATTTTATCAAATCCAGGAAAAGCTTGAGTTAAAGTTATTTCAACTGTCGAAGCATCAACTACTTTGATTCCAGAAACGCCTGTTTTAGGCAAAGCCGATTTTGAATTTTTATAATAATCGTTTGCCCCTTTAATACGGTTTACCAAAAGATAGCTCATTTTATTTCCTTTCAATCCCGAACAAGCTAAGTCAAGGGAATATTTGACATCTTCAGCAGTTAATTCTCGTCCTTCACCTCCAAAACATTCGTCATCATGAAATTTTACACCTTTTCTTATTTTAAACGTAAACGTCTTTGCGTCTGAAGAGATTGAATATGATTCAGCAAGAGCTGGAACAACTTTCATTGTTTCAACGTCTAATTTTAAAAGAGGCTCATAAATTTGAGAATTGAAACGGGATGTATAAATATCCGATGTTGCCAATGGGAACAAGTTGTTTACTTTTTCTGAAGACATGAACTTAAATTCACCACCATACAATTTACCCCCAACAGCATTTAACTGAGGTTCTTCTTCTGATCCACAAGATGAAATTAAAACTGTAATTACTGAAATAATTAATAATAATTGGTAACGCATAGTTTCAAGGGTTTTGTAATATTAACAAATATAAAAAAATGTATTCAAAATCAATCAAATTAATAGCCTACTTTGCTTCTAACTCGGTTAATAACAGTTTGTGCAACGTTTCGGGCCTTTTCAGAACCAATTTTAAGCGCTTCATCAATTTCTGTTTTATTGGCCATTAGGTAATTATATTTTTCGCGTTGAGCAGCGTATTTTGTCATTATCAATTCAAATAACTCCGTTTTCGCATGCCCATATCCATAGCCTCCTGCAATGTATTTATGTCTCATATCACTTACTTGCTCTTCAGTTGCCAATAATTGATACATCGCAAAAATGTGACATGTTTCTGGATCTTTTGGTTCTTCCAAACCTTTACTATCACTCAAAATGGACATCACCTGTTTTTTCAATTCTTTGTCTGGTAGGAATATATTGATGAAATTATTTCGAGATTTACTCATTTTGTGGCCATCTGTTCCAAGCACATACATATTGTCTTTCTCTATTTTCGCCTCAGGTAAAACAAAGGTTTCACCCATTTCAAAATTAAAGCGAGAAGCGACATCTCTTGTGATTTCAATATGTTGCAATTGATCTTTTCCTACCGGAACAAATTCAGCGTCATACAATAAAATATCAGCCGCCATTAACATCGGATAAGTAAATAACCCAGCATTTACATCTTCTAAACGATCGGCTTTATCTTTAAACGAATGTGCTAAAGTCAAACGTTGAAACGGAAAAAAACAACTCAAATACCATGATAATTCAGCTGTTTGAGGCACGTCGGATTGACGGTAAAAAATAACTCGTTCAGTGTCCAACCCAAAAGAAAGCCACGTTGCAGCAGTGCTATAGGTGTTTTCACGCAACAGATTTCCATCTTTTATTTGTGTCAACGAGTGCATATCTGCAATGAACAAAAATGAATCATTTTCAGGTTTGTTTGCCATTTCAATTGCAGGAATAATTGCTCCCAACAAATTGCCTAAATGTGGTGTTCCTGTACTTTGTACTCCTGTAAGAATTCGAGCCATACTCTTTTTAATTTAGGCGAATTTAGTTATTTTCATTGAAAACAAAGGAGTGCAGCGTTTCAAGTCTTTGAAAAGTGTATTTTTGAAGAAATGAAAACACTTAAAGGAATAGCTTCTTTACTTTGGAAATGTTATGTTGCGATCATCTTTGTGATTTTCGCAGTCGTACTTTATCCTTTTTTCTGGATCCTATTGTCGAATAAAAAATGGAAAAAAATCAGTTTCCGATTGTTCGTGTTTTGGAGTTGGATGATGCGTCTCTTTTGTTTTTACCGTGTTAAAAAGGTGATTGATTCTCCTATTCCTGATGGGCCATATATCATTGTTGCCAATCATTCTTCTTATCTAGACATCTTTTTTATGTATTCGATTCTTCAGAAACATCCCTTTTTGTTTCTTGGAAAAGGAGAGATTTTGAGTTACCCAATTATTCGCACTTATTTCAAAGGGTTGAACATTCCAGTTTACAGAAAAGACAGAAGCAAGGCTGCAACTTCTTTCACCCTAGCAAAAAAAGCTGTCAACGAAGGTTGGTCGCTCGTTATTTTTCCAGAAGGAGGGATTCCAGATGAAGGAAGTCCAACAATGATTCCGTTTAAAAAAGGAGCGTTCAAATTGGCGAAGGCACTAAATGTTCCTATTATTCCGGTGACATTTACCAATCATTATAAATTATTTTCAGACCCAACAAACTTGTTAGGACCAGCAAGACCTGGTGTTTCAAAAGTTTATATTCACGAAGCAATAAAAACAGAGGCAATTGCTGAAATGACAGAATTAGAATTGTTAAATGTTTGTTTTGATAAGATAAATGAATCGTTGATTAAGGAACATCCATAGTTAAAGAATCTCTTCATAAAGAGCGCCATAAATTCAGACTAAAATTTCATTTTACTATTTCTAAGAATCTTACTATTTTTACCACATGAAAATTACAGAAGAAATCGTTGACCATATTGCACATTTAGCGCGACTTGAATTTGAAGGAGATAAAAAGCAAGCTATCATTCAAGACATGGAAAACATCATTTCCTTCATGGACAAATTGAGCGAAGTAAATACTGACAATGTTGAACCGTTAATTTTCATGACAGAAGGATATAACAACCTTCGTGAAGACGTTGCCGTTGATTCCATTACCCAAGATGAGGGACTGAAAAATGCTCCTAAAAAAGATTCTGATTATTTTAGAATTCCAAAAGTTTTGGATAAGTAATCAGACCCAACTCCGAGACAAAGAAACTCCTAAAAAAAGCAATTATCAACCCCAATAAAAGATTCAGTCTTCCTGTCCAACGGGCAATCATTT
This sequence comes from Bacteroidota bacterium, assembly GCA_041161265.1. Classification (GTDB taxonomy): domain Bacteria; phylum Bacteroidota; class Bacteroidia; order Flavobacteriales_D; family Crocinitomicaceae; genus M0103. Next base: position 243 of record JBEAUV010000255.1, on the reverse strand, counting down.
TAAATTTTGGGTTTTGATTTTGTTGTAAATCTTCTAGTGCTTTATTGCCGATATAAAAGTCATGAACACCACTAATTAAGAGCATTATCACAAATAAAATTATCTTGTAACTAATAGTTTTTCAGAAGAGATAATTTGTGACACAAATAATTGATAATTGAATTTTACCTACCATCTCCATCTAAAAGATTTCCTAATCCACCCAAAATACTTCCTTCTTCTTTACGAGGTCCAGTTCCATAG
>JBEAUV010000254.1:0-3768 GCA_041161265.1 Bacteroidota bacterium | reverse complement strand
AAAACATTTGAATCCTTCGATATTTTCGATGGATAATTATTATTTGCCGATTCAAAAACAACACAAAGACGAGAATAATCAATACAATTTTGATTTACCGACAGCTTTAGATCGAGAGCGGTTATTTGCTGATTTGTACAAACTCTCCATTGGTCAATCAATTGAAGTAAAAGAATATCATTTCAATTCACCGCCAGATAAAATCTCATTGATAACAATACATCCTTCAAATTTGATTATTGTCGAAGGATTATTTTTATTTTATTACGAAGAAGTAAAAAAATTACTAGATTTTACCATTTTTATGGAGGTTGATCCTACAACTCAATTAGATAGAAGATTGTATCGTGATCAAGAAACTAGAGGTTATTCTAGAGAGGCGATAATTTATCAATGGGAAAATCATGTTTTGCCGTGTTACAAACAATTTCTTTTACCTTTCGAACATGAAGCTGATTTTCGTTTTCATAACGATTCACGTGCTGATGATGAGTTCGAAAGATTGATGTATGAGTTAAACCTGTTAATTGCAAAACAAAAAGTTTAATGAAAAAATGGGTAGTGAAATATCGTAATATCCTGTTTTCCATAATTGCTTCACTTTCTTTTGTTTTCTATTATTTCAGTGTTTTTTCGACCAATTATACGTCAGAAATTCCTTCTTTTCAAGAAAAATTTCAACGTCTTGAAGAAAAAATGGATGCTTTTCTTCTCACTAAAAAAGAAGCTTTAAAAACCAACAAAAAACAAGTCAATTGGAATAATCTTGATCCAAATCCTACATTTAATCTTCACATTTACCGCAAAGATTCTTTGTTGTTTTGGAACACAAACCAGGTTCCAATTATACGTTTTGCTGATATTCATTTTCCTTCAGAGGGAATAATTCATCTACAAAATGGGTGGTATAATGCCAAAGTTTTAAAAGAAGGTAGTTATACAATTTGTGCTTCTTTCTTAATAAAATATGATTACTCTTACGAAAATAAAGATCTTACAAATAAATTTGTTCCGGAATTAGAACTTCCATATGACGCGTCTATTTCTCTTGAGCAAGATTCTTCTTTTTCAGTATTTTCAAATAAAAAAGAATTTCTTTTTTCTTTGATCCCAAATGAATATCAAACTGCGACTGAAGCTGAATCAATAACCTTGCTTCTTCTATTACTAGCGAGTGTTTCTTTTTGGTTGGTTTTATTGTACAAATTTTCTCTTAAAATTAACAATCCCTATAATTGGTTGATCCCAACAGCACTTATTTTTATTCGAATTTTATCCTTAAAATATAATTGGTTTGGCTTTTTAGATGATACGCATGGATTTCAAGCCACTTTGTATGGAATGAACGCATGGTTTCCAAATTTCTTTGAATACTTGGTAAACTGCATTGTTATTATTTTTATAATTTCCTTTTTTAAACGTGCGTTTTCGTCTCCTACATTATTAAAAAATAATCGATTAGTAGGCTTAATTTTCTTTATTTTAACGATTCCTTTCTGGGCATTCATTCTTTACTTAAATAAGGGGTTGATTGAAAATTCCTCCATCCCCTTAATTATTGAAAATCTATTTTCTTTGAACAGCTATTCCATCCTTGCAATAGCCAGTATGGGACTCTTATTTTATAGTTATTTCGCCTTTACAAAAACAATTATTTACTATAATAAACAGTCAAAAAATAATCCACTTTCACTAGCCTTTGTTGCCTTAATAGGGGGATTAATTTTCTTTTTCTATGAAATACATTTTGGGTACCAATTAGTTTTTTCTTCGCTATTCCCTTTACTTTTAAATGCACTATTAATTTATTTAGTTTATCGTGATGGGAAAAGCTATCAGCTCGGTTTTGGGATTGTTTTTCTAGGATTGTTTTCACTTGTTTCAGCGTTCAATCTAATGAATTTCAATAGTCGAAAAGAAAAGAGTGAACGTGAATTGTATGCAAATCAACTTGCAACTGAAAAAGACATAGTAACTGAAATTGAGTATTCGACTATTAAACAAAAAATTAAAGACGATAATGCAATAAAAATATTTATTTCTTCCCCTTTTACAATTGGATTATCTGATTTCGAAGAAGGGCTTGAGCGCAGAATATTCAATGGTTTCTGGGAACGGTATGAAATGAATTTCAATTTGTATGATTTAAATGGTAAATCTCTTCTTTTGGGTGGTGATAATAAGAAAAATGCGTATGATGATTTAAATGAAATAATTACTAAACATGGAACAGTTTCAGAAATTGATTCAAACATGTTTTTTGTAAGTGATTATACTGGTCAATACAGCTATATCATTCAACAACCTATTAAAATTGATACCTTTGAAGCAGTATTATATTGCACATTAAAATCTAAAAAAATTCCGGAAGAAATTGGTTTTCCGCGCTTATTGATTTCATCAAAAGCACAAGTATTTGAGTCATTAGAAAAATACTCTATTGCGAAATATCATAATGATCGACTGATAACTCGTTATGGTGATTTCAATTTTCCATCCACTTTAAACCCTATTAAAACATGGGAAAAAGAATCAAAAGATTATTTCAATTATGGTGATTTCAATCATTACATTCTTAAAAAATCGAATAGAGATGTTGTGATTTTATCCTCTAAAAACATCACTGGAATTGAATTGTTAACTTCCTTTTCTTATTTGTTCAGTTTTTATGGAATATTACTATTACCCTTTCTTTTTCAGTTCAACTACACACCAATTTTTAAAAGAACTTTAAGCTTAGCGGTAAAAATTCAACTCGTTTTAATCGGATTAGTATTTGTTTCTCTTTTAGCTTTCGGTTATGGAAGTGGTATTTTTGTGAGTAATCAATACAATCAATATACACAAGATGTAATAAAAGAAAAGCTTACTTCCGTAGAAATGGAATTGCGTAATAAACTTGCATCTCAAAAAATACTTTCGATCACAAGTGATGGAAATTATATCGAATATTTGCTTCAGAATTTTTCTAAAGTATTTGTGACTGATATTAATTTTTATGACACTCAAGGTTATATGATTGCTAGTTCAAGATCTAAAGTTTTTAATATGGGTTTATTAAGTGAGCAAATGAATCCTTCTGCAATCAAAGCTTTTTTAGTCAACAGTAACAGTGAATTCATACATGATGAACATATTGGGAATTTAAATTATACTTCAGCCTATCTTCCGTTTTATAATCACGAAGGAAAATTATTAGGGTTTTTGAATCTTCAGCACTTTGGACAGCAAAAAGATTTTGAAATTCAAATTCAGAAATTCTTAGTGGCAATTATTAATGTTTTTATGTTGCTCTTAGCAGTGTCAATAGTCCTAGCAATATTCATTTCCAATTGGGTAACAGCACCATTGAGGTTATTGCAGGAGAACTTTTCAAAAATTCGATTTGGGAAACACAACCTACAGATTTCTTATAACAAGGAAGATGAAATTGGAGCTTTGGTGAAAGATTACAATAAGAAATTGGAAGAATTAGAATTTACGGCTCAGCAATTGGCTCAAAATGAACGTGAATCAGCTTGGAGAGAAATGGCGAAACAAGTTGCTCACGAAATAAAGAATCCATTAACACCAATGAAATTAAGTCTTCAACAACTTTTGCGCGTTTACAATCCAAATGATCCTGAATCAGAGAAAAAAGTGAAGAAAGTTGCTGATTCTATAATTGAACAAATCGACGCTTTGACAAAGATTGCGAATGAATTCTCCAATTTCGCAAAAATGCCTCGACCAGAAGAGGTGACAATGGATTTATTGCCAATAATAGAA
>JBEAUV010000253.1:0-3791 GCA_041161265.1 Bacteroidota bacterium | reverse complement strand
CCTTGAAGATGGTTGTAATGTTCAAGAAAATTGCACGATTCACATGTTTCCAGGAACAACTGTCACCTTAAAAAAAGGAGCTCATATTGGTCATGGAGCGATTATTCATGGTGGGACTATCGTCGAAAATTGTCTCATTGGAATGAACAGTGTGATCATGGATGATGTTGTGATGGAAGACGAATGTATAGTTGGCGCTTTGTGTTTTGTTCCGGCCAAAATGCATTTACCAAAAAGAAGTTTAGTTGTTGGAAATCCAGCAAAAATCATCAAAGAAGTTTCTGATGAGATGATGGAATGGAAAACCAAAGGAACTGCTCTGTATCAAGCTTTGCCGAAAGAATGTCAAGACACGTTAAAGGAATGTGAACCGTTACGAGAAATTGAAGCTAATCGTCCTTCTCAAGAAGCGATGTTTGTGACGTGGGAGAAGATTAAGAAATAGTTGTTAGTTATTAGTTATTGTTTCATTATTCTATCTTGTTTGATTATTTCATTTTTCTCATTGACGATGGTATAAAAATAGATTCCACTTTTCAAATTTGAGCAGTTCACTTTTGTGATGTTTATTGAGCAGATTACAAATCTATGTGAATTAATTCAGACACGTAACACCATGTAATTTAACAACCAAAATGTTGAAAAAATCAAAAAACTTTCACATATAAATCACTTTCACACTTATACTTTTATTTCCAGTTACCTCAAAACTTGCTTTGGAAAAATTTGGGCGATTTGTTAAGCCAATTGATTTAAAGTTTGAAAATCCAATTCCCTCTATTGGTAATACAAAACCTTTGTCTATAATACCATTCTTGTTTTCATCGTGTAAAATGTTTACTGCATACTTTCCTTTAGGAATATTGTTGAAGGTAATTGAAGAGGTGCCATTCACAATTTTTCCCTGTAATTTTTTATAGTATTTTACATAGTCTTCATCAGGAATTGAACCGTCTTTATTGTACAATGCAAACTGAACCACTCCTTTGGTGTTCCTTAAATTCGACACTTCTACTTTTAATGAGTATGTTTCCTCACTTAGAGTTTTGAATGAATAAAGTGTCAGTGATAACGTAAATGCGATTAGTGTTATGATTGCTATTTTCATTTCAATTATTATTTAGGATTTATTTTTTCTTTTGCTGCATCGACTAGATAATATACCATTGGCACTAAAAATACGGTCAAGATTAATGAAGAGAGAAGTCCACCAATAATTACCCATGCGAGTCCATTTTTCCATTCAGCTGCTGTTCCAGTTGCCATTGCTATAGGTAACATACCAACAACCATTGAAAGCGTTGTCATTAGGATTGGTCGCATACGGCCTTTTCCTGCAATAATTAATGCTTCTTTAAAATGTATCCCTTCGGCTTTTAGTTGATTGGTGAAATCCACAATTAGAATAGCATTTTTAACCACTAATCCCATCAGCATGATTAAACCAAGCAAAGCGAATAAACTTAAATTACTCAACGATAAATTCAATGCTAAAAATGCACCGATGATTGCTACTGGAATGGAAAACAACACAACAAATGGGTAAATAAAACTATCGTAAAGTGCTACCAAAATCAGATAAATCAATAAAAATGAAATGAGTAATACTGATCCTAACGCTCCAAAACTATCATTTTGTCTTTTTATATCACTTCCCCAAGTCATTTGAATTCCTTCTGGAAGTGGATTTTCTTTAAGATATGCAACAACATCATCTGCAACAGTACCTGATGGTCTGCCTAAAGCATCGGAAGTAAGTGTTACCGCTGGTTGACGATCTTTTCTTTCTAATAAAGAGGGAGAATTATCTTGTAAAACTTTAGCAAATTGACCAACCTCCATCGGTAATCCCATTGGATTGATAATAGAAAGTTGCTGTACGTCTTCAAAATTTTGTCTACTAAATTCATTTAACCAAATTCGTACAGGATATTCTGTTCCATTTTCAATAAGCGTTGCATCGTCATTTCCCGTAAAAGCCGTTCTAAGATTCATCCCGACATAAGCAGTGGTCAAACCTAATCGTTGCATTTTATCTTTATCAGGAATAATTTTATATTCGGGACTCCCTGCTTCAACGGATAACCTCACATTATCTGCACCTGGTATTTTCTCAATAATGGCTTTTAAATCGTTTCCGCTTTTCATCACCAAATCTAAATTACTTCCACTTAATGTAATCTCAATCGGAGCAGAACGAGGAATTAAACCCAATGCAGCCATTGAATAATTTATGCTTGGAAACCTTGATTTTAAATCTTCACGAAGTTTTATCATAAATCTTTCGGTCGGTAAACCATTAAGTTCTTTTTTGGACTTCAATTGAATCGTAAATTCTGTTTTATTTGCAGAACCAACTCCTAAACTTCCTATTCCTGTGCTTGGTCCACCAATGTTACTGAACACAGTTGCAACTTCAGACTGCTGAATGATATACGTTTCTATCTCTTGCGCAATTGAATTATTTTGGTGAATGGAAGTGGATTTATCAAATTCAAGAGCCATTCTAAATTTCCCTTGATCACCCGTTGATATAAGTTCTTTACCAATTATTCCTTGTTTAATTATTCCTAAGGTCATAACAAACAGTAAGACTACTATACCTGTGAAAATGAGTTTATGGTTTAAAACCCATTGTAATTGTCTACCATACCAATTCGTAAATTTTTCTAATTGAAATTCAAACCACAGCAAGAAACGATTGAACAAATTAGTCGCTTGTAAATCTTCTTTTTTACCAATTCGAGAGGCCAACCAAGGTGTGAGCGTAAAACCAACTAATAAACTCGTAAGCGTAGAAGTTACAACAACGACAGAAAATTGTTTTAGCATATCAGCTACAAATACTTGTAGGAATAAAATCGGTAAGAAAACTACAACGTCCACCAAAGTGATAGATAAGGCTGCAAAACCAATTTCCATTCGTCCATCCATAGAAGCAACTCGTTTGTCTTTTCCTCTGTCTAAATGTTTTTGAATATTTTCTAATACCACAACAGCATCATCAACCAAAATTCCAATAATTAAAGACATAGCGAGTAAAGTCATCAAGTTTAATGTGTAGCCTAATAGCCACATTACAGCAAAAGCCGTTACCAATGAAGTTGGAATTGCAACGATTACAATTAATGAATTTCTAAAACTTCTTAAAAATAGAAGCATCACCATTGAAACTAAGATCACAGCTAAAATCAAATCAAAAACTACTGAATCAACTGCAGCAATTGTATTATCAGTGCTGTCATCGGCAATAATAAATTTCACGTTTGAGCTTGCATTTTGTTCTTCGATTGATTTGAACTTTGCACGAACTAATTTCGAAACATTCACTGCATTAGCATCACCTTGTTTCTTTAAAAGTAGACCAATTCCATTTTTCCCGTTATACCGACTAATTGATGTTGTCTCTTTTATGCCATCTATAACATTAGCTACATCTTTCACATAGACCGGACTTCCAGAAACTGGCATTGCAATTTGCACTTTGTTAATGTCTTCAATAGTCGTAAACTTTCCTGTTAATCGAACTGAATTATTTTCTTTATCTGTTTGAACCTTTCCAGCAGGAAGATCTAAACCGGAACGATTAATTGCTTCAACCACCTGAAACAAGGAGATTTTGTACAATTTTAATTTATCCTGATCAACTTTGACCTGTATTTCCCTTTCTTCTCCTCCCAAGATGGTAATTTCAGCAACTCCTTTAATTTGTTGAATTTGTGGAAGATAGTCATCCTTCATTTTTTGATAAAAATCAGTGGGCGACATACTACTTGTTCCACTAATTGACA
>JBEAUV010000252.1:0-3793 GCA_041161265.1 Bacteroidota bacterium | reverse complement strand
GAACGCATCGGTCTTTTATTTTAAATATGGATCATGTCAAATCCTACCTGAAATCAGAAGGTGGAGTCTTACAACTCAAAACAGGAAAGTTTGTACCGGTTTCGAGAGAGCGTAAGCAAGATGTTCAGAATTATTTTAGTTAAACAGAAAATTGGTTTTTTCTTTAGCCATTTTCAGATCTTTAAGAATGGCTTTTTTGTTGGTTACAAAGTCAAATGGGCTGTTTACAAATTGGTAAAGCAAAAATCAAATTACATGGTTCATATTTGAGGAAATATTAATCGAAACCACATGAAAAAAACTTTACTTCAACTTATTTTACTTTTTTCAGCAGGAAGTACTCTTGCTCAGTCAGGCACTTTTGACCCAACTTTTAATGCTGGTTCAATTGGACAAATAGTATCTTTTGCTGGACCCTCTAAAATTATTTCGGCAAGCAATGAAACAGCTTTTGTAAATACAACTTACGGAGCGTTTACTCCTGACCCCCAAAGTAGCAATACAAATGGGTCTTTTAGTTTGTTGACGAATAATGTATCAACTAATACAATTTCAACAAACACCATACACTCTTTACAATTTTCATCTCAATATGATGAAATTACTGATTTTGAACTTAATTCAAGTGGTAAAATGGCAATCACAGGATACAGACGAGAGGAATACATGATTCCCAATTATGAAATGTTTCTGGGATTAGTTAATTCTACAACCGGCGCGATGGATGCTAATTTTAATGGAGGTAATTATGTGATACTGCAAAGTTCAGGTTCATTTATTGGTCAACAAGTAGAAATTCAGAGTGACGATAAAATTCTAGTAAGCGGATGGGAATCATTGAACAATTTCTTTATTCGTCGCTATAACTCTAACGGGACTATTGATGTGAATTTTGGTAGTTCAGGGGTAAGTTATTTGACTGTTTTAAATGGATCAAATCAAGAGATTCGGGACATGAAGATTTTGAGCAATGGAAAGATCTTAATAATTGGGGATGAATATTCAGCTGGAGGTAAAGGATTTATTGCCCAGTTCAACGCAGATGGGACAACTGATAATACTTTTGGAACCAACGGAGTTGTAGAACTGAATTTTGATCTATCGGGAAATACATATTTAAGTGCATTCGACGTTTCGGCAACAGGTGAAATTTATGTAGTTGGATACCATTATAACGGTGGCGCATCCGGTGCAATTTTAAAACTATCATCTACAGGAGTTCTTGATATTAATTATCCATTTTTCTATGGCTCGAATACAAGTTTTTCAGACGTAAAATGTATGCCTAACAATAAAATATTAGTTTCAGGTTCAATTTCTAATTCATTATCTGATCCATATGATGGATTGTTTATCATGCTTAACTCAGATGCGAATATGGATGTAACATTTGGTACAAGTGGTGAAACGAGATTTGTGAATACAGGTTTAGGTAATGGAATTGATATTACGGATTTTGATATGCAGTCGGATGGGAAGGTAATTTTTGTTTGTACAGCTGGTGCGCCTTATCAGAGTGCAACGTATGCCGGAAGGATGTTAATGAGTGCTTCTATTAACGGTATTGAAAAGCAAGAAAATCAAGAATTGAGTGTTTATCCAAACCCGGCAAAAGAGTTCTTAACTATTGAAATCAAGACACCTACCACGATTACTGTTTCAGACGTGAATGGTTCTGAGTTACTTTTAAAAGAATTAAATGGTTCGACTCAATTGAATCTTTCAACTTTCGCTCCTGGAGTATACTTTATCCGCACTTTTGAAGGACAAACGGTGAAGTTTATCAAAGAATAAAAGCACAATTATTTTTATTTATCAAAAAGCCACGGTCCCTGAGCTTGTCGAAGGGAAAGTGGCTTTTTTGTTGTTCACAAAGTCAAATAAACGATTCACAAATTTTCTTTAGAATGGGTGAAACTCTTGAATAGCTTTGTCTATAAATCTGAAAAAACCATATGAAAAAGATTACGCTCACTATTTTTAGTTTATCTATGTTTATCGGGATAAACGCTCAGGATATTACTTCCAACCTTGAAGCCCATTTCTCCTTTAATAACGGAACAGCAGCTGTAACGGCCGGAATAGTTACTGTTAACGGGACTGTGACTGGAGCTACAGCAACATTAGACCGTTTCGGAAATGCAAATGCCGCTATGTCATTTGACGGGGTGGATGATTACATCGATTTTGGAGATCTGACGAATTATCAATTTGGTAATACGAGTTTTACAGTCGCTTTGTGGATCAATGGGAATGCTGCACAAGTAGGACAAGGTATACCAGTTGGTAAAAGAGGTTTCATCAATGGGGAGGATCATGCTTACATGTTTGGATGGAAAAATGACGGTGAACTAATGACCTATTACCGCGATGATAACGGATCTGGAACTGCATCTTCTTGGCCTTTAGCAAATGTTCCGTCCAGTTCATGGAATCATATCGCAATGGTTTTTGACAGAACTGCTAACCCTATGTATGACTCGGTTTATGTATATGTTAATGGAGTGAAAGATGAAGCTCAATCCATTGTTGGTTTAACAGGTTTTAATGCTACAGGTACATCCGCAGGCCAATTGATGGCAGGTCGATCATCCAATGGTGGTCAACATTACAATGGAATAATCGATGAGCTCTACATTTTCAGAAGAGCATTGAGCAGTGCTGATATTAATGAGCTATATAATCAAGACAATCCATTTGCCTCATTGACTGAAAATCAAAATAAGAACGCTGTTAGTGTCTACCCGAATCCGGTGCAATCCAAGATTACAATCCGTTCAAAGACACCAACATTTGCTACCATTACTTCCGCTGAGGGTGCTACCCTAGAAAGTTTTGAAGTGATTGGAGAAACAAGCGTTGAGATAAGCTCTTACGAGACAGGCATCTACTTCATCCGCACAGCTGAAGGCCAAACGGTAAAGTTTATTAAAGAATAAACTATTGTAAGTAAACTTTTTACACTACCACAATTCACAGAAAAGAGAAAGGGACATCAATTTGATGTCCCTTCTTTATTTCCTTTGGTCAAGTTGAATTTAAACCAAGTCAACAATCAATTCCTCATTGATTTTCGCCACTTTCACTAAGTTTTGTTTCGTCAATCCTTTAATACTAACATCCCATTGCTTTCCGCTCAAACCAGCTTGCATTTTTAACGCATTCAAATCCATCGTTTTTTCCTTTTGAATAATGTCAAAAATAACTTTTTCATTATCGCTTAATTCGATTTTCACAGTATGAACCTCAGGACGCATTTGAGGAAAAAATAACACTTCTTGAATCGATGGATTATTTGTCAAATACATGATCAAACGGTCCATTCCAATTCCTAAACCAGAGGTTGGTGGCATACCATATTCCAATGAACGTAAGAAATCGTAATCAATAAATTGTCCTGCTTCATCATCACCTTTCTCAGCCAAACGAACTTGTTCTTCAAAACGTTCTCTTTGATCAATTGGGTCATTCAATTCCGAATATGCATTAGCAACTTCCTTTCCGCAAACCATTAATTCAAAACGTTCTGTCAATTCTGGATTATCGCGGTGTTCTTTACACAATGGCGACATTTCCTTGGGATAATCAGTGATAAAAGTCGGTTGGATGTAATTTCCTTCACATTTTTCACCAAAAATTTCATCAATCAATTTTCCTTTCCCCATAGTGTTATCCACAGCGATTCCCATGCCTTTTGCAGCATTGAATAATTCTTCTTCTGATTTTCCACCAATATCAAATCCAGTAAAGTCAATAATCGATTGACGCATCGTAACTCGCTTATAAGGTGCTT
>JBEAUV010000251.1:0-3800 GCA_041161265.1 Bacteroidota bacterium | reverse complement strand
ATTCTTTCTCGTGACAGCACAATTTCTTGTGCGTCGTGTCATTTACAATATACTGGCTTCACACATGTTGATCATGCTGTTAGCCATGGTATTGAAGGTAGAAAAGGAAATAGAAATTCGCCAGTACTAATTAATCTTGCTTGGAACAGTTCTTTTCATTGGGATGGTGGAGTCAATAATTTGGAAGTACAAGGTATCAATCCGATTAAACATCCTGCGGAAATGGATAATTCTTTAGAGGAAGTAATTCGTAGACTTTCCCTATCAGAAACATATCCTGCTCTTTTCAAAAAAGCTTTTGGTTCAACTGAAATTAATACAGCAACAATCATGAAAGCACTTACGCAATATACTGTTTCATTAGTTTCTTCCAATTCCAAATACGATCAAGTTCAAAGAAAAGAAAAAGGTATTGCTTTTACGGAACAAGAAAGAAACGGCTTAAAAATATTTCAAACACATTGTGCTTCTTGTCACAAAGAACCATTGTTTACAAGTACTTTTTTTGCAAGTAATGGCTTAGCAATAGATAGCTTATTAAACGATGTTGGACGATATGCTATTACTCAACAACCAAAAGATTCGATGCAATTTAAAATTCCAACGCTTCGAAACATCGAATTTACTTTTCCTTATATGCATGACGGAAGATTTCGAAAATTAAAGGATGTGATTAATTATTATAGCGAAGGGATAAATACGAAAGACAGGCATCTCAGTTCGCAGTTAACCACACCAATGAATTTTAATGAAATACAAAAAAAAGACCTTTTAGCCTTCTTATTGACGCTGACGGACAAGTCGTTTTTATACAATAAACGATTTTCTTTCCCCAAATAATAAATTGACCGCAAGTTTCCATTTTACTTGAACTCTAATACTTTATAAAAATTAAATCTATGAAAAAACTAATTTTAATTATTGCTCTTGGCATTGGAACAATGAGCTTTGGTCAAACAAATCCTGCAATAACATCTTGGTTGCAAAATACGACGCAAACAGGTTCTTATTACAATGCAGGAAGTTCCGTAGCTATTGGAAATGGAATTTTGGTTAATTGTCAAGCTGTACAATATTCTGCAAATTGGGCTTATGTTACTGCAACAGGAGTTCCTGCTTATGTAACAGGTCCTTTTACTGGAGATGGAAATCCTTCACAAGCACAAGATCAAAGTGCAATTTTTAAAATTCCGTTGAATCCTTCTCAAAATACAGGGACAGCAACAGCAACCACAGGAGGAAATATTGGTGTGTTTATTAATGGTGTTGCCCTTTTCGATTATAGAGATGGTGTTGCATGGAACAATGCAACAAGTGCTTTATGTGGCGGTCCTGGAAATCCTCCCTGTCCTGGTGGACCTGGTGCTTCAATGCCATGGAACAGAGATGCTATTCCTGCAGAAATGTTAGGTTTTGATTGTTCTAAAGGTCATCCAGCAATGGGAAATTATCACCATCACCAAAACCCAAGTGCGTATAATTTAGATTTGGCTGTAATTTCAACTATCTGTGATTTATATGCTGCTGATGGTTTGTATGCAATTAATCCTGTTGAACATTCGCCATTAATTGGTTTTTCGTATGATGGATTCCCAATTTATGGAGCTTATGGTTATGCAAATGCTGATGGATCAGGTGGTGTAACGCGCATTAAATCAGGATATCAATTACGCAACATTACAACAAGAACTGTTTGGGCGGACGGAACAGATGTCACTGATGGACCAGCGGTAAATGCTACGTATTTCTTGGGTTACTTTAGAGAAGATTACGAGTTTGTAGCACATCCAGGTCAAGAAGATTATTTAGATGAACACAATGGTCGTTTTTGTGTAACTCCAGAATATCCAGCAGGAATCTATTGTTATTTCGCAACTGTCAATGCCAATCACAATTCTGCATATCCGTATGCTGTTGGACCAACATTTTATGGAAATGTAACGGCATCAATTGTTGCATCCATTTCTGAAGCTGTAACAACATATACTTCAGTTGCTGATGTAAATGAAATTAACACAACTACATTTAATATTTTTCCAAATCCAACGGCAGATGTTTTAATTGTTCAATCTTCAGGGTTGCAAGAACAAAATATCGTTGCGGAATTGGTTGATGCAACGGGAAAAACAATTCAAACTCAAACTATTTATCAAGGAAGTACAATTTGTTATTTCAATGTAAGCACGCTTTATAGTGGAACTTATTTCATTAAAATTAACAATGGTCAATCGACAACGAGCTATTCAGTTGTTATTGCTGAATAAATAAATAAACTAGAAAATGAAAATCCCCATCTTAGCAATAGGATGGGGATTTTTTATTTAATTAATCTGGATCCAAAATGAACCACCATGTTGTTCGACGTCTTTCAAATTTTCATGGTCCCACATTGGTGCTATTTGTTTCGAAAGTTCTTTATCTTCAAAAATGAAATAGTTTGGAAGAATAACCTTGTATTTTTCTGGATTTGCCATAATGAACATTGCTAATCCATATTGTTCTGAATAAAAACGGTCACACATAAATTGTGGATAATCATAAGGCAAATAAATGTCGTGAACATGAACGATAACACCTTTTTTCAATTTCGGTAAGATTTCCATGTAAAACACCATGGAATCTGAATTGGGTAAAATTCTATGCGAATTGTCAATGAATAAAATGTCATTTTCTTCCAAATTGAAAATCTCATCATAACTCACATCTTCAAAAGGTTTACGAATTATTCTATCTGCTAATTGATCTATTTCAGCACGTGGCATTGGGTCAATCGAAATAATTTCGGTGTGTAAATTATTATCTGTTTTGGACAAATGAGCAACTTTTGTTGAATTTCCTGATCCAACTTCAATGTATTTTTTTGGCTTGTGTACTGCCAACATCGTATAAATCCCAACGATATCTAAACCCGGTAAAAAACCATTATTCCAAGTCGGTAGATTCACGTTTTCTTGTTCACCGGTTTTTTTAATAGCTTGTATTTTATCCTTATGGGAAAGGGCCGTTTCAAGGAAAGTTTTATAATCTTCTCTGTTTTTATCAATAATAGCATAAAGTAAATCATGAGGCGGTTTCCCAAAACCATAACGAGGTTCCATTTTTACTTTATATTCAGAGAAAAGAGTCTGAAATCTCGGTGAGCAAAAGCGGTAAAATGATTTTATAAATGCTTTCATAATTAGTGATTCAATTTTATTTTTGTTCAGGAAACAAACTTAACAATCCTTCTTCAGAAGCATCACAAATTCCCCGTTCAGTTATTATTTTAGTAATTAGTCTTGCAGGCGTTACATCAAACCCATAATTACTTGCAGGAGTTGTTTCAGGACAAATTAATACCGGTTCAATTTTTCCAGATGGACCTTTACCAATCATATACCGCACTTCATCTTGATTGCGTTCTTCAATCGGAATTTCTTTTAATCCATCACGAATAGTCATGTCTAAAGTCGTTGAAGGCAATGCAACATAAAAGGGAATATTGTTATCCTTTGCTGCTAACGCTTTTAAATAGGTACCGATTTTATTTGCTACATCACCATTTCGGGTTGTACGATCTGTTCCAACAATTACCATGTCAACCATGCCGTGTTGCATAAGATGCCCGCCAGCATTGTCGACAATTAACGTATGTGGAACACTGTGTTTTGTTAATTCGTAACAGGTAAGGTTTGAACCTTGATTTCTCGGTCTAGTTTCATCCACCCAAACATGAACCTTAATTCCCTTTTGAATTGCTTGATAAATTGGAGACGTAATTGTTCCCCATTCCACACATCCCAACATTCCAGCATTACAAT
>JBEAUV010000250.1:0-3812 GCA_041161265.1 Bacteroidota bacterium | reverse complement strand
TTTCAATTTAGCACGTGGAAACTAGCAACCTCATTAAAAAAATACACCGTTTGGAAATCAAGACGAAAGGCTTGACCAAACATATTTTTTCGGGTGAATACCATTCGGCGTTCAAGGGAAGAGGTATGGCGTTTAGTGAAGTGCGGGATTATCAATTTGGAGATGAAGTTCGAACAATTGATTGGAACGTTACAGCTCGTTATAACAATCCGTATGTCAAGGTTTTTGAAGAAGAACGTGAATTAACGGTTATGTTGGTCATTGATATTTCCGGTTCGGAGGAATTTGGAACAACGGAGAAAACGAAAAAAGATTTAGCGCTAGAAATAGCTGCAATCTTAGCATTTTCAGCCATTTCAAATAATGATAAAGTGGGAATGATCCTCGTTTCAGATAAAATGGAACGGTACATTGCTCCTGAAAAAGGGAAAAAACATGTATTAATTATTTTACGTGAACTGATTGAATTCAAGGCGAAAAGTAAATTAACAGATATCAACGAAGGATTAAAATTTCTGCGTAATACTCAAAAGAAACGCACAATTACCTTTGTAATCAGTGATTTTATTGACCAAAATAATTTCATGGAAGGAATGCGTTTGACGAAGAAACGTCACGATACCATTGCTATTAAACTTTCGGATATTGCTGAACAGATTTTACCAAATGTTGGATTGATTCAATTGTTCAATGCTGAATCCAGTGAAACCACTTGGGTAAATTCAAGCTCAAGAGAAGTACGCGCTAAATACCAAAAAGACTTTCAAGAAAACGAAGCAAGTACGTTAAAAGAATTTAAAAAAGCTGGAATTGACAGCGTTTCTTGTCGCACTGATGAAGACATTATCAAACCTCTTGTAGCGCTTTTTCAAAAACGTTGATGAAGAACTTCTTACTCCATATCTTAATTTTGACGGTCACTTTTTGCGGCTTTTCGCAAGAAGGAACAACAACTTTGTCCGAGAAAAATATATTGGTTGGTGAGAAAATATCGCTTGTTTACACGATTTCTTTTCCTCAAAAAAACAGCTTTAAATTCACTCCTGAAAATTCAATTATTCCGAGCAATCGTAAATCGAAAACAGGTATTCTATCAACTGAAACAACGGATGAAATTGAAATCTTGACACCTTTCAAAGACACGGTCATTTCAAAAGGAAAAGAAAAAGTATGGATTGGAACATATGAAATCACTGCTTGGGATTCTGGAAGATATGTTTTAGCCCCATGTACGATTATCATTGATGATTCGACGATCACTTTTCCATCCATTGAATTGACTTCAGAACTTGTCAAAGCAAAAAAAGGGCAAGATTTATACGACATCAAAGAATCCTTTTCAGATATTCCTGACGCACCATTTTCTTTGAAAACATTTGCCAAAAATAACTGGTGGTGGTTGTTGCTTGTTGTTCTTATTCCGTTGATTCTAATTTATAGAAATAGGCGCAAAAGGCTCAATGACATTCCGAAACCAGTTGTGATTTTGTCGTTGAAAGAACGAACTTTACTGGCAATCGATGCTTTAGAAAAAGAGCGTTTGTGGGAAAAACAGCGCCTAAAAGAACACTATATTGAACTTTCATTTATTTTGAGATCGTACCTTTCTTCCCGTTATGAAATCAATTTATTAGAAAAGACAACGCACGAAACAAAGTTGCTCTTGGGTCAAAAAGGATTGCATACTGAGACTATTCGTGTCATTGTTTCCATATTAAGTGAGTCCGACATGGTGAAATTTGCCAAGTCACAACCAGAAGAATTAGCAATTTTAAAAGTATCACAACTTGCCAGACAAGTAATTGCTGAAACGAGTCCAATAGAATTTGATCATGCTGAATAATTGGAACATCCGCTTTTGGGAATACGATTTCCTTTCTCCACATTGGTTGTGGTTGTTGTTGGTTGTGCCTGTAATTCTGCTGTTGATGTTCCGCAATGAAAGGCGAAAAGAAGGAGAATGGAAATATTCAGGAAGCACTGCAAGTCAAAAAAGCTTTTCAACGCGCTGGATTGTTTCCTTCAGAAGGATCTTAATCGTATTAAACGGAATTGTATTGTGCTGCCTCATTTTCGCTATGGCCAAACCATTTCATTGGTCAGATTATGATGATGTGGATGAAAACTACAAAAACGGAATCGATATCATTTTGGCAATGGACGTTTCTTCCTCCATGTTGGCAATGGATTTTGAACCGAACAGGTTGGAAGCTGCTAAACGTGTAGCAAAAGAATTCGTTGATGGCCGAAGAGGAGATCGAATTGGCTTAGTTGTGTACGCTGGAGAAGCCTATACTGCTTGCCCTGCAACATTGGATTACACCATTTTAAAGAAACAAATTGATCAAATTACTGGAGAAAATATTGAAGGTGGAACAGCGATTGGAACAGGATTAGGAACTGCAGTTACTCGATTACGCAGTGACAGTTTGCAATCCAAAGTCATTATTTTGTTGACTGACGGAAGTAACAATGCTGGTGACATCGATCCTTTGACCGCTGCTGAATTGGCACGAGCAAAAAATATCCGAGTTTATACGATTGGTGTTGGAAGCAATGGAAAAGCACCTACTCCCGTTATCACGCCGTTTGGAATTCGTTATGAGAATTTAGAAGTCGAAATAGACGAAATGACCTTGATGAAAATTGCTGAAATTGCTAATGGGCAATATTTCAGGGCAACGGATGAGGAAAGTTTAAAGTCCATTTACAAGGAAATTGAAAAATTAGAAAAACGCAAGATGTTGGATCAGCAGTATAAAACGGAGCCTCCTGCATCACCAATGGGATTTTTAAATTGGGCATTTGTATTGGCAATCTTGACGTGGCTTACCAACCGATATTTTTTCAAAATGTATGAGTAAGCAGCAATTCACATATCGATTGAAGCTTATCATCAGTGGAATACTGGTATGGGAAGTGGTATTTTGGCTTTTGACGGGAGCACTATTAGCACTGATCGGATACATCGATCAATCGCCCTCTGGTGAACAAGTTGGTTTTAAAGATCCACAGTATTTCTGGCTGTTACTGCTCATGCTTCCAATTTTAGGAATGTACTTTTTCACGATTTATTCGACCAATTCATTGGCGCAATCGGCACATCCATCAGTGCAGAAATTCATCTTACAACCTGTTTCATCGTTGAACAGTTTTCTGAAATATTTCCTATTCAGAAATGCTATTGTATTCTTGATCTTCGCAATGGCGCAGCCAGTTTTAGGAACAAAGAAAGTATCAGGAACACTTGAAAGTCTTGAATTAGTCATTTGTTTAGATGTTTCCAATTCCATGAATACAAAGGATATTTCGAAGGATTTGACCCGTTTACAAATTGCGAAACGCGCCTTGAATGAATTGATCAATAAATTACACGGAGAGAAAATTGGTATCGCTGTTTTTGCCGGAGGCGCTTTTGTGCAATTGCCCCTCACAGCCGATTACAGTGCAGCAAAAATGTTCATCAACGAAATTGAAACGGACATGGTTTCTAATCAAGGAACCAATATTGCAGCTGCTTTATCTGTTTCTGCTGGCATGTTCTCCCCTGAAAAAACAACCAAAGGAATCATCCTTGTAACAGACGGAGAAAATCATGAGGAAAATCCGAACGAAATTTTCACTGAAATAAGAAATAAAAGCATCCAATTAAGTGTTTTAGGCTTGGGAACGGAAATGGGTGGACCTGTACCTGTCAATCCGGAAAGACCAGAATTGGGATACAAAACTACTGCTGCTGGAAAAACAGTTATTTCAAGGATTAATCCTTCTTTTATTCAGTCAATTGCGTCCAAATCTGGGGGGTCATATAC
>JBEAUV010000249.1:0-3816 GCA_041161265.1 Bacteroidota bacterium | reverse complement strand
CTGCTTTTTTCTCCTCAATTAAATCCCGTTTCATAATATTTTCAACATCTAAGAAGGTCGGAACTCCTTTTACTTGAATCGAAGATACCATCGCAATAACATAACGGTCATTATCTTTAATTGGGGTTGAAATATCTCCTATTTTAACATCACCTAAATAAGCAAGTTTTAATATTTCATCTTCTGCCTTTTCTGTTGTGAAACCGTAAATCTTTGGGGCATTTTCTAAAATACTTAGAGGGCGTATAAAATATCCAGCTCTTTCTGCTATTGTATCGAACAATTCATTTTTAGCTTTTAAATCTGTTTTTTTTGAGATTTTAGACTCCAATTCATTTCGTAAATTATTGGCTTCAATTTCTACTAAATCAGCAGCCGACTGACTTGCTCTCAACGATTTGTGAATTGATGTTAAAACCGGATACATTGTTGCGTCTCTTTCTAATACCTCAACTATATGAATTCCAAAGTCGGTTTTCACAGTGCCAATATATCCAATTGGTTTGGTAGCACAGAAGGTAGCAAATTCCTGAACCATATCTGCTTCTATGAAATTGTCATACATTCCACCGGTTGGAACAGAGCCTTTGTCATCACTATACTTTATTACAAATTCTTCAAAATTTTCATTCGTAATAAATTTCATCAAACTATCAGCGATTTTTTGTTTTTGATCAATCACCTTATTGTCATTTGATTGATTTGTAGCCAACAAAATGTGTCTTGATTTCAATCGTGTTGGTGTAAACCCAATTACTTTAGAAATCACAACATTTCCTTTGCTTTCATAAGGTCCTACAATTTGACCAATTGAACAAGCTGAGAAAACTGTATCCATATATTGCGGATACGATTGCAAATGTTGTTCTTTTTCATGTCCTTCTGGAACAGCGGTTGCTATCTTTGCAGAAGAATAAAACTTCACATCACTGTTTTGAATAACGAATAGTGAATCATTCGCGGCAGTTCCAAAACTGTTTTTCAAATTTATTATTTCATTTTCAAATTTCAAAGAATCATCTTTGGACGGATTTATTTCGATATCAAAAAAACGAACCTCTCTTCTTGCGTATTCGTTTTCATACTTTTTATCATTTTTGTGCTCTTCATAGTATTTCAACAATTCTGAATCTGAAATTTCAATCTCGTCATCATTAATTTCAGAATACCTTCTTAAAACATACGAAATTACTTTGATTTCATTTTGTGAAGAACAAGCTTCTGCTGCTTCTATTTTTGTTTCATACAGCCCTTGTTTCACTAAAGAAAAATATTTTTCTTGTTTTATCCGGTCAGTGTAATACTTTTTGGAGTCTTCCCAATGTTTTTGAATATTTTCATCGTTTGATGATTCCAGTTCCTCAATTCTTTCTTCAAGCAATTTAGCATTAAATAAACCAGTTACAGGATCTGCAAATCCTAGCGCTATTTCAGGCAAAACAGGAAAACCATCTGTACCAAACAAATATGCATAAAATTCCTTTTGACTTACTTCAATACCTAATGCTTCGTATTCTTTTTCAAAAAGAATTGTTTCAACAACATAATTCCAAGCTTTATCATTAGAAACTTCTCGATCTTTTGAAGTATAGTCACGTTGCATTTGAGAAAATTGAACACTATCTCGTGTTTGAAAAGCCTTACAAGCCTCTTCATACATTTCAAAATCAACCATCTCACCAGCTACAGATCCATATCCAATTTGTTTTTCTGAATTACCAGTAGTTTCAGATGGATGTGTGATTTGACTGAAAATGAGTGTTGGAACTAAAAACAAGGTGAGAGCAATTAGCTTACTTTTCATTTTGTTTTTCATGGGAAGTAATTTAAATGTTACACGAAATTAGCATTTATTATACCATATAAGATGAAGCAAATACTTTTTGATGTTTATCTTTACAACATGCAAATCAAAAACGTTAAGTATATTCTAACTGATATTGAAGGAACAACGACTTCAATTAGTTTCGTTTATGATACATTGTTTCCCTATTTTAGAAAACACATTTTTGAATTAAAGGAATTAACGCATTTGCAAGAGGTTCAAGAAGCTTTTAAAAAAACGGTTGAATTAGCCTATTCGTTAGAAGGTGAAAAAATTCGATCAGTTGATGAAATAATTGAAAAGCTATTGAAATGGAGTAAAGAAGACAGAAAAATTACGCCTTTAAAAACTGTTCAAGGCATCATTTGGGAAAATGGCTATGAGAATGGCGAAATAAAAGGTCATGTTTATTCTGATATTGCTGATTCTTTAGATAGATGGGAAAAATCAGGTATTAAAATGGGCGTCTTTTCTTCTGGTTCAATTGCTGCACAAAAATTAATTTTTGGGTTCAGTGAAAGTGGTGATTTAACACCCTTTTTCTCCAATTATTTTGACACAACTACAGGAACAAAAAGAGAAAAAGAAACCTACCAGAAAATAGCCGAAGAATTATCACTAGAGCCATCTGAGATTCTTTTTCTTTCAGATATTGTTGAAGAATTGGACGCTGCAGATCAAATTGGATATCAAACAATTCAACTTGTTAGAACTGGAACTAAATCAAATTGGAAGAATACAGCTTCCAATTTTAATGAAATTGAACTTATATAAAATTCCGAATGAAAAACTTTCGTACAATTTGGACTACAGAAGATAGATATGTTGAGGTAATCGACCAACGGAAACTACCTCATGAATTTGTGGTTGTGAAATTGGAAACATACGAAGATGCCGAAGAAGCAATTAAGGAAATGACCGTTCGTGGAGCTCCTCTAATTGGAGCTACTGCTGCGTATGGCATTTATTTAGCAGTGAGAGAAATGATTGAAGATGAGTTGGAAGGAACATTTTTGGATCAAGCATTTTCAGATTTAAGAGCTTCTCGTCCAACTGCAGTGAATTTGTTTTGGGCTTTGGATAAAATGCGTGTTGCTTTAGACAATTGCGAATCAGATTTTTTGAAATGTGCTTGGGATGCCGCAAATGCAATTGTTGAAGAAGACGTTGAAACGTGCAGAATGATTGGTGTTCATGGATTACCGATTATTGAAGAACTTTCTAAAAACAAAAATGGCGAAGTAGTAAACATTTTGACACATTGTAATGCTGGAATGTTGGGATGTGTGGAATGGGGAACAATTACGTCTCCAATCTATCAAGCAATTCAAAAGGGAATTAAAGTTCATGTTTGGGTGGATGAAACTAGACCGAGAAATCAAGGTTCAAATCTTACTTGTTACGAATTAACAAAACACGATGTACCTCATACGTTGATTGTTGACAATGCTGGAGGACATCTTATGCAACATGGCATGGTTGATATGGTAATTGTTGGGACAGATCGTACAACCCGAAATGGTGATGTAGCAAATAAAATCGGCACCTATTTAAAAGCGTTAGCAGCAAAGGATAACAATATTCCCTTTTATGTGGCATTGCCTTCAACGACTCTCGATATGTCAATTCGTGATGGATTAAAAGAAATTCCAATTGAAGAACGCAATCAAGATGAAGTGCGGTATATGATTGGTAAAGGTCCATCAGGAAAAATTGAACCGGTATTAATTTGTCCTGAAACAACTCCTGCAAGTAATTATGGGTTTGATGTAACACCGGCAAGATTAATTACTAAAATAATAACTGAACGAGGAATTTGTGATGCTTCTGAAGAAGGATTGCTAAGTTTGTTTCCAGAACAAAAATAAAATTGAATCACTAATTATGAAAGCATTTATAAAATCATTTTACCGCTTTTGCTCACCTAAATTTCAAACTCTTTTCTCTGAGTATAAAGTAAAAATGGAACCTCGTTATGGTTTTGGGAAACC
>JBEAUV010000248.1:0-3858 GCA_041161265.1 Bacteroidota bacterium | reverse complement strand
CTTCCTCCCAGCAAGATATTGTTTGGGCAATCAGTGATAATTCTCCTATTTCAAACATTTCAATGGATGCTAAATGTTTGAGAGAAATTCGTTCTTTTTTATGCAAATTAACTGGTCAAGAAGAAGTGAATTATGCAATGGACATGGCTACAACAGTTAATAATATTGGGTTTATTGAGCAAAAACCTATTCAATTAAAAGGGTTTATCAATTTTAATGTACCAAGTTCTAAATGGATTCACCAAGAAGTTTACGATGAAAACGGGAAATTGAAATTCAAATCTAATCAGGCATTTGAAATACCAAAAGGCACATCAGACTACACATTTAATATAGGTGTGAAAAATTGGAATACAGGAAAATACACACTTAAGCTTAAAGCTGGTTCTGAGGTAATAGAAACATACCCTTTTAAGGTCTAAATGTTATTCAAAAAAGCCATAGTATCCACACCGTCCGCATAATCATCCAAATTGGGACATTGAGCTTGACCAAAAAGAATATAATTCACACCAACTATTGCTTGAAGATTTTCCTTTTGTAATTCAAGATACGCTTCTAATTCATCTTGATTTGAATAGTATTGGTAATGTATTATTGATAAAGGACTGAACAATTCTTTCGACTCCATTAAAAGCACAAAATTATTATCCAGCATAGGAATATTATTCATCAAGTAAATCGCTTTGTTGTAATCGTAATTATTTGCGTATTTATTGTGGTTTGCAACATCTGAGTGATTAATAATTCCTTCAAAAAAGCGATTTAATTCAAAATCTTTAGGAAAAAGTAGATGTGAAACATTTCTACAACCTAATCCAAAATAATCGAAAATATCATGACCAAGTGCATCAAAATCTTCAATAGTTTCATTACCTGAAATCACAGCCAAAGAAGTTTTATTTTTCCTGAAAATGTGAGGGTATTTGCCGAAATATTGTTCGAAATACAATAAAGTATTGTTGCTACCAGTTGCTATAACGGCATCCATTTGTTGAATTCTACCGGTAGTGAAGATAATTCTATCTTTTAGTTCTGGTAAGAACTGTATTAAAACAGTACCTAAAGCGGGTAATAATGTTTTATCATCAGAACTCAATTTACAAATAGCCGTATTTCCAGACATTAGTACACAAAGAAAATCATGGAATCCTACAAGCGGAATATTTCCTGCCATTATAATTGCCACATTTTTTGGTTGAACAGAATATGAATAATTTCTTAACCAAATTGATAATTGTTCTTCAGTCAATTGATTTCCAAGCGCAATTAAAGCGCCGTTCACATTTGCATTCGTAAACCAACCATTGAAATAAAATTGCTTTTTCACGAGTGAGATTAAATTTTCATACTCTTCTTCGGTAACACCAGAAATGAATCCATTCCATTTCTCTTCGTTTCCTAAAGACACCATTAGACTCCCTAATTGTGTAAATCCCGTAATTAATTCTTCCTGTTTCACAACACAAAATTACTTTCAATCCTCCGATAAAGTTGATTTTACAGCAAAATTTTATAAAAAATGAACAAAAGAATCCGTTTAGCGTTGTTATATTTGCACTTTTAAAAATAGAATAATGGCAATTATCATAACAGACGAGTGTATAAATTGTGGAGCATGTGAACCTGAATGTCCTAATAATGCGATATATGAAGGTGGTGCAGAATGGAAATATTCTGATGGAACAACATTAAAAGGAATGATTACGACTTTGAATGGCGAAGAAATTGCAGCTGACAAAAGTTTTGAGCCTATACATATGGATGTTTATTACATTGCACATGATAAATGCACCGAATGTGTTGGTTTTCATGATGAGCCTCAATGTGCAGCTGTTTGTCCAGTTGATTGCTGTATTGATGATCCAAATTATAGAGAATCGGAAGACGAATTATTAGCAAAGAAAGATTTTATGCACTTATAATTCAAAGCTTTAACAATAATAGATAAAAACGATTCAGGATTCCGAATCGTTTTTTTTATGTTTAAATGTTTATTTTTCTTTGAAAGTATTCTCCAAATTCAGATTTCTCATTACCTTTGCTGCTGGGGTAAGTCTTGTACGACCAGCTCCCTCTGACTCCTCCAGGACGGGAACGTAGCAAAGGTAAGAGGTTGTAGCGGTGCGATATAAGTAGCTTACCCCTCTTTTTTTTCTAATTCTAGAATAAAAATAACCCAGAAAATTAATTTTCAGCATCAAGTCATTGTGGATAAGTTCGTTAAAACTCTATCCTTTTCAATCCTTACTTAACCGTTTCATTCACTTATTTTTGTCAAAAAAAAGTTTATGAAATTCTTCATTGATACAGCGAATTTAAAAGAGATCCAAGAAGCAAATGACCTTGGAATATTAGATGGTGTTACCACTAACCCATCCTTGATGGCAAAAGAAGGAATCACTGGAAAGCAAAATATTTTAGATCACTATGTTGCTATTTGTAATATTGTAGATGGACCTGTTAGTGCTGAAGTAATTTCAACAGATTATGCAGGAATGGTATTAGAAGGTGAACACTTAGCTTCTTTACATAAAAATATTGTTGTGAAAATCCCAATGATTCCAGAAGGAATAAAGGCAATTAAATATTTCTCAGAAAAAGGAATTGAAACGAATTGCACGTTGGTCTTTTCAGCTGGGCAAGCTTTATTAGCTGCTAAGGCTGGAGCAACGTATATTTCTCCATTTTTAGGCAGATTAGATGATATTTCTACTAACGGGCTTGATTTAATTGCTCAAATTAGATTAATTTATGATAATTACGCCTTTAACACACAGATTTTAGCGGCATCAATTCGTCACCCAATGCATATTATTAACTGTGCGGAAATTGGATCTGATGTAATGACTGGACCATTGAGTGCAATCAAAGCATTAGCAAAGCATCCATTAACAGATTTAGGTTTGCAACAATTTCTTGCAGATCACGCGAAAGGAAACTCTTAAATAATTACAAGTTATATAGTTGCGAGTTACAAGTTCAAAAGATTTGTAATTCGCAATTTGTAATTAAGAACCTATTATTTGTCCCGCAACTCAATAAAATCTTTCATCTTCTCATTTTCGATGAGCACTGTTAGATTATAGTAAACAAGTTTCCACTCTCCTTTTTTCTTAACTATAATACCGCAGCCTCTGCAGCCTCTCATCCATGTGTCCAGATCTTCATCAAACCAAGCTGTTTTTCCATTTTCCGAATAGTTCCATTGACGATTACTTGCTTTAAAATCCCATGCTTTTCCTTTGTCAAAATATGGTTTCGAAAAGGTTGAAAATTGCTCTTTAGACCAACGTTCACCCGGAGCTGTTCCAAGGAAAATAAATGAATCATCCATTGCGCCAAAATAAGTATCATAATTTGCTGTTGAAGCTGATAAGTGCCAATTGGTTATAAATTTATCCAATTCAGATTGAGCATTTAAGTTGGAGATAATGCAAAATATTAGGACAAATAAAAAATTAATTTTTCTCATTATAGTTAAAATTAAAAAGGCTACCCAAAATGGATAGCCTTTAATGTTGGTTTTAATATTTTATTTTACAGCTTTGGTTTCTTCTAAAGCCAAGCACATTTTAACAGCGTTTTTAACATTGATTACTGCGCCAGTTGTAGATAATGTTCCAAAATCAACAAGTTCTTCAGAACCTGGTTTCATGTGTTTTGTTCCTTTGTATGATTTAGCAGATTTAAGCATAACATCTTTAATCTCATTCATAGATAAGGTTGGAAAATAACTTTGTAGCATTGCAGCAACACCTGCTACCATTGGAGCAGCCATCGACGTTCCTTGTAGTTTTTTGTATTCACTTTGTGGAACACTGTTGTAGATTTCAAATCCAGGAGCGAAAACATCTA
>JBEAUV010000247.1:0-3909 GCA_041161265.1 Bacteroidota bacterium | reverse complement strand
TACTTTTTCTCTTAAACGGGTTAAAATTACTGCTGGTTCTAATAATTCTTGTTCGTTCACCAATTCATTCAACATCGACATACCGAGCATACTCATGAATCCTCCTGGAACGCCATGACCGGTGCAATCTACCGTAGCATAAATAATTTTTGAATCAATTTTCGTGATCCAAAAGAAGTCGCCTGAAATAAGATCTTTAGGTTCAAAAAGGACAAAAGCTGAATCGAAATTTGCAGTAAAATCAGTTTGTGTTGGTAAAATAGCGCGTTGAATTTGACGGGCGTAATGAATACTGTCAGTGATTTCTTGGCTCTTTACTTGAATTGTCTGACTTTGAGTTTCAATAATGTTGTTTTTCACTTCAAGTTCGGTGTTCTTTGTGTTCAAGACTTTGTTGGCACCTTCCAATTCTTGTTGCGATTTGGTTTTAAGACGGTATTGATAGATGCTAAAAACAAGTAATAAACTTAATAGTACAAGTGTCAATGCGCCACCAATGATTATATTCCGTTGTCGATTGCTTTTTTGTTTGGCGGCATCTTCTTTTTTCTGTTGTTGTTGACGCTGAATTTCCTGCTTGCGTGAAAAATTGAATTCCAATTCTTGTCGCACCAACTCCTTCGATTGATCAACATTGTATAAACTATCTTTCAAATAAGTGAATTGATGGAAATGAAACAACGCCTTTTGAGCATTTTTTTGTTGCTCATATCCTTTACTCAACAGTAAATGCGCGTCCTTCATCATTGACCGTAATTGCAACTGTTTAGCAAAATCGATTGCTTTTTGTGCGTTGCTGATTGCTTGTTCTGTTTGTCCTTTTTCTAATTGAATTTCTGCCAGTAACAGCAAGGTAGAAGCAATTCCTTCTTGGTCTTTCAATTCCGTTCGAATGACTAAACTACTATCTATGTGTTTGAGCGCTTTATCTTTTCTATTGGTCAAGGCATAAACGCGTGCAATGTTTTCATGAACTAAAGCTACTCTGTTCTTAATTTGAATCTTTTTACTCAATTCCAACGCACGAAAATGATATATTAAAGCTTCTTTGTATTGTCCTTTCTTTTGATAAATCTGTCCGATGTTTGTGTAACGACCTGTGATGCATTGCAAATCCCCCAGCTCTTTACAAATGCTTAAACTTTTCAATTCTGATTCAAGTGCTTTGTCGATTTCACCTAATTCGTTGTAAACTTTATACATCGTTAAATATGAATTGGCTAAGCCACGTTTATCTTTGATCCGTTCACGAATTTGAATACTTTTCTGAATGTAATCGATTCCAAGAAGATAGTTATCTAAATGTGAGTAACACAATCCTAAAAAAGCATAGCAAGCTGCTAGACCCATGTCATCACCAATTTCTTTCCGAATGACAACACTCTTTTTTACGTAATCTACACACTTTTTGTAATCACCAAGATCCGAGTAGAATGAGCCGTAATAATAATATGCACCTCCCAATGCATATTTATCATTCGTTTCTTTTGCAAATAAAATGACTGTATCAAGGATTAATTCGGCTTTATCATATTCATTTAATGCACCCAATGCTTTGGCTTTGAAATTCATTGCCCGCAAAGCATACCTGTGAATTCGATTTTCCCTAAATAATAATAGAACGGAATCACATAAATTGATGGAAAGTGAAAATTGACTTTCGTTATAGGCGATGTTTGCTTGATAAACAAAAACAGCTGATTTTTCTACTGAATTTAAAGATTGAGATTTTAATTTTTGTAAGGTGATTTTTGCTGGATCATATTTCCCAATGACAATATTATTGAAGACAGTCGTAATCTCTTTATTGAATTTTTTTTCCTTTGGGAAATAATAATCGATTAACCACTCTTTTTCGGAATTAGGTTTTGAAACTTGAGCACAAGAATAGCTTGACAAAAAGAGGTTTGCCAATAAAATTAATATGTATACAAGGGTAAATCTCATTCGAGAAGTTAAAAGCTATTCATTCTCACTTCACTTGTTCATTTATCCAGCTCAATACCAATTCCATTGCAACAGGTGAAAAAGTTTGCTCAATTTCTGCATATTCACTTGGTGAACCAGTTTCACATTCTTGGAACAAATGATTCAAATTAGGAAGCTCCTTTGCTGTGACATTATTATTCCCTCCTTTAGTCAATGCAGATTGTATTGCTGTTAAATTTTCTTTTGGTGGAACTTGTAAATCTTTAGAACCGTTGATCGCTAAAACAGGACATTTTACTTTCTCCAAGATAATCGCAGGATTGTATTTTATGAAATAAATCATCCAAGGAGTAGCAATTTGCTCAATAGTATATTTTACATATTCTTCATCTGACACTCCTTCTGGCTTAGCAGGATCAGGATTTTCTTTTAAAGAAGCCAACATGTAAATTGTTAAGTCTTTTTTAATTTGCTCTTGATCATCTGATTTTTTTATGATATCAAACAATTGTGTGTTTTCCTTTCTTCCAAGTTGTAAATTTTCTTCAGATTCTCCTGAAACTCTTCCAATTAGTTCTTGTTGTAATAACAATAGTTCGTCACCAGGAATTCCTGTACCAGCTAATAAAACAATGAAAGCAACATTCTTAGATTTAGCAGCTACAATTGGAGCAATGATTCCGCCTTCACTATGACCTGCTAATCCAATTTTCTTTTTGTTAATTCCTTTTTTTGTCATTAAAAATGCAACAGCTGCTTGTACATCAGAAGCGAAATCCTGAGTTGTTGCCGTTTTAAAATCACCTGTAGAAGAAGCAGTGCCGCGGTCATCATATCTCAAAACACCAATTCCATTGCGGGTTAAGTAATCCGATAAAATAAGAAATGGTTTATGCCCCATTAATTCTTCATCTCGGTTTTGAGGTCCACTGCCAGAAATTAATATCACAACCGGATAATTTCCTTCTTTTTTCGGCAGTGTTAATGTTCCTGATAGCGTAACTCCAGCCTTTTTTTTTTTAAAAGTGACTTCTTCTGAATAGTAAGGGTATGGTTCAATAGGATTTTGAGAACGCTTAGCTTCAGCTATTTCTATTTTATCATGTGACAAATCCATTGGTAAACTTTGTCCAGCTTGACTGAAAGTTCCACTTATTTTGTTGTCAGACCCTAACGTTCCAATGTATTCTATTTTTGCGTTTTCGATTTTAATCGTTAAAATATTATTCTCAAAAAGCGTTGACGTAGTTGGGATATCTTTGGCTCCTTGGTCTGGACTATCCATTGTTGAAGTAAGTCCTGTTTCAGTTTTTGAAATATTGAATACGAGTCTTAACTGTATTCCTTGAATTTTTAATAAGCCGTTCCATTGACCAGTAATTTCTTGACTAAACGAATTGAATGTGCAGAGAAATGTGATAATGAATAAGAGTGATTTAAACATTGATTGTTGATTTAGTGCTGTTTATTTGATAATGTTAAAATTAGCTATTTTTTTAAGGAAGAAGAAATAGAATTCAGATTAATCTCTCATTCGTTTTCATCTAAACTGTTTTAGGAAACTCAAGCTGAAAAACCAATCCCTTGTCATTATGAAAGGAATAAGTGCCATTAATTTGATCAGTTAGAGATTTAATTAAATCAATACCAAGTGAATTAGATACACTTGAGTCTAAATCTTTTATTCCCATACCATTATCACTTACAATCAATTTTATTAAGTCTTGATCAATAAAGAATTTTATTTGAATTCGAAGTTTTTGATTTTCAACTTGAGCATACTTAAAAGAATTTGTGATTAATTCATTCAGAATCAATCCACATGGAATAGCATTTGACAAATCTAAATTGATATTCTCAGTTTCAAGAATTATTTCAATGTTTTCAGAATCACCATGTGAATTACTGATTTCCGAAACTAAGTTTTGGATGTAATCTTTAAAATTCAATCCAATTACATTCTTACTATTGAATATATTA
>JBEAUV010000246.1:0-3927 GCA_041161265.1 Bacteroidota bacterium | reverse complement strand
GTACAACAACATTTCATCTCTCTAGAAGTCGAGTGAACGGTTGTAGAAGTACATTTCATCTCTGTAGAAGTCGAGTGAATGACTTTGGAAGTACATTTCACTTCTGTAGAAGTCGAGTGAATGACTTTGGAAGTGCATTTCATCGCTGTAGAAGTCGAGTGAATCAGTTTAGAAGTCCGCGGAATGAGTTTGGAAATCAAAAGCAGTGTTTTTTTGGTTCAATACATCCTACACTTTACGTCTTCGGGAATACATTCAACTCGTTTGTTGGGCAGATTAACAAAGCTTAACAGATCAAAAAAATGGCTTTGGCACGTGTTTTAAAGTGCTGATTGTGTAAACGTTCCGGCAAAAAGTCTTGTCGGATTAAAATTTAAAAGTCATGAAAAATTCTACAAAAAACAAAATGGGAATGTACAAAGCAGTCCTTTCGGTAGTGCAAGAACATGAGCCTGTTTGGGCTGGAGTTCCAAAACTGGTCTCCGACATCGAGAAGTTGGAGCAAGGAATCATTTTTCTTGAAAACAGAGCCATGCTTCAAAGCTCCATCACCATCGGTGTGGCAAAAATGAGACAAGAAAAGTTCGGCGCTTTATCCGTAAAAATGACGGTCATCCAAGATGCTCTTTGGCTCTACGGCACCGCAAGTAACAACATCGAACTTGCTGCCCGACACAAGTATTCTGTGTCAAAGACCGTTAATTTAAGCGCTTCCGAACGCTTGATTCGTATGGATACAGTTCTTTCTGATCTTTCCATTTATGGAATTGCACTCGGCGAGTATGGTATTACTCAAATAACGATCGACACAACCATCGCTTTGATGGAAGAATACCGCAGCATTGCAGGTAATCCTAGGAAATCTGTGATTGACCGCAAAACAATCAGTGCTGCAATCGAAGCGAAATCGAGCGAACTCACTTTCTTGCTTCGTAATGAACTAGATCGTTTTATCAGAATGTTCACGGTTTCTGAACCGAACTTCGTGAAGAGCTACTTCAACGCACGAATGGTTGTTGATCAAAAAGGGAAAAAGAACAAAGTTTCTGATTCGCCGATTGAACCAGATGTAAGTGATTAGTTTTTGAATCCGAATGAAGCCTCCAAGAAATCTTCTGTTGAAAGACAGGGGATTTTTTTTTGGTTTGGGGTGGAGGGATGTATCATTAGTTTTGATAATAAAATAAGTTTAAGAGAAATAAAAAAATCTTGTCCACAAATTTCCACTAATTATGTTTTTTTTGCGTTTTAACTGGAATAATAAGATAAAACCTAGTAATTTCTAATATAGAATTAATTTGCGAAAATCCGTGAAATTTGTGGACAAGAAAATACAATTCTAACGGATAAGCATCTTTTTAGAAATTTGTGAAAATCCGTGAAATTTGTGGACAAAAAATCACACATGTAAATCAGCTATTTATATAATTCGTGAAGATTCATTCAATAAGTCTACCACTTCAACCATCTCGAATTCCGTTTTAATTTCTGAACAACTTTCACGCATTTGTTTTCGAATTTCGGTAGCACTTTCGGGTAGATTGTCTCCCGAATCTTTCCACGTTGCTTTGTCTGGCCATTGTGCGTAACCAATGAAATGGTGCTGGTCAATTTTATGGAGTCGTGATCCATAACTGCCTTCGTACTGATAAATCAATTTGGTGAGTGCTGTCCAAGCTTCAATGAACGCATTTTCTTTTCCTTCAAGGAGTTTAAATGAATAAATAACGGTGAATTTTTCCATATTGGGTGAGGGATTTTTTTAGAAATTAGCTTGTCTAGGTTTTCTTACATTGGTTAGCTGTATTCTTTTGGTGCTCTCTTTTTAAATTTATCGTTGATTCGAAGTTAATTTATAACCTAAATAACTGCCCATAAATTTTGCCGTGTTGGCGATAGCAAAAATTAAAATGAATTCAGACCATTTCACACCCGCTGCTGTTATTATTGCGATGTCCATTAACACATAAATGAGCGGAAAAAGAATTGCCAATTTGAAACTATTCGCGTATTCTTTTTTCGTCCAATAACGGACAACAAGAAAGAAGAAGATAAATCCGAAAATACCTGAAACATAAGGAGCAGAAAGATTTACGTGGGCTTCATAAAAACTCTCTTTTTCTCCTGGATGTATGAGATAGGAATACACTGCTACTTCAAGGAATGAAATGCTAATTAATAGTACCATCGTCAGTACTACCAGTCCAATTAATTTTAAAATGATATATTTTTTCATAATAGATTATTTAACTTCAATTTGGTATAAACACAACCAAAATACCCTTTTCTGTAAAGGACTAAAGTGGTTATTTCTAAAAACGACTTCAAGCTAAGAAGAATCTTTAACGTACGCAAAGGGTTGGGGGGAGAAAGTGTTTTGATTGAATGAATGAAGCCTCCAAGAAATCTTCTGTTGAAAGACAGGGGATTTTTTTATATGAATTTATACGTTGTATTGCTCTTATCACCTTCCTTTTCAAATAATCCAAGTTCTATTCCTAATTTCAAATCACGACTTGCTGTTGCAGTAGAAATTTCTTGAAAAACAGTCATGTACGCTTTTCTATTAAAGGAAGCTTTGTTTGTTTCTGAAAAATAAGTCAACCGATCTTCAGAATTCATGACTTTCGCTTTGAAATCGAGCAAAGTGGCTAATGATTCATCAATTACGTGGAGCATATATTCGATGAATGGTGTCGAATTTCCAGAATTATCACTTTCCGCAAGAGCAGTGTAATATGCTTGTTGCGTTTTATGGATCACGTTTTCAAAAGGTATAAATTCAAACACCGGATACTGCTTCATTAGAATCAATGTTTGCCATAATCTTCCCATTCTGCCATTGCCATCGATGAAAGGATGAATGAATTCCATTTCATAATGAAAAACACAACTTTTAATCAATTGAATTTCCGCAGAAGACTTTAAATAGGCAAATAGGTCATTCATCAAAAAGGGAACATTATGCGCTGGTGGAGCCATTTGGGCAAGTTTTTCTCCAGTAACTATACCAACGCCTCTTTTACGGAATTTGCCATTGTCTAAAACGAGTCCTTTCATGAGTATTTCATGAGCAGATAAAAAGGATTTTACTGACTCAGGCTTGAATTTATGAAGCTGATTATACACCTTGATGGCATTCAACACTTCATTGACATCTTTCTCCGGCCCGATAACACGTTTGTTTTCAAGGATTGCAGTAATCTGTTCTTCCGAGAGCGTATTTCCTTCAATGCTTAAGGAAGCATGAATCGTTTTTATCGTGTTTTCTTTTCTGAGTTTAAGGGAAGGTTTATCTAGGTATTTTGCATTGACCTGACCAATCTTTTCCGAAATGGACGCAACTAAACGGAGGATTTCAGAAGTAATTTGATACGGTGGATTCATAGTTGATACTATCATTTGATACTATCAAATATAAACTTTTTTATCGAATGGTGTGTTTAAAAGGAAGTACTTTTTGTTTATAAAAGAGTATTAAACCCATAGTTCAGAAATGTTATCTTTGGCTAAACCAACGTTAAAGCAACATGAAACGATTCATTTATATTTTAAGTAGTATCCTACTTTCCAATTCATTTTTAGCTCAGGAAAATCTTGATTATCAGAAACCTCCAAAGGAAATTCTCGATCTAGTCGATTATGAAAGAGCACCAAGTGTAATCATGGATTCGAAAAAATTAAACATGGTATTTCTTTACCGGGATAGCTACAAAACATTGGATGATTTAAATCAGGAAGAGATGAAACTGGCTGGTTTACGGATTAATCCAGTGACCAATATTTCAAGTACTGTAACTTACTTGAACAATATTAAAACACGAAAGCTAACGGCTAAACTCGAAATGCAAGTGACAGGACTTCCAGAAAAACCACGCATTTCAAATTTAAGTTGGTCACCAAACGAGCAGTTTATCGCTTTCACGC
>JBEAUV010000245.1:0-3951 GCA_041161265.1 Bacteroidota bacterium | reverse complement strand
GAAAAAGTTGATACAATATTTGGTTACCCAGGAGGGGCAATTATGCCTATTTATGATGCACTTTACGATTTTAAAGACCAAGTGAACCATATTCTGGTAAGACACGAACAAGGTGCGATTCATGCTGCACAAGGATTTGCAAGAACTTCTGGAAAAGTTGGAGTTTGCTTCGCTACTTCAGGACCAGGAGCGACGAATCTTATTACGGGGTTAGCTGATGCTATGATTGATTCTACTCCTGTAGTTTGTGTTACAGGTCAAGTAGCATCCCATCTTTTGGGTACCGATGCTTTTCAAGAGACAGATGTAATAGGAATTTCAATGCCCGTTACTAAATGGAATATCCAAGTCACAAAGGCAGAAGATATTGCTCCGGCAATGGCAAAAGCATTTTATATTGCACGTTCTGGTCGACCAGGACCTGTTTTGGTGGATATTACAAAAGATGCTCAGTTTGGAATGACCGATTTTGAATACAAGCCGTGTGAAAAAATCAGGAGTTATTCGCCAAAACCAACGATTCAAATGGATGCTTTGAATGCAGCTGTGGAATTACTGAATAGTGCTCAAAAGCCATTTTTAATAATTGGACAAGGAATAATATTATCTGGAGCAGAACAAGAATTAGTTGCTTTTGCTGAAAAATCAGGCATTCCTGTAGCTTCTACGTTATTAGGACTTGGTGCTTTTCCAACTGATCATCCTTTATATGTGGGTTATTTAGGAATGCACGGTAATTATGCTCCCAATATTTTAACGAATGAATGTGATGTTCTTTTGGCGATTGGAATGAGGTTCGATGACAGAGTTACAGGCGACGTTTCGCGTTATGCAAAACAAGCAAAAGTGATTCACTTCGACATTGATGCTGCCGAATTAAACAAAATAATAAAAGCGGATATAGCTGTTTTAGCAGATGCCAAAGAAGCATTAGTGCATTTAACTGAATCGATTACTCCAAAAAATCATGAACATTGGTTAGGAGAATTTAGAGCATTGGAAAAAATAGAGCATGAAAGTGTTGTGAGCGAAGCGAAACATCCAACCAATGGCGAATTGAAAATGGCGGAGGTTGTTAATTTACTTTCTGAAAAAACAGACGGAAAAGCAATAATTGTAACAGATGTTGGTCAACACCAAATGATAACATCTAGATACTATCAGTATAAAGGCTTTAGATCTAATGTTACTTCAGGAGGATTAGGAACAATGGGATTTAGTTTGCCTGCTGCTATTGGTGCAAAGCTAGGGAACCCAGAAAAAACAGTTGTAGCAATAATTGGAGACGGTGGATTTCAAATGACAATTCAAGAATTAGGGACGATTCTACAAGCAAAAGTGGATGTTAAAATTTTAATTCTCAACAACAATTTCCTTGGAATGGTGCGTCAATGGCAACAATTGTTTTTTGATCGCAGGTATTCGTTTACCGAAATAGTGAATCCAAATTTTACAGCAATAGCTAAAGGATATTCAATCGATGCGTTGAAGATTACTGAAAGAAGTGAACTTGATAATGGATTAGATACATTATTGAATTCAACAGGCGCTTTCTTATTGGAAGTTGTCGTGGAACAAGAGGAAAATGTTTTCCCAATGATTGAAACAGGTGCTTCTGTTTCTGAAATACGTTTAAATTAATGAGTATGGAAAGAGCTTATAACATATCGGTCTTCACAGAAAATAGTATCGGAATTCTGAATAGAATAACCATAATTTTTACAAGGAGACATTTAAATATTGAAAGTATCACAGCTTCTGAATCTGAAGTAAAAGGTGTTTACCGATATACAATTGTTGTGAATACTTCGTTAGATCAAGTGAAAAAAGTTGTTGCGCAAATTGAAAAACAAGTTGAGGTTTTAAAAGCATTTTTTCATACGGATGATGAGGTTGTTCACCAAGAAATAGCCTTGTATAAATTGTCTACTGAAGCATTTGCAAACGGGGGCGCTGAAAAGATTGTTCGCGAACACCATGCACGCATATTGACAATTGAAAAAGATTTCACAATCGTAGAAAAAACAGGTCAACCAGAAGAACTATCATTATTATTCAATGATTTGAGTTCAATTGGAGTGCTTGAATTTGTGCGTTCTGGAAGAGTTGCCATTTCAAAACCAATGAAAACATTAGAACACTATTTAGAAGAATTAGAAAATTAATAAGAAATACTGATGAAAAATTATTTTAATCAATTGCCTTTTAGAAAACAAGTTGAACAATTAGCAACCTGTGAATTCCTCGATCAATCTCATTTTGAAGACGGAATCAATGCTTTGAAAGGTAAAAAAATTGTCATTGTTGGTTGTGGCGCTCAAGGGTTAAACCAAGGATTAAACATGCGCGATTCTGGTTTAGATATTTCTTATGCTCTCAGAGAAGATGCTATTTTAGAAAAAAGACCCTCCTTCCAGAATGCAACTGACAATAGTTTTATTGTTGGAACGTATGAAGAAATGATTCCTTGGGCTGATGTAGTTTGTAATCTAACACCTGATAAACAACATACTTCTGTTGTTAATGCGATCATGCCATTGATGAAAAAAGATTCTACATTGTCCTATTCTCATGGATTCAATATCGTCGAAGAAGGAATGCAAATCAGAAAGGATATTACCGTTATTATGGTAGCTCCAAAATGCCCAGGGACTGAAGTGCGTGAAGAATATAAACGTGGATTCGGAGTACCAACATTAATAGCTGTTCATCCAGAAAACGATCCAAATGGATTAGGTTTAGAACAAGCTAAAGCATATGCTGCTGCAACTGGGGGACACAAAGCGGGTGTATTACTTTCTTCTTTTGTCGCAGAAGTTAAGTCAGACTTAATGGGTGAACAAACTATTTTATGTGGCTTGCTTCAAACAGGTTCTATTCTATCTTTCGATAAGATGGTTGAGAAAGGAATTGAACCAGCTTATGCAGCGAAATTGATTCAATATGGTTGGGAAACAATCACCGAAGCATTGAAACACGGAGGTATCACCAATATGATGGACCGATTATCAAATCCTGCAAAAATTGAAGCATTTGAAATGGCTGAAGAATTAAAAGCGATTATGCGTCCACTTTTTCAAAAGCACATGGATGATATCATGAGCGGTGATTTCTCAAAAAGAATGATGGAAGATTGGAAGAATGGTGATCTAGAATTACACACATGGAGAAAAGAAACGGGAGAAACTGCCTTCGAAAAAACGACTGCAACGAGCACTGCTATTTCAGAACAAACCTATTTTGATCAAGGAACTTTATTAGTGGCATTTGTAAAAGCCGGGGTTGAATTAGCTTATGAAACAATGACTGAAACAGGAATTATTGCTGAATCAGCTTATTACGAATCTCTTCATGAGGCCCCATTGATTGCAAATACAATAGCGCGAAAGAAATTATTCGAAATGAACAGAATTATCTCTGACACGGCGGAATATGGGTGTTATTTATTTGATCATGCGTGCAAGCCATTATTAAAAGATTTCATGTCTACCATTGAATTGAATGTTATCGGTCATCATTT
Source organism: Bacteroidota bacterium (assembly GCA_041161265.1). Lineage (GTDB taxonomy): Bacteria > Bacteroidota > Bacteroidia > Flavobacteriales_D > Crocinitomicaceae > M0103. The sequence goes on along the minus strand of JBEAUV010000245.1, from coordinate 431 downwards.
TTCATCTACGAATGAAGTGGATAATTTGGAATTGATAGAAGTGAATGAGGCAATTCGCCAACACCCAATTGAAGAAGTTGGAGCATGGTTAAGAGGAATGATGACAGACATGAAAAAATTAAATTAATTAAAGAATCTAATGGAACTACTTGAAGAAATAAGAGCCGCCAAAGAAAATTTAAACGGAATAATACTAGAAACTCCATGTAGTTTGAGTATTAATTTGTCAAGTCAATATGGTGCATCGATTTATTTAAAAAGAGAAGATCTTCAAGTGGTTCGTTCCTATAAAATTAGAGGGGCTTACAATAAAATCAATTCACTTCAGCCAAAGGAAAGGGAACAGGGAATTGTCTGCGCGAGTGCAGGAAATCATGCTCAGGGAGTGGCATATTCGTGTCATTTGTTGAATATTCAAGGAACCATTTTTA
>JBEAUV010000244.1:0-3953 GCA_041161265.1 Bacteroidota bacterium | reverse complement strand
TTGGTTTCAATTTAACTAGTTTAGCCAAATCCTTATCTACTACTAAATCTTCAGGCACAATCACAACTTCTTCTTCAACCTCATCTTGAAGAAGTGTCAAATTCGCAACAATTGTATCTTCAACGCCATAACTCGATGTTACTATAGAACCATCCAAATAATATTCTTTGGTTCCAGTTAACTCAAAGTTTTTATCTGTTACAACAGAAAATTGATAAGCTCCTAAATCATCAGCAAGTATATAAGCTAACAAAGTGTCCTGTTCATCAAATAAAGACACAAATGTTCCCGGAATTGCTTTTCCTTGAGTGTCTTTAGCAATCCCTATAATTATCTTATTGACAATTGCTTTAGGTGCTATTTCAAACGCATATATATCATCATTTCCACTTCCATCTGTTCTGTTAGATGACATATATCCTTTATTTGTTTTGCTATTGAAGATCTGTGCATAATCATCATATTGGGTATTTATAGGTGATCCCGGGTTGTTAATTAATCCCCAATCAGCTCCATTTGATGCACAATTAAAAATATCTAATCCACCCATACCGAAATGCCCATTTGAGGCAAAAGATAAGATTTGTTGATCTTCTTCAAAGAATGGAAACATTTCATCTCCTTCTGTGTTAATCAGAATTCCCATATTCACCGGAGTTAACCATTCTCCATTTTCACTAAGGTTGGATTTATAAAGATCAGTTCCGCCAAAACCTCCAGGCATGTCGCTTGCAAAATACATTGTTTTACCATCCAATGTTAAAAATGGATGTCCAACTGAGTATTCCGTATTATTGTATACAAACGGGATTGCATCAGACCATTTACCTTCCTTAAATTCGCTTAAAAAGATTTGAAGTTCAACAATTTTATCTTTGCTTTTATCTTTTTCATTGTTTCGTGTAAAAGCCATTTTCGTTCCTCCATTGCTAAAACTAGCAGGTCCTTCGTGCATTTTGTCGTTCAAATCTTTGTTAAAAAACTCTGGATTTTTCAATTGACCATCTTCTACATCAGCTATATATAAATTCAAAAACGGTTGTCCATTCCAATTGTATGTTCTCTTGATCATTTTTGGCTTAGCATTGCTTGAAGCATAAACAATTTTATCATTATAATAAGATGTACCAAAATCTTGAGCATCTGTATTTATTGATTGTTTAATGATTTTACAATCAACATCGTTTGTTAAATAATCCGGAAATTGTAATTTATTATTTGAATAACTTATAGCACGTAAATCAGTTGGAGCTTGTGATTGGAACTTATCCAACCAAATAGTTGATTCCGCATACTTGCCACTATTTTTCAAAACCATTGCATAATTGAAATAATCTTCTGGAATAACACCATTCGATGCGTTAACTAATTTTAGGTAAGTTTCTTCTGCCTGGGCATTTTGCCCCATGATGAAATAACTTTCTGCTAATCGGCGTTGTCCTGGAAAGGTTAATTGCTTTGAGTGTTTATATGATAAGATAGCCTTATCGTAAGAATAGGTGAAAAAGTATTTATCTCCTTTGACTTCCTTATTTGATTTTTCTTGGGCAAATGCACTTAGACCAAATCCAAAAAGTATGGTGAATGAAATTATTAAATTTTTCATGTGTGTGTTTTTAGAATATTAACTGTTAAAAATATCTTGGAGAATGAATTTGTTTTTTGCTTGGAAAAATGAAATCATATCTCAAAAGAATTTCATGACTTCCCTGATTGTAAGTAAAAGTTCGCAATCCATATGACCAATCATAAGAATATCCTAAATGGAACTGTTCCGTAACATCAAATCCTACTAATGCTCCGAAGGAATCACCTGATCTAAACATTGCACCCAGCAATAATCTTTTCATAATTATGAAAGAAGCTGTTACATCTGCTTGAATAGGTGTTCCAACTGTTGCCTTCACCAAAGTAGTTGGTTTGAACGCTAAATTATCAGCTAAATTAAATACAGCTCCTGCAATAAAGAAGTAATGTCTTTGAGACTTACCTGTTAATGCAGTTCCATTTACATCACTTAATGTTGAATAATTACTTTGAATTAAATTTGGAACCGATACACCTGCATAAAAACGCTCTCTAGAATAATAAGCTCCAAATCCAAAACTTGGCGTTACATGGTTTGAAATATTATTCAAAAACGTAGGGTCATTTTGTTGATCCAATGCAAGTGTACTTAAATTTGCTTGTAAAATATTTACTCCACCACTTAGACCAAGTGCTAACTTCGATTTTTTAGTAAGTTGCATAATGTATGCGAAACTTCCTGATATCGAAGTGTTATTAACTGGACCAATTTTGTCATTTGTCGCAGACAAACCCAAACCAATGTGCTTATTCGCAATTGGCGAATGCAATGTAAGTGTTTGTGTCATTGGTGCTCCTTTAAAATCAACCCATTGAGAGCGATGAAGAGCTGTTATTGTTAGAGCATCTCTGCTTCCTGCATAAGCAGGATTTACAGAAAGTGTATTGTACATGTAATGCGTGTACATTGGATCTTGTTGAGCCTGAGCACCGAAGCACGCTAGGGTCAAAAACAAGGACGATATTAATTTATTATATGTTTTCATTTTTTTAAATTTTAATGTTCGATTATTTTTTGATTAGTTGTTCAAGTAGATTGTTCCTTTGTAAAAATCAGAACCATCACCTAAATCCAAAACATAGAAGTATGTTCCGACAGGCAATACATCTCCTCCTACATTTACATCAGAATTTGATTTTCCATCCCACGTATTCTGGTATTGGTTTGTTTCAAATATTTTAATCCCCCAACGGTTAAACACTGTGAAAGTATTTTCTGGGAAATACAATATTCCACGAATAACAAATAGGTCATTGATTAAATCTCCATTTGGTGAAAAACCTTCAGGGATATAGAATTCAAATGGAATTGGCTCGATAGACGAAACATTATTTGACATATCACTATCGTTTTCAATTCCGTATACAATTGCGTTATTTACATAATTACCATCAGCAATTACCGAAGCTGTTATTGTTAATGTTTCTGTAGCACCGGCACTCATGTTTCCAATTGTCCATACTCCAGTTAAAACATCATAAGAACCAATTGTTGTAGTCGAAGACACATAAACATAGCCACTTTGTAGAATTTCATTTATCGCAACACCTGTTGCATTAGAACTTCCAATATTACTTGCAACAATTGTAAAAACTACTGTTGAACCAATCTTTGGTGTCATGTTAGATGCGGTTTTAACAATACTTAAATCAATATCACAACTATTAAATGTCAATGCTACATTATTTGAGGTTAAACCAGGTAAACATATCCCTGTAACAACTACATTGTAATCATTTCCAGCATCTAAAGCTGTTGTTGGATTTATTGAAAGTGTTGCTGTTGTAACACCTGAGATTGTTGCACCATTGACTAAGTTCACAAGTCCTCTTCTCCATTGATATGTTAAGCCTAATCCTGTTGCAACAACTGTAAAAGAAATAGAATCTCCATTACAAACTGCTTCGTCAATTGGCTGAGTTACAATTACAGGTGCTTCGTTAAACGTTAATGAAACATTATTTGAAGTAACGCCAGGAAGACAACCTCCAGTTACTACAACATTGTAATCAATAGCTGCATCTAATAGAACAGTTGGGTCAATTGAAAGAGTTGCTGTTAAAGATCCAGAAATAGCAGGCCCATCAATTAAATTTACTAAACCTCGTCTCCATTGATATGTCAATCCTGTACCTGAAGCTACAACTGAGAATGCGATTGAATCTCCTTCACAAACTAATTGATCAATCGGTTGAAGTGTAATTACTGGAGCATTGTTAATAGATAAAGAAACATAGTTTGATGTATCATTCGGGACAAAAGGTCCAGTCATAACAACATTGTAATCTGTTGCAGCATCTAATGCTGTTGCAGGATTTATAGTAAGTGTTGAAGTTGTAGCACCAGAAATATTTCCACCATCGAC
>JBEAUV010000243.1:0-4026 GCA_041161265.1 Bacteroidota bacterium | reverse complement strand
ATTGCATTACAATGGAGGATCATCCAACAAGAGCTATTCCACAAAAACCAAATAGTAGTATTGCTGTTGGTTTTGATCTTTTAGCCAAGAAAGAAATTCAGGCTTTTGCGAGTACTGGAAACACAGGAGCGATGTTAGTTGGAGCAATCTATAAAATCAATACAATTCCTGGCGTTATTCGCCCATGTATTACTTCAACTTTACCTCAAATAGATGGATCGAAATCGATACTTTTGGATGTCGGTTCCAATGCAGATTGTAAAGCAGATGTATTATATCAATTCGCTGTTTTGGGTGCTTTGTATGCTAAAAATGTTTACGGCATCGAAAATCCAAGGGTTGCTTTACTGAATATTGGTGAAGAAGAATCTAAAGGAAATCTGTTGACTTTAGCTGCTCATAAATTGATGGCTGATTCGGATGACATCAACTTTATTGGTAATATTGAAGGAAGAGATATCTTTTTTGGGAAGGCTGATGTTGTTGTTTGTGATGGTTTTACAGGGAACGTTGTATTGAAAGAGGCTGAAGGGATATATTCTCTAATGAAAATGAGAGGAATTCAAGATGAGTATTTTGATCGATTTAATTATGAAAATTACGGTGGTACTCCAATTTTGGGGGTGAAAGGAAATGTGATTATAGGTCATGGAATTTCAAACGATATCGCTGTTAAGAATATGATATTACATTCTTTTGAAGTGGCTCAATCGGGCTTAGCAACAAAAGTAAATGAAGCGTTTAATTAATTATGGGAAAGATTACAGCCGCAATTACAGGAGTTCAAGGGTATGTTCCAGAACACATACTAACCAATGATGACCTTGCGGAAATTGTTGATACTTCCAATGAATGGATTTTATCTCGAACAGGAATAGAAGAAAGACGTATCATGAAAGATGGTGCTTCTTCAGATATGGCAGCAGCCGCAGTTTCACAATTATTAGCAAAAAAAGGAATTGATCCACTTGATATTGATTTAGTAATTTGTGGAACAGTTACTCCAGATTATCCTTTTCCAAGCACTGCAAACGTAGTTTGTGACAAGGTAGGCATGAAGAATGCCTGGGGATATGATGTTATTGCTGCTTGTTCAGGATTTATTTATTCGTTAGCAACTGGCGCACAATTTATTGAAACAGGTAAATACAAAAAAGTATTGGTTATCGGAGTTGATAAAATGTCTTCTATTATTGATTACCAAGATCGCACAACGTGTGTAATATTTGGTGATGGAGCAGGTGTTGTATTGTTAGAACCAAATGAAGAAGGGTTAGGAGTTTTGGATTTTATTTTACGAAGTGACGGTGCTGGTAGAAATTATTTGATTCAACCTGCAGGTGGTTCTGCCAATCCTCCAACACACCAAACGATAGAAGATAGATTGCACTATGTGAAACAGGAAGGAAAGCAAGTTTTTAAATTTGCTGTGACGAATATGGCTGAAGTCTCTGCAGAAATCATGGAGAAAAATAATTTGACAAGTGACGATGTTGATTGGTTAGTTCCCCACCAAGCAAATTTACGAATCATTGACGCAACTGCCAATAGAATGGGTCTTCCGAAGGAAAAAGTAATGATCAATATTCAAAAATACGGAAATACCACGGCAGGAACTTTGCCTCTTTGTTTGTGGGATTACGAAAGTCAATTGAAAAAGGGCGACACACTTATTTTATCTGCCTTTGGTGGAGGCTTTACTTGGGGTGCGATTTATTTGAAATGGGCTTATAATTCATAAAAAAAACTATTTTTACAACTATAAAATTTATCTGTTATGAATCTGAATGAAATACAAGATTTAATAAAATTTGTTGCTAAATCAGGAGTTAGCGAAGTTGAAATCGAGCAAAAAGATTTCAAAATTGTAATAAAAGCTGAGAATAAATCTAAAGGTAACGATCAACCTATTTATGTTCAAGCAAGTGCTCCAGCTCCAGTTGCTCTACCAGTAGCAGCAGCAGCACCAGTAGCAGCAGCGCCGGTTGCAGCAGCTCCAGTTGATGAAAATGCAAATTACATTGTTGTAAAGTCACCAATGATTGGAACTTTCTATCGTTCAAATGGTCCTGACAAAGAGCCGTTTATTAGTGTAGGTCAAATGGTTGGAAACGGTGATACAATTTGTATTATTGAAGCAATGAAATTATTCAACGAAATTGAATCTGAAGTTTCAGGTAAAATTGTAAAAGTATTGGTTGATGATGCTTCTCCAGTTGAATATGATCAACCATTATTCTTAGTAGACCCAGCTTAAAAAATTCAGAATACGGGATTTGAATATGGTATTGACTTAAGGATCAATTCATAATTCATAATTCATAATTCGCAATTCAAGAAGTATGTTCAAAAAAATATTAATTGCCAATAGAGGTGAGATTGCATTGCGTATTATTCGTACGTGCAAAGAAATGGGAATTAAAACCGTTGCAGTTTATTCAACTGCCGACAAAGATAGTTTACCAGTTCGTTTCGCTGATGAAGCTGTATGTATTGGGCCTCCAGTAAGTTCAAAATCATATTTGTCAATTCCAAACATTATTGCAGCAGCAGAAATTACAAATGCAGATGCAATTCATCCAGGTTATGGTTTCCTTTCTGAAAATGAGAAATTTTCAAAAGTTTGTCAAGAGCACGGCATCAAATTTATTGGTGCAACTCCAGAGCAAATTTCTGGAATGGGAGACAAAGCGAATGCAAAAGCAACAATGATAAAAGCTGGTGTTCCTTGTATTCCTGGTTCTGTAGGTCTTATTAAGGACATGGAAGATTGCATCAAAAATGCAAAACAAGTTGTTTATCCTGTTATCCTAAAAGCAACTGCCGGTGGTGGTGGAAAAGGAATGCGTATTGTTTGGAAAGAAGAAGATTTGCAAGCTGCATGGGATTCTGCGAAACAAGAAGCAGGTGCTGCATTTGGAAATGATGGTTTGTATATGGAAAAATACATCGAAGAACCTCGTCACATTGAAATTCAAATTGCTGGTGATCAATTCGGAAATGCGTGTCACTTGTCAGAACGTGATTGTTCTATTCAACGTCGTCATCAAAAATTAGTAGAAGAAACTCCATCTCCTTTCATGACGGAAGAGTTAAGAGAGAAAATGGGTGAAGCAGCTATTAAAGCAGCTAAAGCTGTTAGATATGAAGGTGTTGGTACTGTAGAGTTTTTAGTTGATAAAAACAGAGATTTCTATTTTATGGAAATGAATACACGTATTCAAGTTGAGCATACCATTACAGAAGAAGTTATTGATTACGATTTAATCAAGGAACAAATCAAATTGGCTGCTGGAGATAAAATTTCTGGAAAAAATTATTACCCGCATTTACATGCAATTCAATGTCGTATAAATGCAGAAGATCCGTTTAATGATTTCCGACCGTCACCAGGAAAGATTACTTCTTACCATTCACCAGGTGGACATGGAGTTCGTATTGACACGCATGCTTATGCAGGATACACGATTCCATCTAATTATGACTCTATGATCGGAAAGTTAATTTGCGTTGCTCAAACACGTGAAGAAGCGATTCTAAAAATGAAACGTGCATTAGATGAATATATCATTGAGGGTGTAAAAACAACTATTCCTTTTCATCAGAAATTAATGGATAATCCTGATTTTAGAAAGGGGAATTTCACCACTAAATTCATGGAGACTTTTGAATTTTAATTTCAGAAAATATAATTGAAAAAAAGCCGATTCTAGAGAATCGGCTTTTTTGATTTATATAGCTGCTATTGCTGCACCATAATCAGGTTCATCCACAATATCTGGAACAAGTTCTGTGTATTTAATAATGCCATTTTGGTCAATTACTACTATTGCTCTGGCATGCAAATGAGCTAGTGGGCTATCCAATAATTCAAGACCATAATTTTTTCCAAAATCCCCCGTTGCAAAATCAGATACTGTTTGTACATTTTCTATCCCTTCTGCTCCACAAAAACGCTTCTGAGCAAACGGGAGGTCTCTAGAGACACATAGAACTTTTGTATTTACTAGCATCGAGGCAAGCACA
>JBEAUV010000242.1:0-4029 GCA_041161265.1 Bacteroidota bacterium | reverse complement strand
TTACTGAACCATACGCTGCAGCTATAGCTCCAGCATTAAAAACGTTTAACTTTCTCTTAAGAATAAAGAATGTGTAAAGTGGGATCACTAAAGAAATGAATATTCCAAATAGAATTGACCACCCTATTTCTGAGTTAAAGTGTTCGTGCGACAATTCCTGTCCACCTTTAAAACCAATGGCAAACAAAAGATATAAAGAAATAAATTTTGATGAGTTGGGAGGTATTTCTAAATCACTTTTTAGGTATACTGCGATAATACCTAGTACAAAAAAAAGTAATGCTGGATTTGTTAAGTTTTCAATAAGTAAGTTAAAATTCATGTCTAATTTATGTTATAATTATTTTTATCTATTCTTTTTTTGTTGCTCTTTCCAATTTGTCATTTATTGTTTTACCCAAATCTTTATTCGGCAATCGTTCTACTAAAATTACATCTAGTTTATTACCGTCTAAACGATGCATTGCCGCATATAAATTTTTCGCAGCTTCAGTAAGATCAGCAGATTTTGAAAGTATTTCTTGATGAATTATAGTGCTATTTTTAATAGGATTTTGAAAAAGCAGTAAGCCTATTTTTTTTCCTTCAAAATTGTTTAATGACTCAGAAATATTATCTGTAAGATAAGTGTCGGTCGTTGGCGCATAATGACGTGAAAGCATTCCTGGTGAGTTTGGGGATTCGTCATTATGTGTTATGATGCTTAATTTTCCAACAACTTTTTCAATCTCTTGTATGGATATAGCACCGTGTCGATACAATATGGGTTGGTTATTGTCAAATCCAATAATTGTAGATTCTAACCCTTTTTCGCAATCTCCTCCGTCTAAAATAACATTAAGATTCTCTCCAAAATAGTTTAAAACGTGATTTGCATTTGTTGGACTTATTGACCCAAATGGATTGGCACTAGGAGCAACTAAAGGGAAATCAAGTTTTTCTAATAAAGCTAATGTAAGCGCATGATTAGGGACTCTTAAAGCAACTGTTTTTTTTCCAGCGGTTATTAAATCTGAAATATTTTCCTGTTTTTTCAAAACCAATGTTAATGGACCCGGCCAAAATTTATTTGCAAGGATCAACGCACTTTCAGGAATTTCTGAAGCAACATCTGAAATACAAGAAGCTGACTTAAGATGAACAATTAAAGGGTTAAAAAATGGTCTATTTTTTAGTTTAAATATTTTTTTTATTGCTGTTTCACTAAAAGCATTTCCTGCCAAACCATATACTGTTTCAGTCGGAATTGCTATCAGCTCATTTTTTAGAAGTACTTCTTTTGCTCTATTTATATCTGTCGTTATCATCCTTCATTTTATGGGTTACAAATATCACAATACATCGGGTCTTCGGTTTGTTTGCCATTTGGATATTTTTCTTCTTTTTGATAAGTACATTTTTGACATGTATAAATAAAGCTTAAAGTTGATTGAGATGGAAAATTACATTGTTGGCAGAGTAGGCCTTTTTTTCTATCAGTTATTCCAAATCCTGGCACTTTGCAAACGGGACAAGAGGTGTTTATTTTTTCTGCAAGTTTTTCCGCAACTCGCCCAATCAATTTCATTCTTGTTGGGTTATACAAAGCCCGCATATCGGTTTCTAAATAGGCTGTCCCGTATTTGGTGATTAGTTTATTAAATGCAGTTTTTAGCTGCTCTTCATTAGTTATTCCTTTTATAATATCTTCAAAACCATCTTTTGATTTTCTGATAATCAAGCCGTGAGAAGGGAAATATGCATTAGAGGCAAATTCCTTTAGTTCATTTTCAGTTTTAATTACCGAACCATTGAAATTGGTCTCAGTACTCAACTCCCTAACAATAATTTCTAAATCATTTTTTCTATCAATAAAGAGTAAAAATTCATCATCAGCGGGAACAAAAGAAATAGTTGGATGCGGCCCGAAAGAACCTTCACTAGCAACAGCTAAATCACAATTCGTTAATTCCATTGCCAAAAGGCATTTCAATCGTGCTGTTATTATTGGGTCTTCATTTCTGTCTATTTCACCAGTAAATGTGCCGAATTTATCAGTGTCAAATTTTGGGTCAATGAAACATTTAACACCTAGCTCTTTCTCTATAATTGGAGTTATAACTTTTTCTTTTTCATGTTTAGTTGCTATAATCAATGGTCTTCCTTCGAACATTTTTCTCTAGGCTTATAGTCTTTATCTTTTTAACGTACTCGTTCTTACAGTATCATTGAAAAACCCACTGGCCCCAACAATTGGTGTTGAATTTATTGAAACTCTCTCCTCCAAGAATGATTCAACTTCATCTACAATATCATTAAATAATAGTGCTTTTGATTGCGCTGTAATCACAGAAAAAGTTTCTTCAATTATTTCTTCACCATCCAATTTGTATGAGATATTATTTTCGTCAAATGATGCAGATGCAATTAATTTTTTGCGTAAAAGAAATTTTATCAATTCTTTTGGATCATGTTTTTGTCTTAAGTATATAATTGCATTTATCATAATTTACAATTTAAAAGTTGTCAATAAACTAAGAACTTAACACTTCTTTCAAGTTTATACATTTACAAATCCTCAAGCTTGACATTTATTTCAGACGTAATTACAAGTTTCTTGTTATGAGTTTTGGCTTCCAAAAGAATAGCTTGTAATTTTTCCATTTCCTTTTTTAAAGCTGGAATTCTTATTTGTGCAATTTCATCGTCTTTTCCATATCTTTCCTGAGTGCTCCAATTTTTTACAGTATGAAAATTGATTTTAGAGGAAAACATATTGGGTAGAATTTCATTGGCTTCTTCAAATAAGAAGTTTCCTTCAATGAGCGTTAACTTTTCAAGATTTTTCATTTTTCACACTTTAATTGATTCAATTTATTTTGAACATGACAAAAATGAGAATTCATATTCATAAGTTTTTATTTATCTTTGTAATGTAAACCATAAAAATATTTTATGAATTATACATTAAATCAGTTGCAGATATTCTTGAAAGTGGTGCAAACCAAAAGCGTAACAAAGGCTGCGGAGGAATTGTACCTTACTCAACCGGCCGTTTCTATTCAGTTGAAAAACTTCCAAGACCAGTTTGACATTCCCTTAACGGAAGTTGTTGGTAGAAAAATTTATATAACTGATTTTGGATTCGAGATTGCGGAAGCAGCTGAGAACATAATCAATCAAGTATATGCATTGAATTATAAGACTTTAGCATACAAGGGACAGTTAACGGGTAGATTAAAAATTTCAGTGGTATCAACTGGTAAATACGTGATGCCTTTTTTTATTGCTGATTTTATAAAACAGAATTCTGGTGTTGATTTATTAATGGATGTTACGAATAAAAATAAAGTAATTAAGAGTTTGGAAAATAATGAAGTTGATTTTGCACTTGTTTCCATCTTGCCAAACTCACTAAATATTGAGAAACTCGATTTACTTCAAAATAAGTTGTACTTGGTAGGTAGTGCAAAAACAAAAATTAAAAAGTCGACAAATACAAAAGAATTCTTTAAAGATTTGCCATTAATATTTAGGGAAAAAGGTTCAGGGACAAGACAAGCTATGGAGGGTTTTATTGAACAAAATGATATGTCAGTTTTAAAAAAGATGGAGTTAACATCTAATGAGGCCGTTAAACAAGCATTATTGGCTGGTTTGGGATATTCAATTATGCCATTAATTGGAATTAAAAACGAACTCAATAAGGATGAACTGCAGATAATCCCTATTAAAGGTCTGCCAATCAAAACGACATGGAGTTTAATCTGGTTAAAAGGGAAGAAACATTCTCCAGTATCAATGTCTTTTTTGGAATATTTAAAAAATGAAAAGGCACATATCGTTGATGAAAAATTTAGCTGGTATGAACAGTATTAGATTATGCCTTATATTTCTTTCTTCATTATACGTTTACCCTGCATATTCGATAGAAAACAACTTCCATTCATTGTCAAATTTCTTGAAAAATAAAATAGTCGAAGATTCATACGTTTCTTGGGTTTCAATGTCGGTGTAGTAGGACATTAAATTAATAATTAACTGAATTTC
>JBEAUV010000241.1:0-4045 GCA_041161265.1 Bacteroidota bacterium | reverse complement strand
GATTTGTTGGAATGACCTATCAAGAAGATTTAGATTATTTAAAAACGTATATCGAGCAACGTTCTGTATGGATTGACAATAACATTCCAGGAATATGTGATCTTTCCTTTAAGGAAAACACTTTTGTTCCTCAATACCACAAAGTTTGGCCGAATCCGATGAGTGACGATGGGTATATCGGTTTTACCTTGTTCAATGAGGATGAAGTAGCCTTTGAGTTAATAGATCTAACTGGAAGAACAGTTTATTCAGACAATTTTGGATTCAAATCAAAAGGTGAACATGCAAACACCCTTCACTTATCGTTTCTTTCTGAAGGAAATTATATTTATGTATTGAAAAAATCTGGCGTTCCAATAGGTACCGGAAAAATTAATGTCAAATAAGATGAAAGGGGTTTTACGTGGATTTGGATATGCTTTCAATGGAATATCTTATTTAATAAGAACAGGGCGGAATTTTAAAATACAACTGATTGCTTTTTGTATTGTTTGCCTTGCTGGTTTTTATTTCAATATTACTTCTTTTGAGTGGCTAATGATATTAGGTTTTTCTGCACTCGTTTTGTCTTTAGAAGCACTGAACACTTCAATTGAGGAATTGTGCGACCTTTATTCTACGCAGCGAAATGATAAAATAAAAACGATAAAAGATATTACGGCTGGTGCTGTTTTAATTGCTTCTATATTTTCAGCAATTGTTGGGGTTTTTATCTTTTGGAAATATGTCTATGTCTAAAAAAGGTTCAAAAGATTCTTCCACTGCTGCAAAACAGAATATAGGGTAATTCAACGTATTAATGCTGTGTTAATTATTACTCTGCGAAACAAAAAAAGGCGATTCAATTGAACCGCCTTTCAATGAAAAATATTATTTTACTTTATGATCAATTGTTTCACTGCTGTTCCTTCAGCTGAGAATACTTTCACAAAATAAACACCTGAAGAAACTGAAGAAACATCAACTTTAACAAGCGTACTGCTTACTTCTGTAGATGAAATAATTTGACCTGCAAGATTCATTAATTCTACTTTCATCATTTTCAACCCATCTGTTAACACAGTAATTGATTCATTCGCCGGATTTGGATATACGCTAATACTATTTGCCAAACTAAATTCATCTAATCCTAAAGAAAAACAAAAGTTCTGAATGTTTTCTGTGCCGAAATTTGCATCCGCTTCTAACAATTCAGCTATTATATCACCATTATATGTAATTGAATAGCTACCATTTCCTCCATTAGCTACTGAACATCCTGACATTCCATCACCAATACCATCAATGATTTTAAAATCATAACAACCAGAACTTAAACAAAAATCTTGTTGAACAAGAACTGGATTATTGTTAGAATAACCAGATCCAGAATATATCATAACACTAGAAACATCATACAATTCCCAAGAAGTTTCAGAACCCCAACAATCTAAATTCAAATCTAATGTTACTGTTTGTCCATTTACAACTGTTGAAAAAGAAGAAGAAATTGTATTGTTTGCAAGATTCAGATCAGCAGAACCATTAGGATTAACAACTTCCGCATCAAAAGTATGGTTACCCCCAGCTAGAGTTGCAGTTGGTAAAGTAATCGTTACCGTTTGAAATTGATTTAAGGATCCTATCCAAGGATAAGTTTGATTCAAAACACCATCATACCCATAATTGATTGTTGCAGATGTTAATGCATCTGTCCCAGAATTTGTGATTGTCACTTGCGGAGTTACTGTTGCTTGACAAAAAGTTCCTGAAACACCTTGTGGATTATTTAATGCTGCATCTAGAGCTGGAGCTGGACCAATCGGGTCAATTCCATCAATAGCAGTTGCTCCAGTTGATGATGGGTCTAACCAATTACTCAAACGAGAAGTATTTGTGTTATTTCCTGTCCATGAAAAAGAAAACTTACCATATTCATCTGATAAATTACCAGCACCACAAGCAGAAGCACCACCGTGCAATTGACCAATGACTCTGTGATTATTATCAAACAAAGGAGAACCGGAAGATCCTGGCTCTGTAACACCTAAATCCCATCCTGGTACATGCCAATGACTATTCGCTGGTGTTCCTGCCCAGGCACTAGATGTCAAAGCATTGTTATTCTCGAAACAGATTTTTTTAATATCTCCATCCGGATGATGTATCCCAACAGAAGAAGGAACAGCCGCATCCACATTGTTCCAACCACTATAATAAATTCCCCAAGCTGGATTCGGTGCAGTATTTAATTCTGTCAAAGCAAAATCTGAGCCTGCCCATGCGGCTCTTAAAGTTCCGCCATTGACATTCATTGTTTCAGGTCCATTCGTTGAATTTAATCCTGTTCCACAGATTGCAGATGCTGCAGGAGATTCCCAACGGAAGCGGAACACCCACCCCCCTGGATTGGTACCACAATGATTAGCAGATAAAAAGTAAGGAATAATTGTTCCTGATGTATTATTTACCAATGCTCCAGTGCAAAAACCTCCTCCATTTACCATCATTGCAACTGAATGTGTTTGGTCTAACCATAAATTCCCTTCAGGACAATTTACATCATAATGACAATTACCTGAACTATTCAATGACTTAGCCAATGCATTTAAATCTTGGAATCCTGAAACAATTGTACTCAAATTCAAAATACTTGTCCCAACAACTGCCTTAGGCTCTATTACTTCAATAATTATTTTACTGGTATGCACCAATTCCGTTCCTAACATACTGTTTGCATTGTTATTCAAACTAGTATAGGCACCAATAAATTTTTCACTCAAAGCATCAGCAATAAAAAGTCGTGTTCCAGGAGCCAATTGAAATTTATCAAAAACAACATTAACAGATAGTGCATTTGGACAAGAAATTCCGAATTGATACAAAGCATCACCTGACGGCAAAATTGTTTTAGACGCTTGGGTCATAATATTCATGTTCACTTGAAATTCTTTTCCAAATCGAAACATTTTTTCACCACTCGCAGCATAATTCGCCAATTCTAATTCAGCATCAACTTTTGCTGTTTCATAAAATGATTTTGTTTGCTCGACTTTTCCCATGGTTGTTATGGGTCTACCTGAATTGATCGTCTGAGAAAAACAATCAACCGAGTAGGCAGAAATAAATACAAATAAAATCAGTAGTTGTTTTTTCATAAATCTAGTTTTACAATATGAAGCACTTTTAAAAAAGACGATATGTTTGCACAAAACGTTGGCTCAGTTTAAAAATACTCGTTTCTTTCTATAACAAAGAATTGAAATTTAAGTTCAAAAACTTATTTTAGCACGTTAATTGATAAGAGCTTTGACCAAATATACAATTTATCATGAAAAGATTCCACTTCATTTTTTGCTTCATTCTTGGAATGAACTCCATCGCACAGGAAATTGAAATGCCTGCTGAGCAATATCCATTTTATTCTATTCTTGAATGGAAAGGCATGGGAGCAATATTATTCAACCGAGATCCAGTCGGTAATATGAAAAAAGTCAATATGACGCTTGTTGGAAATAAACCAACTAACATATGGCAGCAAAGTTTTAATCCGAACGGTAAAGATTTTCATTTTATATCAAGTGAAAACTCGCGATATGTTTATTTTATCGACAATATAGTTCCAGAAGAAGGGAAAATCTCATTGCATCAGTTAAATTCTGCTGGGAACATAAAATCTACATCCGTAAGTTTAAGTTCTACAATCAAGAAATTGGGTGCGTTTGACCTATCGGAAATGCAACTTATCGATGTTGTTACAACAGATAAAGCTTTGGTTCATGTGTTCCGTTATCACGATACGAAAGCTAAAAAATACATTGAATTTGCAACATTTATCACGCATCACAACATGCTTGTTTATGCTGCAATGTTGGGAGAAGTAACAGATTTAAATATCAAGGAAGGAAATTTTGGTCAATGGAAATACATTGGTTTTACCGATGATCAAATTTATTTTGCGGCTAGAGATTTTCAAAACAAAAAGAAAGGTTGGACAGTCCAAAATTTAACTTCAAAAGGAGTTTTAACAAATTCCCAGTTTATAAATGGTCCTTTAGAAAACTTT
>JBEAUV010000240.1:0-4104 GCA_041161265.1 Bacteroidota bacterium | reverse complement strand
GTTGTTGAGTTTGACGAAAACATGAATGCAATTTCCATTGAAGAAAAACCCAAAAATCCAAAATCAAATTACGCCGTGCCTGGTTTGTATTTTTACGATAATTCGGTTATTCAAATTGCGAAAGATTTAAAACCTTCTGCTAGAGGAGAATATGAAATAACAGATGTCAATGCCGAATATTTGAAAAAAGGAAAACTAAAAGTTGCCGTTTTAGATAGAGGCACTGCATGGCTGGACACTGGAACTTTTGCATCCTTAATGCAAGCTGGTCAGTTTGTGCAAGTTATTGAAGAACGCCAAGGTTTAAAAATTGGTTGTATTGAAGAAGTAGCATATCGAAATGGGTTTATTTCAAAAGACAAATTAAAACAAATAGCTAAACCGCTTGTTAAAAGTGGATACGGTTCATATTTAATTAATTTGATCAAGGACTAATGCAAGAATTAGCTCAATACAATGCCTATTTGGAAAAGGAAATTACTGCGATTGATTTTCCTCAATCTCCCGAAAATCTTTATAATCCTTTAAGGTATTTTTTAAACCTGGGAGGAAAAAGAATGAGACCTATTCTTACCTTGTTAGGAGCAGAGTTATTTGGTGAAACAAAAGAGAATGCGCTTTCTGCTGCGTTATCTGTAGAGGTATTTCATAATTTCACATTGATTCATGATGATATCATGGATGAAGCTCCTTTGCGCAGGAATCAAGAAACAGTTCACACAAAGTGGAATCAAAATATCGCAATTCTTTCTGGTGATGTACTGTTTGTTAAAGGGTATCAATTACTTGTCAAACAAAGACCAGAACACCTACAGGCATTAATTCAATTGTTCAATCAAACGGCTATTGAAGTTTGTGAAGGTCAACAAATGGATATGGATTTCGAATCACGTCATGACGTGTCAATAGATGAGTATATTGAAATGATTCGCTTGAAAACATCCGTTTTATTAGGCTGTGCTTTAGAAATGGGTGCTGTAATTGGAAATGCATCTGAGTCAGATAGAAAACACATTTATAGTTTTGGTCAAAATATTGGGATTGCTTTTCAAATTCAAGATGATATTTTAGATTTGTTTGCCGATCCTGATAAATTTGGAAAACAAGTAGGAGGAGATGTAATTTCCAATAAGAAGACACTTTTAAATTTACAAGCATTTCAATTAGCATCAACAGACCAAAAACAAATTCTTGAGAAACTATCTACGGAAAAGGATCTTCAATTGAAGATTGATAAAACGAAGGAACTTTATGAGGTCATTGGGGCAAGAAAAGTGTGTGAAAAAGAAATGGAGAAATATCATTTAATTGCAATGAAATCTCTATCAGAAATTCAAGTTGAAGAGCGTGTAAAACAAACATTAAAATCGTTGGCAGAATTCCTTATGAAAAGAGAATTGTGATTTCTATTTGTTAAAGTCCCAACTATCATCAAAATATTTTCGTTAACCTTACGAAATAAAAGTACAAGCATTGGACGATTTTCCAGAAATTGAAGCATTAAAAAAAGGAAGTCAATCGGCTTTTAATTGCTTGATTGCTACTTTTTCTCAAAAAGTGTATAATTTATCTCTTGGAATTTTACAAAACGAACAAGATGCTGAAGACGTTACTCAGGAAATTTTCACAACAGTTTTTTTATCAATAAATCAATTTAAAGGAGATTCAAAATTATCTACTTGGATTTATAGAATTTCAGTAAATAAATGCCAGGAATTCCTTCGAAAAAAAACGCGTAAAAAAAGATTTGGCTTTATCATTCCAATAGACAAAGCTGAGTCAACAATTCAAATAAGTTCCAATTTTATGCACCCAGGTTTAGAATTGGAAAATCAAGAACGTGGAGCAATTTTATTCGCTGCAATCAATGCATTACCAGAAAATCAAAAAACAGCATTTACACTTTTCAATTTAGAAAGTATTCCTTACGAGGAAATTGCGCAGATAATGAATACTTCCTTGTCTGCGGTTGAATCACTAATTTTTCGTGCAAGACAAAATTTAAAGAAAAGCTTATCAGATTATTACGATGAAAATGAGCGCTAAAAAAAAATAATTCGGCAAACGCAAGTTATGAAAAGTTTTAACATCTTATAAAATATGGAAACGAAAAAAGAGTTTTGGATCGAACAAACATTGAACAGTTCTAAGGAATTGAAAAGTGTTCCTATTTCTGAAAGTTTGAGAAAAAGGCTTGAAGCGATTCCTCAAACAATAGAAATTTTTGATAAACGTATTCCATTGAAAGCTATCTGGTTAGCCGCTGCTAGTATTGCACTTTTAATTACTGTCAATATTGCGACTTTCAATAAAACGCAAAAAGTGGAAAATCAAGAAAGCACAGTTTACAATGAATATTTTTCTTATTTAGACCAACTATAATGAAAACGATTAAATTTTATAAAATACTAATTGTTGTATTGATTCTTGTTAATCTTGGAACACTGTTTTTCTTTTGGTCTGGTCATAAAGGACCAAGACATCCTGGGAAAAATGATTTAGTAGAAATGTTAGATCTTACAGGAAATACAAAAACTAAAATTCTTGAACTTCAAGATGATCATTTCAAGAAGAAAGACGCGTTGATTAAACGCAGTCGAAATTTGCACGAAACTTTATTTCAATCATTTAATGATGAATCAAAAGATAGCACTGATATCAAAAGGTTGATTGATAAAATTGTTGAAAATCAACGTGAAACGGAACAAATGACTTTTGATTATTTCAAAGTTGTTAACTCACTGTGCACACCAGATCAACAAAAGAAATTGCAAGACCTTATTCATAACGTATTGCGTCAAGCGGGAGGCCCACCACATCCTCCAAAAAAATAAAAATGAAGGAATTTCTTCTATTTTGTTTACTTTTTATACATGTTCATTTAGTTGGACAAGAGAAAAAAAGCATTCAATTTATTCCCTTTTTCAATAATTTACCACTTGAACTTGGAAAAAAAAATGTGTTAAATGATTCAACTTGGTTCGAATTTTCAACTTGTAGGTTTTATGTTTCGAATCTGTCTTTATTGAATGAAGGAAAATTAAAAGAGAAAGTCAATGAATTTTATTTAATTGATATCGAAGAACCAACAAGTTTTTTTATTGAAATAAAAAATGGTGATTACGATGAAATGTCATTTTCAATAGGAATTGACTCAACAACCAATGTTGCAGGAATTTTAGATGGAGCTCTCGATCCAATAAATGGCATGTATTGGGCATGGAACAGTGGTTATATTAACTTTAAATTGGAAGGAACTTCTTCCGAATCAACTGAAAAAAATAAAAGTTTTGAATTTCATTTGGGAGGATATTTGGCGCCATATCAAACAATTCAGACGGTCAATTTACCAATAGAAAATAACGCAAAGGATATTTTAATTGGATTTGATATCTTGGTATTTATGAAAGAAATTGATTTCAATAAAACTAGTAATGTAATGATTCCAGGGTCAAATGCAGTACAACTCTCTTCTATTTTGCCTTCAATATTTACAGTTTTACCAAATGAAAAATAAAATTCTGTTTTTCTTTTTTTGTGTTTTCTCAATTGGTCTAATTTCATTTAGTATTCAATCAAATCCAGAGTTGATAGAATTTGTCGTTCCTAAGAAATGGCCTAAACCTGCTTACAATTTTGCTAAAAATCCTGTCTCAGAAGAAGGTTTTCAATTGGGAAGAAAATTATTTTATGATCCTATTCTTTCTCGTGACAGCACAATTTCTTGTGCGTCGTGTCATTTACAATATACTGGCTTCACACATGTTGATCATGCTGTTAGCCATGGTATCGAAGGTAGAAAAGGAACGCGAAATTCTCCTGTACTGATTAACCTTGCTTGGAATAGCAATTTCCATTGGGATGGTGGAGTCAATAATTTGGAAGTCCAAGGAATTAATCCAATTAAACATCCAGCTGAAATGGATAATACTTTAGAAGAAGTAATTCGCAGACTATCCCTTTCAGAAACATATCCTGCTCTTTTTAAAAAAGCTTTTGGTTCAACTGAAATTAATACAGCAACAATCATGAAAGCACTTACGCAATATACTGTTTCATTAGTTTCTTCCAATTCCAAATACGATCAAGTTCAAAGAAAAGAAA
>JBEAUV010000239.1:0-4104 GCA_041161265.1 Bacteroidota bacterium | reverse complement strand
TACAATAAAATCAATTCACTTCAGCCAAAGGAAAGGGAACAGGGAATTGTCTGCGCGAGTGCAGGAAATCATGCTCAGGGAGTGGCATATTCGTGTCATTTGTTGAATATTCAAGGAACCATTTTTATGCCGGCAACAACGCCAAAACAGAAAATAAAACAAGTCGAATTGTTTGGGAAAGATAATGTCCACATAATCTTAGAAGGAGATACTTTTGATGATACCTATAAAAAAGCCATTGAATTCTGTGAAGCGAATAACAATGTTTTTGTCCATCCATTTGACGATGAAAAAGTCATTGCAGGACAAGGTACGGTCGGACTTGAAATTCTTGAGCAATTGAAAGAAAAAATCGATTATTTATTTGTTCCAATTGGTGGAGGTGGATTATCCGCAGGTGTTTCGGCGGTATTTAAAGCATTAAGTCCAACCACAAAAATAATTGGGGTTGAACCATTAGGTGCTCCGTCAATGAAAACGTCAATTGCAGCTAATCAAAATATTACCTTGGATGAAATTGACAAATTTGTAGATGGTGCTGCAGTAAAAAGAGTCGGGGATTTGAATTTTGAGATATGCAAAAAGAACCTTGACGATATTATTTTGGTGCCAGAGGGAAAAGTATGTTCAACAATATTAAAATTATACAACGAAGAAGCAATTGTTGTTGAACCTGCTGGTGCATTGAGTATCGCAGCGCTCGATTTTTATAAAGAGGAAATTAAAAGTAAAAATTGTGTGTGTGTCGTAAGTGGAAGTAATAATGATATCACGAGAACAGAAGAAATAAAAGAGCGTTCTTTGTTTTACGAAGGATTAAAACACTACTTTCTAATTCAATTCCCACAACGACCTGGAGCTTTAAAAGATTTTGTTACTGAAATTTTAGGTCCAGATGATGATATCACCTTTTTTCAATTCTCTAAGAAAAATAACAGAGAAAGCGGCCCAGCTGTTGTCGGAATAGAATTGAAAAGCCCTGAAGATTTGCAAAGAATTTATGCTAATTTGGATAAATTGCATTTTAAATATGAATACTTAAACAACAATCAAGCACTTTTTACGCAATTGATTGGATGAGAAACGTGAATTATAATTCAATTTTAACAACACTGATATATAATACACATAGGTTTTATTATTTGAATTTTTCCACAGAAATCTCAGAAATACACAGATGCATCTTTTAACCAACAACTAATAACTTGTAATTAGCAATTATATAAAAGTATTTCCATTTTTTTCTTCTTTAGAACAATTCAAAATAACGCTTTTTGTATCTTTGTACTTAGTTATGACAGAAGGAACAAAAAAACCATTTATAGTTAGAGAAATTCGCCAACAATTTCCTGCGCTTCGACAGTTGATTTACAACAAAAACCTTATCTATTTTGATAACGGTGCAACTTCACAAAAACCACAAGTGGTGCTTGATGCAATTAACATGTATTACTCAAAAGACAATGCCAACATTCACCGTGGTGTGCATTTTATGAGTCAACAAGCAACAACGGAATACGAAAAAGCTCGAGTAACAATTCAGAATTACATCCATGCTAAAAAATCAGAAGAAATAATTTTCACGAAAGGAACAACAGATGGGATTAACCTTGTTGCTTTTTCATACGGTGAATTATTATCTGCTGGAGATGAAATTTTGATCACAGCAATGGAACATCATTCAAACATTGTTCCTTGGCAAATGTTGTGTCAACGTAAAAACTTGACTTTACGCGTTGCTCCTATCAATAAAAAGGGAGAATTAATTATTGAAGAATTTGATAAATTGTTGAATTCAAAAACGAAATTAGTTGCCGTTACTCATATTTCAAATACACTTGGAACAATCAATCCTGTAAAAGAATTAGCTGTAAAAGCGCATGCTGTGGGGGCGAAGATATTGGTGGATGGAGCACAAAGTATTCAACACATGCCAATTGATGTTGTTGATATGGATTGTGATTTTTTCGTCTTTTCTGGTCACAAAGTTTTTGGTCCAACTGGAATTGGTGTTTTATATGGCAAGGAAGCGATATTGGATAAAATGCCTCCTTACCAAGGTGGCGGAGATATGATATCACGTGTTACATTTGAACACACAACTTACAATGAATTACCTTTCAAATTTGAAGCAGGAACTCCACACATTGCTGGTGGAATCTGTTTAGGAAAAGCATTTGAATTTTTATCTGAATTAGACATGGATGCGGTTCAGAAATATGAAAAAGAATTAGCAGAATATGCTCAAGACATGCTTGATACATTTGAGGGATTGGATATTATTGGAGAAGCGAAAAAGAAAACTTCAGTCGTGTCTTTTGTAGTGGAAAACATTCACCCTTTTGATATTGGAACATTGTTGGACAAACAAGGAATTGCTGTAAGAACAGGACATCATTGTACACAGCCCTTAATGGATTTCTTCCAAATTCCAGGAACTGTTAGAGCGTCATTTGCATTTTACAATACAAAAGAAGAAGTAGATATTTTTATTGCCGCTGTTGAAAAGAGTATCAACATGCTGAAATAAACGGAAATGATGACACTAGAAGAAAAGCAACAAGAAATAATTAGTGAATTTGAAATCTTCGACGATTGGATGGATAAATACGAATACATTATTGATCTAGGCAAAGAACTTCCGTTAATTGATAAAGATAAAAAAACAGATGATCGATTAATTCGAGGATGTCAATCAAATGTATGGCTTGACGCGACAGTTGAAGATGGTAAAATGAAATTCACTTCAGATGCTGATGCAATTATCACAAAAGGAATTATTGGTTTGCTGATTCGTGTTTTGAACAATGAAACACCAGAAGCTGTTGCAAAGGCAGATTTGCATTTCATCAGAACAATTGGATTACAAGAACATCTTTCGCCGACACGTGCAAATGGATTGTTGAGTATGGTTCAAAAAATGAAAATGACAGCTTTGTTAAACCTTGACAAAGCTTAGAATAAAAAGAATTGGATTAGATAATTACAAAATGGAAGACGAAATAGTGAACTTAGAAAATATCGTAGTAGATGTATTAAAAACCATTTATGATCCAGAAATTCCCGTTGATATTTTTGAACTTGGACTTATTTACGAAGTAAGAATCGATGAAGATAAAAATGTTGAAATCGAGATGACATTGACTTCGCCTAATTGTCCTGTAGCTGAAACCATGCCGAAGGAAGTTGAAGATAAAGTTAGCTTAATTGAAAGTGTAAAATCCGCTAAAGTAAATATCGTTTTTGATCCACCATGGGACAAAGACATGATGAGTGAAGAAGCGAAATTGGAACTCGGTTTTCTTTGAGAACATTGAGCATAGAACATTGAGCATAGATTTGATTATAATTCCGAATCCCAAATCCCAAATTTGGCAAGCATGAGAAGAGTAGTAATTACAGGTATTGGAGCTTTGACTCCGATTGGAAATAATTTAGCTGATTATTGGACAAGTTTAAAAAATGGCGTGAGTGGCGCCGCTCCAATAACCAAATTTGACACTTCGAAATTTAAGGCAACTTTTGCTTGCGAACTTAAAAATTTCGATGCCAAGGATCATTTTGATGTAAAAGAAATCCGCAAATACGACCCCTTTTCTCAATACGCTTTAATCGCTGTTGATGAAGCGGTTCGTCATGGAAATATTGATTTTGAAACATTAAACAGAGACCGTATTGGCGTTATTTGGGGTTCTGGAAATGGTGGAATTCAAACATTCCAAGACCAGATGAAAGAATATTGTGATGGCGATGGAACTCCGCGTTTTACTCCTTATTTCATTCCAAGAATATTGGTCGATATTGCCTCAGGTGTTATTTCAATAAAATATGGATTAAGAGGTGTGAACTTCTGCCCTGTTTCAGCTTGTGCGACATCCAATACTGCAATGATTGAAGCTTTCAACTATATCAAATGGGACAAAGCTGACATGATTATTACAGGCGGATCAGAAGCAGCAATTACAGAATCTGCAATAGGCGGGTTCTCTTCTGCAAAAGCCTTGTCAACAAGAAATGATTCACCTAAAACAGCTTCTCGACCTTTTGATGTTTCTCGTGATGGATTTGTAATGGGTGAAGGAGCTGGTGCATTGATCGTAGAAG
>JBEAUV010000238.1:0-4108 GCA_041161265.1 Bacteroidota bacterium | reverse complement strand
ATTTGTTTTAACAATTCAATATCTTCTTTCGTATTTTCTTCTTTGTTTCCAATGATTAAGTCTGGGTTCAAAGAACGAATCACATCAATATTGAGTTGTTTTGTCCCTCCTACTCTCGTTTTACTTTTAAACCAACTTTCAGGATGAATGCAAAATTTGGTGATTCCAACTACCTTTTCATCTAATCCTAATTCATACAACAATTCTGTTTGAGAAGGTACTAAAGAAACAATCCGACGTGGAAATTCTTCCAGTCGGATTGTTTGATTCATTTGATCTGTGAACTGTATAGCCATTAAGACATTGCGGATATTATATCGTAACGTGTAACAATATGATGTCCACCTTCTGGCATTTCAACCAATACAGCTGGCGTATTTTTATTAATCAATTTACACAATTCATCTAAATGCGTTGCCGCTTTAACAATAGGGAAAGCTGCGTTCATTATAGTAGAAATTGGAGCATTTCTCAATTCTGGATTTTCAACTAACAATTGATATACATCACTATCATCTATCGAACCAACAAATTTCCCATCTTTCATAACTGGAATTTGAGAAATTGAAAATTTACGCATTGCAGCAATTGCATGTGAAACCAATTCCTCTGCATACAAAGTTACTAATGGTGTGTTTCTGTGCTGTGCGACTAATTCACCTGCTGTTTTAAATTCTTCATCTAAAAATCCTCTTTCACGCATCCAATCATCGTTGAACATTTTTCCAACATAGCGACTTCCATGATCATGAAACAAAACAACAACCACATCATCGGCTGTTAATTGATCCTTTAATTGTAGTAATCCTTTTATGGCTGAACCAGCAGAATTACCAACAAAAATCCCTTCTTCACGTGCAATTTTACGTGTATAAACTGCAGCATCTTTGTCAGTTACTTTCTCGAAAAGATCAATTACGTCAAAATCAACATTCTCAGGAAGAATATCTTCACCAATTCCCTCTGTGATATATGGATAAATTTCATTCTCATCAAAAATTCCTGTTTCCTTGTATTTTTTAAAAACTGATCCATAGGTATCAATTCCCCAAATCTTAATATTTGGGTTTTTCTCTTTCAAATATTTCCCAACGCCAGAAATTGTCCCGCCTGTTCCTACACCAACAACAAAATGTGTGATCTTACCACCTGTTTGTTCCCAAATTTCAGGTCCAGTTGATTCATAATGCGCTGTTCTATTCGATAAATTATCATATTGATTCGCATACCACGAATTCGGCGTTTCTTCTGCCAATCTTTTTGAAACTGAATAATATGAACGTGGATCTGTTGGTTCTACAGCTGTTGGACAAACAACCACTTCTGCACCAACTGCTCGTAAAATATCCATTTTTTCTTTTGACTGCTTATCATTCAATACACAAATCAATTTATAACCTTTTATAATACATCCTAACGCTAATCCCATACCTGTATTTCCAGATGTGCCCTCAATGATAGTTCCTCCCGGCTTTAAAAACCCAGCTTTCTCAGCATCTTCAATCATTTTAATTGCCATTCGATCTTTAACAGAGTTCCCTGGATTAGTAGTTTCCACTTTTGCTAAAACTGTTGCTTTAACATCTTTTGTAACTACGTTTAATTTGACAAGAGGTGTATTCCCAATTGTTTCAAGTATATTATTATAAAATTTCATTATGTATTTTTTTGTAAAGGTAAGCAACCAAAATTCTATTTCCGAATTTAGAATTCTCAATTTGTTTTTTTTGTATTTGACAAATATTAATTAATTTCGGTACGATTCCTGTAAAAGGATTTTCAACATATTAAAATAAACCTATGAAACTACTATACTCTATTTTGTTAATTGTAACATTTACTTTGTTAATTAATTCTTGTGCAGGAACTCGTAACATGCGTGTTGAAGTAATGCGCCCAGCATTAATCACAATTTCACATGATATAAAATCGATTGCTATTTTAAACAGATCCATTCCTTCGGGAAAAGTAGCACTTGAAAGCGCTTTAACTTTGGAAAAACCAGCGCAAGACAAAGAACTATCAGAAAATTGTTTACGAGGATTAACTGATTTATTAAATACCAGTAATCGTTTTGTTGTTAAGAAATGTGATAGCACTATGTTGGCTTCAGATCCTAAAAGTTTAAGTTTTGGTCAAACATTAGCATGGAATATAGTTGATAGCTTGTGTTTAAGATATGAAGTTGATGCATTAATGGTCATAGAATATTTCGACACTGACTTTAGTGTTTTGAATCCAGGTGCGACTGCGGCAAATGCAATCGGAAATGTATTAAATGGGAATCAAGTTTCAGTTCAAGTTACAGGAACAGCGAAAGCATTTTGTGGATACCGTGTATATTATCCTAAAACGAAATCTATTTTATACGAAGATCGTTTTGATTACAAAAAAACGTGGACCCAAAACTCTAGTAATCCAATTGATGCAGTATCAAAATTAATAAAGAAAAATGATGCTTTGTATGATGTAAGTTATGAAACAGGTCAAGAATTTGCGATGAATATTATTCCTTTATATTATTGGGAAAATCGTGACATGTACAAAGGAAAAAAAGGTGACATGGAGAGAGGAGAAAGACAAGCTATTGCAAAAGATTGGGAGGGCGCCTTAAAAACGTGGGTTGAAGTATATGAAATGAATAATAAATCGAAACTAAGAGCTAAAGCTGCTTTTAATGCCGCACTAGCTTGTGAAATTCTTGGTAAACTAAATGATGCTCAAATTTGGGTTCAACGCGCATACGTAGAAGACGGTAAAGATGTTGCTAAAGAATATTCTGATATTATTGATTACCGATTGAGGGAACAAGCTAAATTGAAAGAACAAACTGGGGAGTAAAATTATACTATTTCTTCTTTAAAAATTTAACCGACACAATTGGCAAAACAAATATCATCAAGGTAAGGACTGAAATGAATAAGTCAAACTCTTCCGATTCAATCCATTTATAATTTGGATTGAAATGGACGAGCATTGAAAAGCATAATTTCAATCCTAAAATTCCAATTACGATGAATGCCGATTTTTCAAGAAAAGCATATTTTTCCATTAAAACAACAAATGATTTAGCTACATATCTCATTGCTAGTATCCCAATAAAAACACCAATACAAATAATTAAATAGTTTTTTGACATAGAAACCACTGCAAAAATATTATCAATTGAAAATACAATATCCATGAATTCAACAGCCAAAACGGTTGACCAAAAAACACCTATCAAACCAACTGTTGAGCGATAAATAACACTTTTCTTAGTTTCAGATACTGCTTCTTTCACTTCCTTAACTGTACTCTTGCTGAAAAAGCTGAAACTCATCCAAATTAAATACAAGCCCCCAAGAGGTTTTAACCACCAAATTTCTAGGATTGATTCAACCAAAACTAAAGCAATGCCTCGAAAAACATAAGCCCCAATAATGCCATATCGTAACGCTTTCGATTGTTGACTTTTTGGTAAATCTTTAACCATTGTTGCTAAAACAGCGGCATTGTCAAAGGATAGAATTACTTCTAATAAAAGGATACTTAAAATTAGAAAAACAGCATGCAATGGCTTTGTCGCAAGCATTGTGACTAAATCATTCCATTGTTCTATCATCTTTATTTAACTTTTTTTTGGTTTACAAAGATAGCTTTTTAGATTTTTAAATCGTCCAATTAATCTATAATTTGAGTAGTTTTGTTAGAAACACACACACATGGATTTTCAACTTGTTTCAGACTTTCAGCCTACAGGTGACCAGCCAGAAGCAATTCGACAATTAGTAGAAGGTTTAAATGCCGAACTACCTTATCAAACACTTCTTGGTGTGACAGGAAGTGGAAAGACATTCACTATTGCAAATGTCATTCAACAAGTTAATCGTCCTACATTAATTCTTTCCCATAACAAAACTTTAGCAGCTCAATTGTATGGTGAATTCAAACAGTTTTTCCCTGAAAATTCAGTAGAATATTTTGTTTCATACTATGATTATTATCAGCCGGAAGCATACATGCCCGTCACTGGAACATATATTGAAAAAGATCTTCAAATAAATGATGAAATTGAAAAACTGAGACTTTCAGCTTCTTCCGCACTCTTATCAGGACGAAGAGATGT
>JBEAUV010000237.1:0-4109 GCA_041161265.1 Bacteroidota bacterium | reverse complement strand
GATTCATTAGCGAAATCATTGCTAACGTTACGATGAATAATTGTGTTGCCGTTTCATCATCTAATGTACTTCCATCTTCATCTGACGTTGAAATCTCCATCGCCATAAATTGAGCAAGTTCTGGTTGGTCACAGAAATTCTCTAATACTTCATCATCATCATCTTCGAAGTAAGTGTCAAGCATGTCAAAATATGGCTCCTCAAAAGCATCAATATCTTCTTCAGTTACGTTTCTTAATTCAATACCTTCAATTGCAAAACATTCTGAAATTAAACAGTAATAATAAACAAGTAAACCTTCTAGTTTTTCATTCTTATATTCAATTGCAGCAGACATAACATAACCCAACAAAATCTCCTGTTTTTTGGCTAATTCCTCGGATAACTCCTCTAATGCGTCGTCGTCTAGATTGTCTACTTTTTGAATTGCTTTTTCAATACTCGCTAATGAAACGTGCTTCATAATTTTATTATTTTTCCGTAAAGTTACTGATTCTTGAGAATTGAGAATTCAATGAGATTCATTAGTTTTGAATAAATTCAAAAAGTATGGCATTTTTCACACCTGATTTCCTTCAGTTTTTCATTGACTTAGCACCTAACAACAACAAAGAATGGTTCGACCTGAATAGAAAGCGCTACGAAAATTCAGTGAAAGAACCTTTCAAATTATTTGTTCAACATATAATTGACGAGCTGGCAAAATCAGATAACGTATTCAAAGATTTAGAGGCGAAAAATTGCATCTTCAGAATAAATCGAGACATCCGTTTTTCAAAAGATAAAATTCCCTACAAAATGATGGTTTCTGCCGTTGTTGCTCCTGAAGGAAAAAAAAGTAAGGCTGTAAATGGGGTTTATTTTGAATTCGGCCCTGAACATGTTCGCGTGTATGGAGGAGTATATGAAATTGACAAAGAAGATTTGTTAATTGTCCGTGAAGGAATCGCGAATGATATTTCAAGCTTCCAAAAAGTGTATGAGAATCCAGTTTTCAAAGAAGTATTTGGTGAAATTAAAGGAGAGAAAAATAAAATCATTCCTAAAGAATTAAGAGAAGCAGCAGAAAAAGAACCTTTGATTTTTAATAAACAATGGTATTTTTATGCAGAATTTGATGCTGACACTGTTTTGTCAGATGATTTAGATAAAATAGTGTTGAAATGTTATGAAGCTGGAAAGCCAGTGGAGAATTATTTCAGTAAATTGATTAGAAGGAATTAATAGTTGCAAATTGCTAGTGGCTAGTTAAGTGGGTTTAAAAATTTAATAATTAGAAAATGTTAAAACAAGTATTATTTATTGGAGCAATCATACTGGGAACAGTAATTTTTGCTCAAAAAAAGGAATTGACATTAAAAGATGCAGTATCGAATCAATTTCGAACTTTTGGACCTGATAGAATGAATGGTTTCCAATGGATGCCAAATACTGATTGTTATACTTTTTTTAGTAAAAACTATCAAACGATGTTTAAGTCGTCGGTGAAAAATCCTAAAGATGAAGAGTGGTTCACCATTCAAGCAATAAATACTGCTTTAGGAAGAGCTGAATTGTCGAGTTTCT
Organism: Bacteroidota bacterium; assembly: GCA_041161265.1. GTDB lineage: Bacteria > Bacteroidota > Bacteroidia > Flavobacteriales_D > Crocinitomicaceae > M0103. The sequence continues at coordinate 2,543 of JBEAUV010000237.1, read as the reverse complement.
TTGGTTTAGAATGGAAGAACGAAAATGACTTCTATATAAACGATGGTGTTAATTTTTATTCATTTAATACCGTTTCGAGCAAAGGAAAAACGTTACATTCTTTGGATGAAACTGCTGAAAATGCGCTGTTCCATTCTGCTTCTGAAAATGTTGCTTATACAATTGGGAATAATATTTATGTCCATACTGTAGAAGGATTAAAATTGATTGTCACAGATAATGCCGATAAAAATATTGTTTCTGGACAGGCAATTGCGAGAAGTGAATTTGGAATAACTGGTGGATTGTTTTGGTCGCCAAATGGGCAACATTTAGCATTTTATCAAAAGGATGAAACAAATGTTCATGATTATCCTTTATTGAACATCAATGAAACTCCTGGCGAATTAATGCCGATAAAATATCCTATGGCTGGTCAAAAATCGGAAAACCCTCGTGTTGGGATTTACCATTTAATGACTAAAAAAACAGTTTTCATTAATCCAAAAGGTGCAAAGGATGATTACTTAACCAATTTAACGTTTACCCCTGATAATAATTATGTAGTGATTGCAGAAGTTAACCGTGATCAAAACCATATGTGGTTGAACGTTTATGAAGTTAAATCAGGAAATTTTGTAAAAACGTTACTTGAGGAAACTAATGATAAATGGGTAGAACCAGAACATCCAACATTTTTCCCTAGTGAAAGTTCAAATAATTTCATTTGGATTTCAGAAAAAGATGGATTTAATAACCTCTATTACTATGATTTTAATGGTAAACTAATTAAGCAATTAACTGCCAATAAGTTCGTGACGAAAGAAATTCTAACAGCAAAAAATGGTGGTAAAACAATTTATTTTGCAGCAACAGGCGATAATGCAACAAATACATTGGTCTATTCGGTGGATTTGGCTGGAAAACAAACATTAATTACAAAAGCGGAAGGAACTCATGAGTTTTCTGTAACAACAGACGGGAAATATTTTTACGATGCTTATTCTAGTCATACAGTGCCTCATAATGCTCAGATTTGGGCAACCACTGGAAAGACTACAAAAAAGTTAATTGAGAGTAAAGAAAAGTTGAATGATGTAATAATTGGAACAGGGGAAATAAGCACATTAACTGGAAAAGATGGTTCGAAATTATATACGCGATTGATTAAACCAAGCAATTTTGATCCTTCTAAGAAATATCCAGTTATGGTTTATGTTTACGGTGGTCCACATGCACAAATGATTACCAATTCTTGGTTAGACGGTGCGAATTTATGGATGTATTGGATGGCAGAACAAGGTTATTTGGTTTATACACTTGATGGTCGTGGTTCTGGAGAAAGAGGTTTTGCCTTTGAATCTCAAATTCACAGAAAATTGGGTGATTTGGAAATGGAGGATCAACTAACTGGTGTTGAATATTTGAAATCATTACCGTATGTCGATGGAAATAGATTCGCAGTACATGGTTGGTCTTTTGGTGGATTCATGACAACTTCTTTAATGTTGAGAAATCCAGATGTTTTTAAAGTAGGCGTTGCTGGTGGGCCTGTAACAGATTGGAAATATTATGAAATCATGTACGGAGAAAGATACATGGATCGTCCAGAACAAAATCCAAAAGGTTACGAACAAGCAAGTTTAATGACGCATGCCGGAAATTTAAAAGGCGAATTGTTGTTGATTCATGGAACTGTTGATGATGTAGTTGTGATGCAACATAATTACGCCTTGATTAAGAAATTTGTGGACCTAGGAATTCAAATGGATTTCTTCCCTTACCCAATGCACAAACATAATGTTACTGGCAAAGATCGCGTTCACTTGATGGAGAAAGTTCTTATGTACGTCATTGACGAGAATAAATAGTATTAAAATAATTTCTCAATGGAAGAATCAATGCTTTTACCCCAGCTTAATGCAGAAGAAATTCGAGTGTTGGGCGCCATGATTGAAAAAAGTAAAACAACACCGGATTATTATCCTATGACGTTGAATTCTTTGGTAACGGCTTGTAATCAGAAATCAGCAAGACATCCAGTCGTAGAATATGATGAGGGCATTGTTGTTTTGGCGCTTGATTCATTGAAAAAGAAACAGTTGGCGGGAAATGTTATAGGAGGTGGAAGTAGAGCGATCAAATACCGTCATAATTTGGCTGTTCGTTTTCCTTTGGATCCAGCAGAATTAGCAGTTTTATGCTTGTTGATGCTCAGAGGACCACTAACCGCTGGTGAAATCAACTCGAATTCGGGAAGATTATTTGAATTTGATGATTTAGCAGAAGTACAGCAAACATTGGAGAATCTTTCAAATTATGAAATTCCCTTCGTTCAATTACTGCCTAAAAAACCAGGTCAAAAAGAAGGAAGATATTGCCATTTATTTACTGAAGTTCCAGCATTTGATGATGATTATTTTAATCAAGCTGAACCAGCAAGAAAGAATGTAAGCGAATTGGAGGAACGCCTTTCAAAAGTTGAAATTGAATTGGCTGAATTAAAGGCTGCTTTCGATCAATTAATGAAAGAGCTTACTTGATGATACAATGCTCCTTGAGGT
>JBEAUV010000236.1:0-4144 GCA_041161265.1 Bacteroidota bacterium | reverse complement strand
AAATGTTATTTTATTTTTTTGATTGATTTTATAATTAAACTTGAATTGAGAATCATTATAGGTTGGTAAAAATGGCAATTTCAAAGCAGCAAAGAGAAATTGTAAATATGATCTTCTAACGGAAAAGATAAAGTCAACTTTTTTTCCTATAGGTCCGTCAAAAGTTAATGCAGCATCACTTGATCCAAGTGCAAAATTTGTAATTAAACCATCTGGATTTCCATCTTTTTGTTTAAATGAAATGACTGAACTCAAACCATTTGCTCGATTTGAAGGAAATGCCCCAGTATAAAAGTCAACTTCTCGAATAAAGTTAACATTCAATAATCCCACAGGACCTCCACTACTCCCTTGAGTTGCAAAATGATTGATATTAGGGACTTCAATACCGTCTAAATAAAATTTATTTTCTCCAGGAGAACCACCTCTTACAATAATGTCGTTCCGAAAAGATGGTCTTAATGCAACACCGGGAAGCGCTTGAAGGACCTTGCTAACATCTCTTCCAGCTCCAGGCAATCTTTCAATTTCAGTTGAATTAAGTGTTCTTAGCGAAACAGGAGATTCACTTTTCTTAGCGAAAGGATTTGCTTTAACAACAACTTCCTTTTGTTCTTTAACTATTGGCTCTATCAGAAAATCTAACTCAACCGTTCTGGAGTTAGTAATCGTAATTTCATTTACGAATAAATCTTGGTAACCAGCACAAGTGATTTTTAGGGAAATTATTCCTGGATTTAAATTTTCAATGACATAGTCTCCATCAATAGAACTTATTGTTCCGATTTGAAGGTCAATAATAGAAATTTTAGCGAAAGGAATTACTTCGTTATTTATAGCATTTAACGTTCGACCAACAATTTTGCCTGTTTGACCTAACAATGAAAAACTAAAGAAAATAAAACTAAACAGAACAAACTTCATAATGACTTTTGATGAAGAAACAAATCAAGCTTGATTTTGTTTAAGAAATTATTCAGTTTTTACCCATTTTTGGGTTCTGTAAAATGGACCAATGTACCCTCTAACATTCAAATAATTTGAATTACCAGCCTCCAACCACATTTTCACAGTATATACTTTCCCATTTTCTGGATCTATGATTGTTCCATCTTCCCACTGAGTTCCATCCCATTTACATCCTCTAACGATTTGCAAACCTACTAAAGGTAGATTTTTTCGATCGTCTGTACACTTTGTACATTTAGCATTCGGTTCTCTGCCCTCTCTTGGAAATAAATAAGTAATTTTCCCATACAATTTGCCATCACTTTTATACAACTCAACTATAGACTTCTTTTTATTTGTTTCATCATCTATAGTCACCCATTTCCCAACGCATGTTTGAGCGAAACTGTTCATTGATAAAAACAAGATAAGTGCACTAATTATATTTTTCATATTTTTCTATTTTTTAGTATTGTAAAAATAAACAATCGATTGAATTAATATTCTTTAGCACGAAAATAAAAAGTTTTTAAATACTTCCTTTCCATTTTCAGTTAAAATTGATTCCGGATGAAATTGTACACCAAAAATTGGCAAAGTAGCATGTTCATATGCCATTAAGATATTGTTTTCAGAAAAACCTATTGGAATAAGCGATTGACCTTTGTTCAAATCAACAGCCCAACTATGATATAATCCCACCGAAATCTCATTTTTAAAGTTTCGGAATAATCGATTAGGTTGTAAAATAGTCATTCTTTCACTGATGCCATGTTTAACCGAATTTTGGTTGTATAACGTCGCCCCAAAAAACTCTGCAACACCCTGCATTCCTAAACAAACACCTAGAATTTTCTTTGAACTGGAATACCGTTCTAAAACAGCAAACATGGATTGTGTTTCATTTGGCAATCCTGGTCCAGGAGACAATATGATACAATCAAATGCTTCAATTTCGTCCAAAACAAGTGCTTTATCTTCGCATACAGTAACATCAACACCAAGACCTTCCAGATAATGAAATATGTTGAATGTAAAAGAATCATAAAAATCAATCAGCAGAACTTTCAAATAATTTCTCTTTAATTGTTAAACTTGCACAAAGTTAATAAAGTGTGAAAAGGTTGATTTCAATTTTTGATATACTTTTCAGATTAAATTAACAATAGTGCAAAGATTTATACGTTTATGACTCAATTCAATATAAAATGAAAAAAGCTATTCACATATCAGGAGCTCCTGCACCTATAGGGCCTTATAGTCAAGCAATATTAAGTGATAATACATTATATGTTAGTGGTCAAATTCCTTTAAATCCTTTTACGGGTGAATTAGTTCTTGACTCTATTCAAAATGCGACGCACCAAATAATGAACAACATTAGTGCGTTATTAAAAGAAGCTGGAATGACGATTGAAGACATTGTTAAGTGCAGCATTTTCTTAAAAAGCATGGATGATTTTGCTGAAATGAATTTAGTTTACGGAAGTTATTTCAATGATGTTCCTCCAGCACGTGAGACAGTTCAAGTTTCAAAGCTACCATTAGACGTAACGATTGAAATTTCTTGTATAGCGATAAAAAATTAAAGTTGACCACTACCAATTCTTTTAAAATATCGATAATAATAGTAAATTATAATGTTGAGTTCTTCCTTGAGCAATGCTTAAACTCTGTTCAAAAAGCATTAGAAAAAGTCAATGGTCAAGTCTTTATTGTTGATAATAACTCTATCGATGGTTCTGTTGATATGGTCCGACGAAAATTCCCTCAATACAACTTAATCGCTAACAATGACAACAAAGGATTTTCAAAAGCCAATAATCAAGGTATTCTTTTATCGAATGCAGAATATATTTTATTATTAAATCCAGATACCGTTGTTGAGGAAGATACATTTTCAAAAGTAATTGATTTCATGGATCAACATCCTGATGCTGGTGGATTAGGAGTACGAATGCTTGATGGTAAAGGGAAGTTTTTACCTGAGTCAAAAAGAGGCTTACCGACACCTAAAGTTGCTTTTTACAAAATTTTTGGATTATCTAAACTTTTTCCAAAATCTAGAAAATTCGGGCAATACCATGCTGGACATTTAAGCGAATTTGAAACAAATGAAATAGATATTTTAAGTGGTGCTTTCATGTTAATGAGGTCTAAAGCTTTGGTTAAAGTTGGATTGTTGGACGAAGCCTTTTTTATGTATGGCGAAGATATTGACCTTTCTTACCGCATTCAAAAAGGAGGTTATAAAAATTATTATTTTCCAGAAACAAGAATTATACACTACAAAGGAGAAAGCACAAAAAAAAGTAGTGTTAATTATGTTTTTGTTTTTTACCGTGCAATGATCATTTTTGCTGAAAAGCATTTTTCTCAAAAAAACGCGAAATTGTTTTCATTCCTCATCAATGCAGCAATTTATTTCAGAGCATCATTAGCTATTTCTACACGGTTTATCAAAAGATCATTTTTACCAATAATTGATTTTTCAATTTTAATAATCGGTTTATATGCAATGACAAATCAATGGAAAATGAGCAACATTGATTTTCCTGCGAATTTATTGGAAATTGCAATCCCATCATACACGATAATATGGATGTTAAGTCTTTTATTCAATGGTGGATATGACTTCCCTATTAAATTTTATAAATTCCTTAAAGGCGCACTTATAGGAACTCTCATAATCTTAATTTTCTATGCCTTACTTCCTAAAGATTGGCAATTCTCAAGGTTATATATCCTCTCTGGAACTTTGTGGGTTTTTATTTATTATTCCTTATCACGGATCTTTCTACATTTTGCTATTGGAGGAAAATTTAATTTAATTCAGAAGAAACACAAGAAATTTGCAATAGTTGGACATAAAGAAGAATTTGAAAGAGTAAGTGAGATCTTACGTCAAACCAACGACAAAATTGATATTGTCGAACATGTCTCTATTGGTGACATAAAAGAAAATGGAGCTGTTGGAACATTGAATCAATTGGATCAAATAGCATATATTCATGAAATTAATGAAATCGTTTTTTGCGCAAAAGACACTACAGCTCAATCAATCATCAACTGGATGTCGATAATTGAATCCGATAATATTGATTTTAAAATTGCTCAACCTGATAGTTTATCTCTCATTGGCAGCAATTCAATCGAAACAGCTGGCGATCTATATGTTTTAAATTTAAATTCTATT
>JBEAUV010000235.1:0-4149 GCA_041161265.1 Bacteroidota bacterium | reverse complement strand
GATTTCAACATCCCCTTTTCGCGTTGATAGAATTTGTCCAATCGTTCCTGTTCCACAAAATAAGTCCATCACGACTTTTCCTTCTGGAATTTCCTCCTCAAAAACATAATCCAACGCTTTGGTATACAATTTCTCAGCACTTTTCGGATTCGTTTGAAAGAAACTTTCCATGGAGATTTCAAAATTCAACCCTAATAATTTTTCAATTACAATTGGTTCACCATACACTAATTTCCACTGGCCATTTTCAATCTTCGCTCTGTCGGCAACATTATCGTTAACAGTATGTTGAAATCCAGCCAAACGATTTCCTAATTTTTCTTTTAGAAACGATGCAAATGCTTCTACGTCAAAATCTTCCAATCCAACAGAAGAAGTGACCAAATTCAATAATAATTGATCTTGATCAAATGATTTTCGAACTACAATATGTCTAAAGAAACCTTCTTTTTTCGGTGGATGCCAAGCTGGTAATCCCGTGTTTTGAAGAAATATTCGAATATCTTTTAGAATCGTCTCCCATTGCTCGTCGAACATTCCACTTGGTTTGTTCAAACTTTCAACCTTCCACCACGTCCCTCTTCGCTTAAATCCTAATGCAAATGCTTCATCTTTCTCCTCACCCGTTTCCAAATCATGTTCAATAGTCGAAAAACTATATTCCATTTTATTGCGGTAATAGTAATGATTTGGCGAAGATATAAATTCATCAAAACGGTCATTTAAATCCCGAATATTTGAAATTCTACTAAATACTTCTAAAGTTGATTTTTTCTTGTGTTCTTCTTGTAATGCAATTGGAACGTAAATATAGGGGCCACCAGAAATCTCTTGAAAATCTGAAATAACCTCATCTTTCGATCTACGAATTACATCTTGGAATTTTGCTTCAGCGTGACGCTTGCGTTTTTTCTCAATTTTTGCTTTTACTAATTGACCTGGAAACGTATTGTCGACAAAAACGACATAATGACCATCTTCCGTTTCAACTTTTGCAATTCCTCTACCTCCAAAAGCATAGTCGGAAATTTCTAATTCAACAATATCACCTCTTTGAAACACACGCATTTATTTTGAGTGACAAAGTTAGTTATTAGTTGCGAGTTAGAAATTACAAGTTAATCAAAACGTGAACAATTTGTGATTCAATTTGAAACACATAGGCACATAGGTCACATAGGTGGATCAATTTGGGATTTGGGATTTGTGATTCAATTTGAAACACATAGGCACATAGGTCACATAGGTGGATCAATTTGGGATTTGGGATTCAATTTGAAACACATAGGCACATAGGATACATAGGTGGATCAATTTGGGATTTGGGAGGTAACTAATAACTTGTAATTAGCAACTTGTAACTCCTTAAATCATTCCACGAATAATTCCTTTATCGGAACCTTCAACGAAATTCAGAATCAATTTACGAATTGCTGTATCAGCCATATTCTCTTTAATAGCTTCGATTCCTTTTGAGATATTGTTGTTTTGGATGTATAACATGCGGTAGATATCTTCTATCTCCTTTACTTGTTCATCTGTATAACCTCTTCGACGCAGTCCAACCGCATTTACACCAATAAATGTAAGTGGTTCTCTTGCTGCTTTAATAAACGGCGGAATATCTTTTCGAACAAGAGAAGCACCACCAATAAACGTATGACTTCCAATGTGTACAAATTGTTGGGCAACAACTGTTCCTTCTAAAATTGCAAAATCGTCAATTTGAACATGTCCAGAAAGACCAACATAACTTGCAAGAATAACGTTGTTACCAATTTGACAATCGTGCGCAATATGCACATACGTCATTAAAAGGCAATTATCGCCAATACTTGTTTTCCATTTATCTTTGGTGCCGCGGTGAATCGTAACACATTCTCTGATAATGGTATTATTCCCAATTTCTACAGTTGTGTATTCTCCTTCAAATTTTAAATCTTGGGGAATAACACCAATAACTGCTCCTGGGAAGATTTCGCAATCTTCACCAATTCTAGTTCCTGGATAAATGGAAACATTCGGATGAATTTTTGTCCTAGCACCGATTACAACATCTTCATAAATCGTTGAAAATGGTTCAACAATTACGTTTTCTCCAATAGTTGCTTCTGTTGATACGGATGCTAATTTACTGATCATCTTATACTTTATCTTTTGCTACTTGCGCTAACATTTCTGCTTCCATGACCATTTTACCGTTCACATAAGCTTTTCCACCCATTTCTACTAATCCTCTTCTGATTGGTGAAAGTAAATATAATTCAAATACGATCGTATCTCCTGGTATTACTTTTTGTTTGAATTTCACTTTATCTATTTTCATAAAGTAAGTTGTATACAAATGTGGGTCTTCAACTTTACTTAAAGCGAAGATACCACCAACTTGTGCCATAGCTTCAATTTGCAAGACACCAGGAAAAATTGGATTACCAGGAAAATGACCCGTAAAAATTGGCTCATTCATCGTGATGTTTTTCACACCAATGATTGATTCCTCATTTATTTCCATGATTTTATCAACCATTAAGAACGGAAAACGGTGAGGCAACATTTTTTCAATATCATTGATATTGTATAATGGTTCTTTCGTTAAATCAAATGTTCTTCCTTGACTTTCTTGCTTTTTGATTTGGTCTTTCAACACTTTCGCAAAACGCACATTTCCTGAATGCCCTGGTCTTGCGCCTAAGATATGTGCTTTGATTGGCTTACCAACTAACGCTAAATCACCAACAATATCAAGTAATTTATGTCGCGCAGGCTCATTCTCATATTGCAATTTAGAACTGTTTAAAACACCAATACCATCTATTGTAATTTTTAAATCTTCTTTTCCAAGTAATTTAGCCAAACGATTTAGTTCTTCAGGACTTACATCCATTCGATCAACTAAAACAATCGCATTATCTAAATCACCACCTTTGATAAGATTATTTGTTGCAAGAAATTCCAATTCACGTAAAAACACAAATGTTCTACAAGAAGCAATTTCTTTATTGAATTCACCAATATTATACATTGTAGCATGCTGAGTACCCAACACTGGCGACTTATAATCCACCATTACAGTAATGCGGTAATTTTCATCTGGAATAGCCAAAAATTCGATTCCTTTGTCTGTGTCTTCCCACGGAATATTTTCCGTCAAGACAAAATAATCTCTTTCAGCTTCTTGATCTTGGTAACCAACTTTTTCTATTTCATTGACAAAAATCAACGAACTACCATCCATAATTGGAACTTCCGGTCCATCAATTTTAATCAACGCATTGTCTACTTGACAACCGTATAATGCTGCTAAAACATGTTCAGTTGTATATACACGAGCACCTTTATATTCAAGAGTTGTACCTCTATCCGTTGCAACAACTAAATCTACATCAGCTTTAATAATAGGCTGACCATCTAGATCTGTTCTTTGGAATTTATAACCATGATTATCTGGAGCAGGGCAAATTTCTAAATTTACTTTTTCTCCAGTGTGCAATCCCACTCCTTGCAAGTGAATAGAATTTAAAAGGGTACGTTGCTTTTCAGCCATTTAATCTACTTTAGTTAATTCTTTTATTTTCTTATCCATTTCACTGATTTTATTCAAGATGAATGGCAATTTTCTAAATCCGTAATATGATTTTTTGAAATCCTCTAACGGAATTCCGGGTGAACCCATTAAGGTGTCTGCTTTTTTAACCGAAGATGGTATTCCAGATTGTGCAACTATTTTCGCTCCATCTGCAATGAACAAATGTCCACTGATTCCAGCTTGTCCACCAATCATTACATTCTCACCTATTTTAGCTGAACCAGCGATTCCAACTTGCGCTGCCATAGCTGTATTCTTACCAATTTCAACATTGTGTGCAATTTGACACAAGTTATCTATTTTTACTCCTTTTCGGATGATTGTAGAACCCATTGTTGCTCTGTCGATAGTAGAATTAGATCCTACTTCAACATTGTCTTCTAAGATGACATTTCCTATTTGAGGAACTTTTTGATATTCACCGTTTGCATCAGGCACAAATCCAAAACCATCAGCACCGATGATTACACCAGCATGAATGATACAATTTTTACCGATTTTGCAATCTGTGTAAATACTCGCGCCTGGGTGAATAGTAGAACCATCGCCTATTTCAACATTAT
>JBEAUV010000234.1:0-4158 GCA_041161265.1 Bacteroidota bacterium | reverse complement strand
ATGTCATTGTTGGAAATGCAACACCTGAAGCTGAACAAGGATTAAATGTCGGTCGAATGATTTCGTTAATGGGATTAAATACGGACAAAGTTCCTGGAATGACAGTCAATAGATATTGTTCTTCTGGTTTAGAAACAATTGCAATTGCGACCGCAAAAATTGAAGCTGGAATGGCTGAATGTATCATTGCTGGTGGTGTTGAATCAATGTCAACAATGGCAATGGGTGGTTGGAGAATTGTTCCTAATCCAAAAGTTGGAAAAGAAAATCCAAATTGGTACTGGGGAATGGGTTTAACAGCAGAAGCAGTTGCAAAACAATATAACGTAACACGTGAAGAACAAGATATTTTTTCTCTGCATTCACATGAAAAGGCAATTGCAGCAATAAAAGCAGGTCGTTTTAAAGATGATATCGTTCCAATAAATGTTGAACATATCTTTTTAGATGAAAATGAAAAACGACAAGTAAAAAATTACATTGTGGATACCGATGAAGGACCAAGACCTAGTACATTAGAATCACTCGGTAGTTTAAAACCTGTATTTGCAAACGGAGGTTCTGTTACCGCAGGAAATTCTTCTCAAACCTCTGATGGTGCCGCTTTTGTTATTGTGATGTCAGAAAGAATGGTAAAAGAATTGAAATTAGAACCGATAGCACGTTTAGCTTCTTATTCTGTTGTTGGTGTTGAACCAAGAATCATGGGAATTGGTCCGGTTGAAGCAATTCCAAAAGCAATTAAAGCAGCTGGCCTTACTTTAAACGACATCAATCTTTTTGAATTGAATGAGGCTTTTGCTTCACAATCGATTGCTGTAATTCGTGAAACTGGATTAAATCCTGATCTTGTTAATGTGAATGGTGGAGCTTTAGCTTTAGGTCACCCACTGGGTTGTACCGGTGCAAAACTTTCTGTTCAGATCATGAACGAATTGAAAAAACGTCAGCAGAAATATGGAATTGTAACAATGTGCGTCGGTACAGGACAAGGAGCTGCAGGTGTGATCGAGATGCTATAAAGATGAAGGACTGGAGGACAAAAGACAAAGGACTGAAAGACTATGAGATAAAGGACTGAAAGACAAAAGACTTGTTCCATATTTTTAAGAACGTTTTACGTTTCAACTTGAATTGGAATTGGAAGGACTATCGAACTTCCCCCATTTCGACAAGCTCAATGCATCGTTTTGGTTGGCCTGTCACGAGAGGAACGAAATGGGAGTTCGAAGCTTTCCCCCTTTGGAGGGGGACAAAGGGGGAGGACAATTCAAATTAACCAACAAAAAAGCCGCATATCACTAGATTGCGGCTTTTTATATGAGATAACAATCGATTACTCTACCACCACTCTTTGGCGCTCCTCACCGTTCACAAGCACGGTGTAAATACCCGGCTGCAAAGCAGAAACATCCACTTTATTTGTAGTCTCTGACAACACCATACGACCATTCAGATCAAAAACTTTAACAGATTCGACATTAACACCATCCACATTAAGAAAATCAATAGTTGGGTTAGGATATACCGTAAATTTAGCATCACTCACCTTATTAACATCAGCAGTTGCTGGGTCAACTACAGTGAAATGTATAAATTCATTAATTAAACCAGTCATGCCTGTTCTAACTAAAATATCAACACCATTTGTAACATCAAGAGCTAGCTGAAATGTATATGTATAAATTACTGCACCAACACTTAAAGATGGTGTAACGCAATAACCAGGTACGGGATTTCCATTCTTCTCAACACACCACTGTGTTCCACTATCATAACTATTCACAAATTGAACAATATCACCAACTTCAACAACAGTGTCAGCAACTGTGTATACTCCCGGAGTGTGGATATCTCCAGTGACATAAAAAGTGTGTGTAGTTTGTGAAAAATAATTCACAGAGAAAAGAGTAAGGAAGGTAAAAAGTAGTGTTGTTTTCATATTTGTTCTGTTTTTGGGGGTTAAAAAATTTGTTCAAAAGATTTCCCGAAGCCTGAGAAACTATGTTGCGCATGGACTCGGACTCTTATTTTATTTATGTTATTGATAAAAAATTGGAAATCTTTGTCCGGTGAGAGCATTTTTATAGTTGAAGGGTGTAGTGAGTAAAATTTAAACACCCTAGTGTTTTTATCTTTATTCAAAGAACTTGGGATAATTAAAAATTCACTAAAATCCGGAAGTATATGAAAAGTCTGACCTGATTTATCAATAAAACATGCTTCAATTTTGACATTGTTTGCATCGAAAAAACCCCTATTTGAAACCGAGATTTTTAAAACCGGAATCATACCAATTTTATCCCCTATTATTTTCTCATTTGAACCATTCTCTATTGAATCATTTGATTCAGGAATTTTCTCTTTTATCTCAGGACTTAAATTATTTGAGCTTTCCTTCTTTGAAAGATCTTCTTCATGAAGGGCTTTAAACCCAACTATGCGTAATTTGGGTTTGAGCAAGTAAATTATCAGTAAACTCAAAATAAAAAATCCAAATGAAGCCCATAAACTAATTGAGTCTGCACATGTCCATGCAGTACACTTTTCAATTAAACAATTATCAATATGTGATTTGCAGTATAGTAGATTCATGTTTTTCATTAACCTCACAAAGCAAAAAAAAAAAAACACTTAACCTAATTAAAGAGGAAGTATTAAATGGATTTCATGACGGCAGGACATTAGGATGTTAAGACATTAAGGAAGAGGACTGATAGACAATGGACTTTGAGACAAAAGACTTGATCCATTTAATCAGAAACGATTTTCACGGTCGGAAGAGGAAGATGAACAGCTCGGTCTTGAATTTAGAATTGAAAATTTGAAGAGTTACTACGATTGCAATATTCTCAGCAAGTCATTGTTGATGTAAAACACTTCTCTACCATCGTGTTTTTGTGATACTACCCCGTGATGGATGAGTTGTTTAACGTAGGAGTTCAGCGTTGTTCTACTTGTTACTCCAGTAATTCTGGCTATTGTTTCTTGCTTTATATAAGGTTGTGCAAAGATTGCTTGATTCAACTCAAGTGAATACCAACTAATTTTGGGCTGTACAAATCGAAATGTTGCATCCATTTGTGCCATTATTTCATCAATTGTTTGATTGGTTTGTTTGGCAGTTTGCTCTACAGCAGTCAACATATACATTAACCATGGTTTCCATGCTTGTCTTTGTGTAACTCCGGAAAGCAAATGATAATAATCTTCTTTGTGCGTAATAATGTATTTACTTAAATAAAGAACTGGATGAGAAAGTAATCCTTGTTCCACTAAATAAAGTAAGTTAATGATTCTACCTGTCCGCCCATTTCCATCAGAAAAAGGGTGAATCGCTTCAAACTGATAATGTGCAATTACCATTTTCAACAAAGGATCTAAACTATCCGAACTTAAAAAATGGATTAAATTCTGCAATTTTTGCTCAACGATTCCTTCTCCCCGAGGTGGTGTATAGATTATTTCACCGGGTCTCAATTCGCTCTGACCTCTTTTTATCACAACCAACGATTGTGGTGAACGAATTCCTTGAGAGGTATTCTTAACTTCTTGAAACACCTTTATTATCGTGTCAATAGTAAACTCTCCATCCATTTTTAAGGCATTGTACCCACTCCACAATGCTTCACGATAACGTAAAACTTCTTTTGTTGCTGGTAATGCTCGTTCTTCTTTTATTGAATCAGAAACAGCTTTAAACAATTCATCTTCCGTTGTAAATATGTTTTCAATTGCTGTAGAGCTTTGTGCTTCTTGCAATGAAATCGTATTAACCAGCATTGTTGGATTTGGTATGCGAAAAATGTTTTTATTCAGTTCTGCCAATGCTCGTGATGCCAAACCCCATTTGATCAAAACTTCATGATCAAGAATTGTTTCGACCGGTGGAAGATCCGGTAAATCATTATATGGAATTGTTCGATCAAATTGACGCTTCATAATATGTCCATTTTTAGTTCATTTTCTGAACATATCGTAAATATATGTCCAATTTTTGATTATTCAGCCATATTGTGTCCATTTTTTTATCTTTTTCTGGACATATCAACCAAACATGTTCAAATTATCTAAACTTTTCTGTATCACTTTTCATTTTTAGATTCAAAAAACAACTTAAAAGTCAATTACCACGTTCACGAATTCCTCCGTATCTTT
>JBEAUV010000233.1:0-4174 GCA_041161265.1 Bacteroidota bacterium | reverse complement strand
GAATAATAATGCGATGACTGTAGGTAAAAAGGAGGAAACGATAAATGCCGTTACAAAGATGAAATAATTAGTAAGTGATTCATTGCAGACGAACCAGATGATTGAACCTGCAACAATTCCACTCAAAAGAAAAGAACTTGCAAGCATGATTTTATTTTTCCCAAGTCTTTTGGATTCCTTGATGCTCAAATGAATTATCAAAAATTCAATTAAAAAACTACTTGTAAAAACATATCCAAGAAATAGTAACAAATTCAAATCCTCCTTCAAAAAAACTTTTGAATCAAAAAATAAATTGATCAACGTTTGATAAACACCAAACGCAATCGCAATGACTATTTTATTTTTCAATGACAAATTCATTCTTTTGAATTAGTTAATTTTTTGACTCCATACAAAATTAAACTTATAGACAATATCAAAAGTACAACAACAAACCAAGTTATTTTTAGTCCATATACCCTTAGCTCTTTTTCAAATTTTTCATTTTTCTTGGCCAAATCCCTTTCTTCTTGAACAAGCTCAATTTCTAATTGCTTTTTTGTAATTTCATTTCGATAGTTTAAATCATCCAATTGATTCTTGATGTGAAGGCTGTTCAATTTTTCGTTGAGAGAAACGTATTGCTTGTACTTACGAGCCGATTTTTGCCAATCACTAGATTTTTCATACACCTCAATTTGAAGTTTTATCAACTCCAATAGATTTGTACTATTCTTATATTTGAGTGAAAGATTTTCTCCTTTTTGAAATTCCGACAATGCCTCTGCTGAATTTCCTATAGAAATCAACAATTTCCCTTTTAACTTATGTAAAATGATGTTTTCTTCAATTTGACCAACATTAATTTTCTTTTCAATTGTGCCAATTACAATTGATGCATCCGTAAATCTTTTAATTCTTATGTAAACATCTGCAATACCTAAATAAGCATAAACTATTCCTTCATTACTTTTTGCTTTTTGCTCAATTAAGAGCGAATTATTGAAAAAGGTTAATGCCAAGTCAAGACTATCGACATCCTTATAACATTCTCCTAGGTTATAAAACCGAATTGACTTTTGAAGTGGTTGATTTAATTTCTCTTCAATCGTTAAGCTTTTATTGAAATACTCGATAGCTTGACTATAATTGCCTTGGAGTTGATAAACACTTCCGATATTATTTAAACATGCTGATTGGCGTGGTAAATCCTTTAATTTCTCTGCAGCATTTAATGCTTTCAAATAATAATCCAAGGAAGTCACATAAAACCCTCTGTCTTTATTAACGATTCCAAGTAGGGTATATGCATTTATTCTATAGAAGTTGGTCTTACTTTTAAGACTTTCCGCTAACAATTTATTAGCATCCTCTAAGACTGAAGAAGTATTGTTCTCTAATGAAGTAAAAGCGATTGAATCTAGCTCTCTCAGTTTTTTTTCACTCAAAGATTGAGCGAATAAAACTTCAAATGGAAGAATTAAACAAAATAAGAGGAAAATAATTTTTTTCTTTAAGGTCATAATTGAACTCAAAGAAACGATTTTTTAATAAAAAACGGAAGATTTGATTTAGAAAGATTTTATGGAAGATTAAATCCTAGCTCTATATCCTTTTGCAAATGGATTCGGTGTAACAAAACGAAGAGCTATTTCGAATCCACCTCTCGACTTACTTGAAGTTGATAAAGATGACATGTTGATATCGTAACTAAAGCCAACAGAATAATTTGCATACTCTAACATTATGCTTGTGATTAATGCATCCTTCACTCTATAATTAACACCTAAAGAAACAGCAGAAGATTTCACAAAACCTGTAACTTTTGAGCCTTCATTAATCAAATATCGAAAGACATTGCCTATTAATATTTCGCGTTGCGGCCCTTGTTGAACAAGATAGAATTCAGGAATAAACGTAAGATTTGTATTCTCCTTTCCTAATTCAACTGAACCATGAGCAATGAATTTGGTATTCATTTTCTCAGATGTACTGCCAAAATAAGAAGTAGCTGGTAAACCAAAATGATAAAAAGATGCTCCAAAATTAACTTTAACACCATTGTTCTGAGTAATGTATCCTGGATCTTTTCCGTATGACCAAACAAAACCTGCTCCTGCATCCATATAAGTTGTGCTGTTTGATCCTAAGTTTTCACCTGTAGAATTACTAGTATTAAATGTTCCATTCTGATATTGATTTTCCCACCTCAATGCAGCATAATCTATTGATCTTTGACCAAAACCACCCATTAGGCCAACACTCAATCGACTTTTGTCGTCTAATTGTAATATTCCAGACAGATTTAGATTTCCTTGGGTCATGCCCATTTTCGCATCTCCTGCTTTATCATTTAAAAATTGAACCCCAACACCTAATGAAGCTCTTTTTTGTTTATTTTTATTCGTATTTATATCAAAAGAAAAAGCCGAAGTACTAAAAGGAGTTGCCACACTTTTCCATTGTTGACGATAGCTTGCGGCAGCTCTTAAATTATAGTTAAATCCAGCATTACCAGGATTAACCATTAGAGGAGTCATTCTATATTGAGAGAAATGTGGATCCTGTGCTTTTACTGAGATTGACGCCCCTAATATTAACAACGATAATAGAAGTTTTAAGTTTTTCATAGTTCCTAATATTATTTGATTAAAGTAATATTTCCTTTTATTTTCTGCAATTCGGTGTCAGAATCGAGCATAATCTCCAAAACATACACAAAGACTGCTGGATCGAGATCTTTTTCTTTATATTTTCCATCCCAAGTTGCATTCGGATCCGTTGTTTCAAATACTACTTCTCCCCAACGATCGAATACTTTCAAGTTCATTTCTTTGACACATGAAGGATTGATCTTGACCTTGAAGAAACTGTTAACTGCATCTCCATTAGGAGAAAATGCCGTCGGAACAAACAATTCTCCACAATCAACAGCGATAAAAACTATTGCTTCATCCGTGTCTATGCATCCATTCGCATCTGTCAGGGTTACAGTGTAAGTCGTTTGAATTGGTGGACTGACAATAGTTGCCGTTGCATCACCATTGTTCCAGACCATTGCTCCATTACCTGCAGCAGTCAATGTTACTGTCTCACCCACATTAATTGTATAATCAGGACCTGCATCCACAATTTCTGGTGTTGGCACAGAATTAATAGTTGCATCAAATCCTGTAGAAACACATCCAGTGTTTAAGTCTGTAACAACTAGGGTATAAGTCTGACCTGGATTCAATCCTGTAAAAGTTGTTTCGGCCTGACTAGCGCCGCCAATACTGTATTCATAATTTACACCCAGTGGCGTAACAACTTCAATGGAGCCACTTTGAAGGATACAAGTTGGTTGACTTGTAATATTTGCAACAGGCGCAGCAGGTCCTGAAGGAATAGTATTTACAATAGCATCCAAAGAAGCCGAAGAACTACAGCCAGTTGATGTTTCAGTAACAGTAAAATTATATGTTGCTGGGTTCAATGCAGAAATAGTTGTACTTGTTCCTGATCCTGCAATTGCTCCCGGATTGATTGTCCAGGCACCAGCAGGTAAACCACTCAATACTACAGTCCCAGTTGGTGCTGTGCAGGTTGGTTGAACCGTAACTACTGCAGTTGGAGAAGAAGGAGCCGCTGGTAAAGAATTTATAACCACTGGCAATGAGTTTCCTGATGTACAGAACCCCGCATTAGTAACCATAAACGTATAAGTCGTACTTGCTGAAAGATCAATAATCGTAGTTATTGATCCGGTTCCAGAAATTACAGTTCCACCAGGAGCAGCTGTGATTGTCCATGAACCTGAAGGTAAACCAGATAATTCAACGCTTCCACCAGGATCTGCACATGTCGGTTGTGTAATTGCACCAACAATCGGAGCCGTTGGTGCTGAAGGTACAGCATTTAAAGCGGCAGTTGTGGCAGTTGAAGATGTACATCCCTGATCATTCGTTATAGTATAAGAATAGCTGCTTGACGCTGTTAATCCCGTATATGTATAGACAGAACCACTTCCAGCTGTTGTACCCCCAGGTGTAGCGTTGATCGTCCAGTTTCCAGATGGAAGACCGGTTAATTCAATACTTCCTGTATTGTCAAGGCATGTAGGTTGAGTTATTGTTCCGGTTGCAGGTGCTAATGGAGTTGAAGGTTGCGCATTGATCACTGCAGATGCAGATGCGACAGAAATACAACCGCT
>JBEAUV010000232.1:0-4223 GCA_041161265.1 Bacteroidota bacterium | reverse complement strand
GTTTAAATTTGTGAAAATCCGTGTAATTTGTGGACAAAATATATTAGTTCAAAACTGCATGAAACTAATCGAAAGTCGATGATTATTTCAGAAAGGATTTGTCCACCAATTATCACAAATTATCACGAATTACGTTGTTAGGATTATTAAAAGGAAATCATGAGAAAAAGTTATAAATCACATAACTGAGAATGAATTTGTGAAAATCTGTGTAATCCGTGGACAAAAATATATTAGTTCAAAACGAAATGCGTCTATTGAAAAGTTGTCCATTCTAAAATTTTTAACTGAGAATAAATTTGTGAAAATTCGTGAAATTTGTGAACAAAAAAATAATCTCAATTATCGGTTGATTAGCATTTAATTATTCGAAATCAAAATAACACTGTTTTATAATTTTAAAACAAATTATATAAATCAACTTTTTGAGTAACTTAAATAAGAAAACTTGAAAAATTGAATTTTATATGAGTGTTTTAGATTTCCTATACAAAGAAGAATGTTATAAAATATTGGGTTGCGCAATGGAGGTTCATAAAGAACTTGGTCCTGGGTTTTTAGAGGCTGTCTATCAAGAAGCTTTATCTATTGAACTAGCCTCGAGTCTTGTTCATTATGAAAAAGAAAAAATCATTGATATTTCTTATAAAGGAGAAATTATGGATAAAAAATACATTGCAGATTTTGTTTGTAATGAAGGAATAATTGTTGAACTAAAGGCGGTAAGTTCATTAAAAAATGAGCATTTTGCACAAGTACTAAATTATCTAAAAGCTACTGATTTAAGAATAGCATTATTAATCAACTTTGGTTCAAAAAGTTTAGAATTCAAAAGAATAATAAGTTGATTTTTTTTACTCAGAATGATGTTGTAAAAATCCGTGTAATTACCTTCGGTGCTGCTTCGCGGTTGTGGACATAGAATTAAATTGAATAGGGAAAGGTGAAAATTATTATACTTCAATCCCAATCAAGCAAACATCGTCTGTTAGTTCAAAATCGCCTTAAGATGTTTAAAATAATTTCAAGATTAAACTGGTCTTTGTTCACTCAACTGTAGTGAAATTTTCTGAAAAAACAAACGCTTTGTATTGTTCTGATATGGCATCGATAACAAGTTTTTTCTTTTCAAGAAACACATAATGTCCCGAACCATGTGCCATCAATAATTTTCGTTGAGGTGATAACGCTACGAATTCATTGTGACAGTCAAACCAAATTTTGGCATTAACGGTATCAATCTTATCGTTGTCATCAAGTTGTTTTTCTGCTACAATATCCAAAACTGGTATGTGCAAAGGCATCGGATGATTATTCACAGTATCCATCATCGTTTTAATGTCATGTGCAATTCGATCTTCTTTCCCTTTAAAAAAATCAGGATCCTTGAAATAATAGGCCCAAGCGCAAGGTGTTGAAATATCAATAAAAACTGCCGATTTTACCTCAATTGGATGTAGTGAAGCATAATATGAATTGTACATTCCACCCATTGAATGGGAAACAAGCATGATTTTTTGATCTGCAAATCCAAGTTGCTGAAGTCCATTTTCCAATGCTTCAATCTCTTTTGCGAAACCAATAGGCGAGGCGGTGGCATTCTCACTATATGCCAAACGGTCATACGTGATAATACTTGCCCCTGTCGCTTTTGCAATTTGACGAGTAATCTTCTTCCAAATGTCTCCATTGTTTCCAGCTCCTGTTTCAAAAAGAATTGGTGCATTTTTACCTTTGATAACGGTAAAATGAAGTTGGTAACCGCCTCCAATAGTTATAAGCGTATCAATTGTTTGGGCATGCGTTGTTTTGGACAGAAAGGCTGATAGAAAAAGAAAAATGCAACGTGTTTTCATCAAAAAATGTTCTTTCAACAAACATACATATAATGACCATTTTATCCTTTAAAAATTGTCAATGCGAAAAACTGGAATTACCGTTGTGGTGTCAGTTGCAATTTGGATAAATCAAAGCCTTTCGATTCAAGTCTGGTAATAATTTGCTGGTAAACGGCATCACTCATTTTAGGCGTTCTTGATAGAACCCATAAATATTTTTTATTTGGATGACTAACAACCGCATAGCTATAATCATCTGCTAAATCAATGATCCAATATTTTCCTTTAAAGGGCCAGAAGAACTGCACCTTCAATTTTGCATTGCCTGATTTTTTCGTAGCAAACGCTTTTCCCTTGATATAAGATTGGGGTCCATTGATACTGTCTCTATTGCAACGGTTCTCAATAATTACATATCCCTTATCACTCAAGGAATATTCAGCTGTTGTGCAATGGCAACCCTTTTGAAAACTTTGCGGATAAGAGGCAATTTCATACCATTTGCCGGTATATTTATTCAAATCCACTTTTGGAACTGTTTCCAGTGTTTGAGATTGAGTATTTGTTGTCATAACAAAAAAGAGTGTTAAGAATGCTATAAATTTCTTAAAAATGGATAGCCTTTGCTGTGAAATTCTGTTTTTCATTCGATTATAAATTTTGTACCAATTAATGCTTCGCTTCCTTCCCAAAGGGTCGTTGCTTTTTGGGTATCATAACTATCCGTTGATGATTGTATTACTTTGTCTTTGTCGTAATATAGCCCACTTGTTTCAACGGAATCTATTAATCGAACAACAGTCTTTGCTGAATTTTGAGGATTATCTGACAAACGGATGATTTTGAAAATCAGATCTAAAAACTTACGGTAAAATTTTTCACCGGGTTTATACGTTCTGCCCAAGTTGGTTGTGAGCATCAATCCTGGATTCATGCCATTTATTAACGTTTTTGTAGCTGAATATTTCTTTCGAAGTCTTCGATCAAGTTCATAAGCAAAGAGCAAGACACACAGTTTAGATGTCGCATAAAAAGATTGACTTTGTTTTTGTAAGGTTGAATTTCCATCTACTTTCGGATGAGCCATTTCATTGACAGATTTAAATTCTGCTTTGGCAAATGGCGATTTATTTTGGGGATTATGTAATTCACTTGATACCATGACAATCCTTTCCAACGTATATTTTTCAAGTAATAAATTAGTCAACAGGAAATGTCCAAGATAATTGGTCGCGAATGTTTCTTCAATGCCATCTTTTGAAAATCGAAATGGACCTTCATATGACATCCCTGCATTGCAATCAAGGGCGTATATTTCTTTAAAGTCAGTAAGATCGGAAACAAAATTTCGAATGCTTTCAAAATCAGCAAGATCCAGTTTTTTAATAATGAATGCTTTGCTTTTGTCAAATTCTGGAAACGCATTGATCGCTTTTTGCGCTTTTTCGATATCGCGACAAGCCATGATTACCTGATAATTTAAATCAAGCAGGTATTTTGTTGTCCACAAACCGAGTCCACTATTTGCTCCTGTTACGATTACTGTTTTCATCTCCTAATTCATTATTTCGATTCAACTACCATTCGTTAAAATTAGTTCGTCTAATGTAGGTCACATTTTTTTAACCTCTTAGCTTATTCATATAAACTAGAGCAAACTACGCATAATCCAAGTGCTAAACAATGATGAAAGTTAGTAAAAGTTCGATTGGTTAAATTCAAATGTAAAACTTAGGAAGGATTGTAAGTAGAAAGCCAATTGATCAACTTATTTAAAATTGGTTTTCGGAATTACACTTCAATCCCAATCAAACAAACGTCATCAATTTGTTCTAAATCACCCTTCCAAGATTCAAATGTTTTTGCAACATGTTCACGTTGTTTATCCATTGTCTTGTTTTGTGAAGAGAGCAATAACTCTTTCAATTGAAGGTACTTGAATTTCTTGCCTTTAGGACCTCCAAACTGGTCTGGATAACCGTCTGTAAAAGTATAAATACGGTCGCCTTTTATCAGTGGGACCTCAAATTGATGGAACGCTAAAAGTTTTTCACTGAAAATTCCTACCGGATGACGATCGCCTTTGAATTCCAATAATTCAGCTTCATTTTCTTTTGTTCGGATGAGGTATAAAACATGGTTCGCGACAGCATATGTTAAAGTCATTTGTTCTGAATCAATCACACATAAGGTCATATCCATGCCATCTTTTTGCTCGCCCTCAGTTCCTTTTTGACGCAAGGAGGCGATTACTTTTTCTCTTAAACGGGTTAAAATTACTGCTGGTTCTAATAATTCTTGTTCGTTCACCAATTCATTCAACATCGACATACCGAGCATACTCATGAATCCTCCTGGAACGCCATGACCGGTGCAGTCGACTGT
>JBEAUV010000231.1:0-4229 GCA_041161265.1 Bacteroidota bacterium | reverse complement strand
GATCATGACACGCCCTCTGAATTAAAAAAGTATAAAAACCACCATAACATCACTACTTCGAATTGGCAGTTTTTTACAGGAAAAGAAGAAGAAACACATCAATTGGGAATTGAGAATTTTATGATTTTTGCTGGTCGTGATGATGAAGCTGAAGGTGGCTATGCGCATTCTGGCGCATTTACATTAGTGGACAAAGAAGGCTATGTCAGAGGGGTTTATTTAGGGACCGATATGAAACAAGTTGAGCAATTAGAAAAAGATTTACGTAAATTATTGAAATATGAGTACGATATTGTTGGATCCAATTAAAGCAAAAAACGCTAAAAAATTAATTATTGCATTGTCAATAGTAATTCCCATTGTGGTAGCTGTATTATTTAAAGTGAAGATTGAGGGATTTGATTTTTCAATATTACCTTCCATTTATGCAACAATTAACGGAATAACTGCAATTGTGTTAATTGGAGCTTTGATGGCGATTAAAAAAGATAAACGTGAATTACATCGCGGTTTAATCCGTTTTGCGTTATTGCTTTCATTGCTTTTTTTAGCGCTTTATGTTGTGTACCACATGACATCAGATTCAACAATGTATGGAGATTCAAACCATAATCATGCTTTGGATATACTTGAAAAAGGTAAAATTGGTGCTGCAGTATACTTTTATTATGTTCTTCTGATTTCGCATATTCTATTGAGTGTCGCAGTTATTCCTTTGGTGTTATTTACCTATTTGTTCGCATGGCAAGGAAATTTTGTCAAGCACAAAAAATTTACGAGAATTGCCTTCCCAATTTGGTTGTTCGTTGCAGTATCTGGTGTTGTGGTTTATTGGATGATATCTCCTTATTACGCCTAATTTTTAGGAGTCAAAGCTAGAATTTCTTCCCAAACAATTTCTGCAGATTTATCCCAACTGAATAGTTTACTTCTTTCTAAACCGTTTTGTTTTAGATTTTCTCGTAAGCTTTCTGACGTCGAAATTTCTTGCATTTTCTCAGCGATTTCATTAACATCAAATGGATCACAATAAAGTGCAGCATCACCACCAACCTCAGGAAGTGAAGTTTTATTTCCTGATAAAATCGGAACACCACATTTCATCGCTTCAACCAATGGAATTCCAAAACCTTCAAAATATGGAACATACGTTAAGGCAAATGCTGACCCCATAACTTTCGCTAATTCCTCGATTGGTAAATGTCCTGTGAAATGAATTTGTGAAGATATATCATCTGAAATAGAAACATTCAATGTTTTGTTTTTCCAAAGCGATTCTCCAACAATGACCAATTGAATTTCAGACGTTGAGTTCTTTTTAAATTGAATATACGCTTCAATCAAACGTTTTATATTTTTACGAGGATGAATTGCTCCAACAAAGAGAAAATAGGGTTTGCCATTGCAATAGTAATTGGCGATGGAATGCCTCGTTTCTTCATCAACTGGCTTAAAATGCTCCGAAGCACCATTCCAAGCTACCCGAATTTTAGAAGCATCTATTTTATAAGTTTTAGTAATGTCCGATTTACTTGCTTCTGATACAGTGATAATTTTAGTTGCTTTTTTCGCGAATTTAGGGAAATAATGACGTAAATAAATGCGAGGTGTTAACGGAATATCTTCAGGGAAATGTTCAAAGTTGATATCATGAATAACAGCAATTTGAGGAACATTTGACCGCAAAGACAAATAACCATCCGGCGAGAATAAAACATCGATATTTTGCTTTTTTAGCGCTTTCTTCAATGCAAATTCGAACCAATAAATGAAAAGTAAAGGATGTCTGGCAGGCGGTGAAAGAACAATAGGAGTCACGTTTTTAGCAAAGATAAATTTATCATCATAAGCTCTATCAAAGAAAAAAACGAATTCATGTTCTGGATGATTTAAAACTAATCTTTTTGTTATTTCAAACGTGTACCAGCCGAACCCTTCCATTTTAGAAGCAAGCAAAAAACGCGCGTTAATACCAATTCGCATGAATCAATTAAAAATTTAAGATGTAATTAGAACGCTTTTCTTTTCCAATTGTTGTTGAAGGTCCATGTCCACAATACACAACCGTATCTTCTGGTAACTGAAACATCATTTCGTGAATGGATTTTTTTAATATTTCAATATCACCTCCTGGTAAATCAACACGTCCGAAACTTCCATTAAACAAAACATCGCCATTGATAACAAATTTATTTTCTGCATTATAAAAGACAACATGTCCCGGAGCATGACCTGGTGTAAAGAAAACGTTCAATTGTATATCTCCAAATTGTAAAGTTTCTCCCCCTTGAATAATATGACTAGGTTCTGGGGAAATTTCATATCGTTGAAAGCCATAAACGTGTGCATAACTTTCAACAGCGCGCAACGTAGTTAAATCCTCGATATGTAAATAATGGTCAATTTCAAAGTTGCGAAGGACAAAGGCATTTCCAAGAATATGATCAATGTGTGCATGCGTATTCAATAAGGCTAAAGGTGTCAGTTTGCTGTCTGAGATAAATTGCAGCAATTGCTGTTGCTCATTTCGTTCATAACAACCTGGATCAATAATGACACAATTATTCTTTTCATCACTTAGAATGTAAGTATTTTCTTGAAATTGATTAAACGTGAATACGTCGACTTTGATTTTCATTGTATTTATTTAAAGGAGTAAAGTTAAAGGTTATTTTGATGAAACAGTTATCCCCTTCTATTTTGAGTTTTGAATTAGGCATTGTTTTTGTTCGGCTTTCACTATATTTGTCAAAAATTAGAAAACATGAAATACGCACTTTTATTTATCGTTGGAATTGTCCTTGTAAGTTGTGGGGTTAAGGTTCCTTATACAAATGAAATTAGAGATGAATTTAGTTTAGATACTGATAAGAAATTGAGACAAGTGCAGTTTTTTACTTCCGCAACAATCATTTTTGAAAACAGCACTTCTTCTGGAAATCAAGGAACTGGAGATGATGGATCATTGGTTGTGAATTCGAATAAAGAATCAGACCGAATCATTATTCCAATCAATACAAAATGTGTATTCGATGGTTTTGGACCAAATGGTGAATTGATGTTACGCTTTGAACCAGGCGTTGGAAAAAACATTTCATTTGCTGTTAGACCGAATCAATCATCTGGAAAATACTATTTAGTTGCAGATTGGACACAGGAAAAAGGAGGAAAATTAACGTATGGTAATGAACCTTATTATGCAAATTCATCAAGTGGAAATGCTTATTTAATGGTTGTTTTGAAAAAACTTCAGAAAACAAAACGTAAAGACCGCGTTGTAAAAGGGATGAAAATATAAAAATACCATAATATGGTGAAGGGCTAAATTTAACGATTTAGCCCTTTTTTATTTACACAGATTTAATATTGATTTTTCATAATTTAACATCAAAATTATCAACTTTGCGAAATGGATTTGATTAACCGAGAATTAAGTTGGCTTGCATTTAATGAAAGGGTATTGCAAGAGGCCATGGATTCAAAAGTGCCGCTTGTTGAAAGAATGCGATTCTTAGGAATTTATTCCAATAATTTGGATGAATTTTTTCGTGTGCGCGTGGCAAACATAAGAAGAATGATAGGTGTCAATAAAAAACGAATTGATGGCTTTAATGGAACTCCAAATGAATTATACAATGAAATCCGTAAAACAGTTCTTAAACAACAAATTAAGTTTGAAAAAACGTATTTAGAAATCAAGAATGAACTGGCTGAACAACATATTTTTCACATTGATGATTCAATTACAGATGAAAATAAACTTGTTGAATTAACAGCTTATTTTAATCAAGAATTAAAACACTCCATAATTCCAATAATTTTAGATAAAAAAACACCATTTCCAAGACTGAAAGATTCTAGTATTTATTTAGCGATTAGAATGATTTCCGAAGATTTTCAAAAAGTCAAGTTTGCATTGATTCAAATTCCATCTGAGTTTCCACGATTTTATAGAATGAAAGAAGGAACGAATGAATTTGTGATTCTTTTAGATGATATTATTCGTTTGAATTTGAAAAATATCTTTCAAATCTTTCCATTCAATTCTATTGAAGCGTTTACTTTTAAATTTACGCGTGATGCAGAATTGGATTTAGACGATTATATTTCGGTTTCCTTCTTTGATAAAATTGAAAAAAGCTTAAAACAACGAAAAAAAGGTAAACCCGTTCGATTCGTATATGATGAAAGAATGCCAAAAGATATGTTGGATCATTTGTTAAATTCAC
>JBEAUV010000230.1:0-4239 GCA_041161265.1 Bacteroidota bacterium | reverse complement strand
AGGTAGAGTTGATGAATTAATCGGGTTGAACACTAAATTGGAAAATAAGCACGTAATTATTTTAGAGGACATAGTCGATACGGGAATTACCATTGACAAAATCATTACGTTATTAGGATCAGAAAGTCTAAAATCAGTTAAAGTGTGTACACTACTTTATAAACCAACCGCTTTTTTAGGAAAGAATGAACCGGATTACATTGGTTTTTCAATCCCGAATGCTTTTGTAGTAGGTTATGGTTTAGATTATGATGAAAAGGGAAGGAATTTACGTGAAATATATCAATTAAAAGAGGATTAACTTCATTCATAGAGTATGTTGAATATTGTTTTATTTGGACCTCCAGGAGCAGGTAAAGGAACTCAATCAGAGAGATTGATTAAAGAATATGGACTAATTCATCTTTCAACAGGAGATGTTTTTAGAGCTAATATTAAGGGAGAAACAGAACTTGGTAAATTAGCAAAAAGTTACATGGACAAAGGTCAATTGGTGCCAGATGAGGTAACAATAAACATGTTAAAATCAGAAGTGCTTAATCACCCTGAAGCAAAAGGTTTTATTTTTGATGGATTTCCTAGAACAAATGCTCAGGCAGAGGCTCTTGATTCATTTTTAAATTCAATCGACACAAAAATTAGTGTTATGTTGGCGCTTGAAGTGGAAGAAGTTGAACTAAGAGAGCGTTTGAAAAAACGTGCTGAAGTAAGTGGTAGAGTGGATGATGCGAATCCAGAAGTTATTCAAAACAGAATCAATGTTTATAACAACGAAACTGCACCCGTTAAAACATTCTATCAAAATCAAGGGAAATTTGTCGCAGTAAATGGGATTGGTTCTATTGATGATATTACACAACGCTTATTTCAAGAAATAAATAAGTTATAATTACATAAACGCATTTTATTGAAATGCCATCCTGATATCAGGTTGGCATTTTTTAGTTTATTGATTGAATAATCCTACCTTTGTAAAAAATCCCTTTATGGCTTCTGATAATTTTGTTGATTACGTAAAAATTCACTGTACTTCTGGAAATGGAGGAGCGGGTTCGACGCATTTTCGTCGTGAAAAATACATTACGAAAGGAGGTCCTGATGGTGGTGATGGTGGACGAGGTGGACATATTATTGTTCGTGGTAATAAACAACTATGGACTTTGCTGCATTTGAAATTCAAAAAACACATCAAAGCTGGTCATGGCGGACATGGGTCAGGTAATCTACAAACTGGTGGACAAGGTCAAGATCAATACATAGATGTTCCTTTGGGAACCATTGCAAGAGATCTAGAAACTGGGGAAGAATTATTTGAAATCACGGAAGAAGGAGAAGAACGAATTTTACAACCTGGTGGACGCGGTGGTTTAGGAAATAATCAATTTAAGTCTCCGACCAATCAAACTCCTCGTTTTGCTCAACCAGGTGAAGAATCAAGAGAAGGGTGGAAAATTCTAGAATTGAAAGTGCTTGCGGATGTTGGTTTAGTAGGTTTTCCAAATGCTGGAAAAAGTACCTTGCTTTCTGTTGTAAGTGCTGCAAAACCTGAAATTGCGAATTATCCGTTTACAACTTTACGACCAAATCTTGGAATTGTAAATTACAGAGATTACCGTTCTTTCATAATGGCAGATATTCCAGGTATTATTGAAGGAGCATCGCAAGGAAAAGGACTTGGTTTACGATTCTTAAGACATATTGAAAGAAATTCATTATTGCTTTTCATGGTTCCCTGCGATTCAGATGATATTCACAAAGAATACAAGATATTGTTGAATGAATTGAAGCAATACAATCCAGAATTAATGCACAAAGATCGTTTGTTGGCTATCACAAAATCTGACATGATTGACGATGAGTTAATGGATGCTCTCAAGAAAGATCTACCAAAAATTCCCTATATTTTTATTTCTTCTGTTGCTCAACAAGGTTTAACTGAATTAAAAGATATGATTTGGGAACGCTTAAACAATGATTGAATTTTTTGAAGATATAGATCGACAAATTGTTCTTGCTATAAATAGTTGGCATTCTCCCATTATGGATGAGGTGATGTGGTGGATTTCAGCTCGAATTACTTGGATTCCCTTATATGTTTTCATCTTAATTCTAGCGTTTAAAAAATTAACGAAAGAGCATTTTGTTTTCTTTCTATTGTTTGCTGTAATTGCAGTAATTGTCACTGATTTAGTATCGGTTCATTTATTCAAAAATGTGTTTCTTCGTTATAGACCATCACATAATTTACTTTTGATAGACAGGTTGCATTTTTATCAAATAGCTCCAGGGAATCTATATCAAGGAGGAGAATATGGATTTATCTCTTCACATGCCGCGAATTATTTCGCAATAGCTACAGCTTCTTTATTAGTTCTCAATAAAGCGTATTCAAAATTAAAATGGTTGTTATTATTCGCTGGAATCATCATCTGTTTCAGTAGAATATATTTGGGAGTCCATTATTTATCTGATGTAGTAGTCGGAGGGGCAATTGGTTCCTTAATTGCATTTTTACTCTACAAGTTTTGGTATTTTAGATTAACTTCATCTAAAAAATAAGAAATGAATTTAGTTTTAATATTTATTGGAGGAGGATTAGGGAGTCTTCTGAGATATGTGATTGGAATTATTTCGTTGAAATTTTGGCCAAATACATTTCCTGTTGGAACATTAATTACGAATTTTCTCGCTTGTTTGTTGTTAGGAATTATCGTTTACTGTTTATCCGATAAAATGAGTCAATATGATTGGATAAAACCATTTTTGCTCATTGGTTTTTGTGGTGGATTTAGCACCTTTAGCACATTCAGTTACGAAACAGTTCAATTGATAAATTCTGGAAATTTACTTTTGGCTGGATTGAATGTATTACTTTCACTACTCACGGGAATTGGGATCATCTTTTTTCTGAGTTCTACGGTAAAATAAATTGAAACATAGGATAAAATCAATTTGAAATTTTGTTTTTTCACATGCCACTCACTTTCCTAAAACAAAAAATCCCCCGTTTCCGGAGGATTTCTTCATCTACTATTCAATTATAGTTCCATCATCTGGTTCTACAGGTGGTGCACCGCTTCGGTGGTTTCGCTTTCCTTTTAAATCGACTTTTATGCGCGCATTGAAGTACAAAAGTACGAAGTTGGATTCTTGTTCGTTGAAACTACGAATCAATCGATCTAGAATTTGGAGAATTTCATTGATTTCAAATAAATCTCTCGTAATCTCCTCTGTAATCGTTTTGCGTGAAACTATTGACATCCTTGGATTCAACGCTATGAGTTGGTACTCACTCACCAAAGAAACGAAATTTTCAATGGTCGCTGGTGTGACACCAAAAAATGCTAGCTCAGTTCCATGATTTGTCAAATCGATTAACAATGTGTTGATTTGAATCAAACGTTTTGAACTCCCCAAATTTCTGACTTTCGAAGGAGAATGGTGATTCCGAGCCTGCAATTCAAATTGGTTGGTCGACTTCGCATAGATCCACAATGCATCGTGCAAAATGATCATCTTGTCGGCTACATTTTCGAAAAACATTTCTCGTGCCATCGATACTCCAAGGGTGACAGATCCTTGAGCTGATTCCTTTTCATTCAGTGAAATTAAACTGTTTTCCAAGCGGTTCACACTGTTCACAACTCCTGGAGTTCCTCCCCAAATTGTTTCGTGTTGCTTGACGATCGACAGTACAGTTTTGTACATGTTGATTCGATTTTTGTACACATTTTTCATACTATTTAGTTTTATGTCCGACAAATTTATCTTGCCGAACGGCTTGTCTAATGCAGTGTGAATACTATGCCAAAATGCTGATTTTCATTTGGTTAATTTTCGTTAAAATACATATTCATTTATTTAACTACTTTATTTCACTTGTGAATGGGGGTAATGATCTCTTGAATGAAAGGAGAATTATTTTTTTGGACGACCGAACCTTTGGCTTGTACGACCGAATCTTTCGAATAAACAAGCGAATCTTTGTTCCCACGACCGATCCTTTGGCTTGTACGTTCGAACCGTTCGAATAAATATGTGAACAGATTGAATAAACATGTGAACAGCTCGAAAACCAAACAGCATCGTTTGAATCCTGAACCAAAGAGATGGAGTATAAAAGAAATGAGAATGAAAAATCGCATGGACCGATTAAATACTTGAGGCTAGAGAATCAATAGCGCTAACATCAGCAAAGGTTTCGATGAAAACCTCAAGCAAATTCAAACAAACTGATGG
>JBEAUV010000229.1:0-4278 GCA_041161265.1 Bacteroidota bacterium | reverse complement strand
TTTCAAATTCCAACTGGTTCGATGGAAAAAACGTTGTTGGTTGGAGATTTCTTGTTCGTGAACAAATTGGCTTATGGACCGAAAGTTCCCGTTACACCTTTATCTTTTCCATTGGTTCACAACACCGTTCCTTGGGTAAATATTAAATCCTATTCTACTTTAGAAACAGGGAATTACACGCGAATTCCAGGATTTGGAAGAATCAATAGAAATGACGTTGTTGTTTTTAATTATCCTTCTGGTGACACAGCTGTTTACGATCCTAGAATGCCAGATGGATTGATGGGACATGATTATCATGGAATTGTAAATAACGAGGCTTTCTACTTGTTCCAAAATGACCCAGAAACAGGAAGACAATATCAAATTGCAAAACAATTCTATACAGATAGTTTGACGAAAAAAGGTGGCGATGTGGTGCTAGCAGATAGTTTAGCAAATGTATTTTTGAATAAGCGCATGATTCAAAATCTCGAAAAGTATAAATCTCAAGCACGAAAAATGCTTGCGGAAGAAAAAATAGCACATCAAAATGGTCAAACAATTAGTACTTATGGTATTATTTATCGTCCAGTTGATAAAAGAGAAAATTATATCAAAAGATGTGTTGGTTTACCAGGTGATTGGATGGAAATTAAAAGTTCTGTGTTGCACGTTAATGGAAAACCAGCGTTTATTCCAGAATTCCAAAATTTACAATATACTGTTACCAATTTCTTAGAGCCGGGTAAAAAGACAATGAGAGAACGTTATGGACTTGAGGATAGCAGAAATGATTACTACACTCAAGATGGGGGGAAAACGTATACAATGAATTTAACAAAGAAACAGTTAACTGATTTGTCAAAAAACAATCCTGATGCAGTGTTTACAATAGTTTTATATCCTCAATATTCAGATACAAAATCATACAAGCCCATTGCGTCAGATTTGTTAAGTAATTTAGGACAATTCCCGAAAGATTTGTACATCAATAATACAATAACTGATTTTACAAAATTTCAGATCCCAAAGAAAGGACAAACAATTTCTATTTCAGCTAAGAATATTGCTTGGTACCGTCGTATAATCACTGCCTACGAAGGACATCAATTAGAAGAGAAAAAGGATGGTATTTACATTGATAAAAAGAAAGTTACCAAGTATACTTTTTCTTTGAATTATTATTGGTTGATGGGAGATAATCGTTACAACTCGGCAGATTCTCGTATTTGGGGATTTGTTCCTGAAGATCATATTGTTGGTAGAGCATCATTGGTTTGGTTCTCGAAAAGTGCAGATCCAAGTATCGGTATTCGTTGGGATAGATTGTTCAAACTGATTGAATAATGTTGACTGTATTTCCAATTGCTTTTTTTGGGAATGTTCAATACTTTAAAGAATTAGCCAATTCCTCGAATCCAATTTTCGAAGTAAAAGAGCATATTCTAAAAGGAACAATTCGATCTCGCTGTGAAATACTTTCGCCAAATGGTGTTCAGCAATTGAATATTCCATTGCATCGTCCAAATGGTTCAAAAACCAAAATGGATCAAGTTGAATTAAGTACAGAAACAGATTGGCAAGTCAAGATCTGGCGTTCTATAAAAACTGCCTACTCCTCTGCCCCATTTTTTGATCATTATGGAATCGAAGTCGAAGAATTGATTTTCCAAAATGAAAAGAATCTATGTCGTTATACTTCCAATATTACAGAACGCATTCTTGAATGGTTATCAATTCCAATTGAGCTGAATTTTTCTGCTGAATATATGGAGGAATCAATAACAAAAGACTTTAGATTAAATGATTTTAATTCATTGAAAGAAATGCCTTTTTATCAGCAAGTTTTTTCAACAGGAAAAGAATTTCATCCAAATTTATCAATTCTAGATTTAATATTCTGCGAAGGTCCAATGGCGAGGAATTGGATAATGAATTCACATTAATTTAATGAAGCTCCAATTCAACTTGAGATTGTATTACTTATCTTTATAAAAAATAAAACTATGAAATTTATCATCTTCACCTTATTTGCATTAACATTCAGTTTTGCTTCTAGCGGACAGACAGTTAGAAATATTGTATTTTATAATGTAGATAATTTATTTGACACCATAGATGGTATAAATGACGACGCAGAATTTTTACCTGCAAGTAAAAACGAATGGAATTCAGCTAAATATTTTGAGAAACTCAAGCACATTAACCAAGTATTGGGAGAAATGAAGAATCCATTGATTATAGGAATGTGTGAAATTGAAAACGAAACCGTTGTTCGTGACGTTTTGAAGCATTCTACAAACTTGCATAAATATGGTGTAGTTCATTACGAAAGCATGGATGCTCGCGGAATTGATGTTGCCTTGGCATATGACAGTTCTGTTTTAAAACTTGCCAAATCTGGAATTTTAAGATTTGTTTTACCAGAACAAACTGCACCCTCTTCTCGTGATATTTTGTGGGCTAAATTTTCTATGAAAAAAGATACTATTATTGGCTTGGTGAATCATTGGCCAAGCAGAAGAGCTGGACAAGATGAAAGTGAAGCAAACAGACTTGAAGCAGCAAAAACGGCAAGACACTTTATCGATTCCTTGTTGAAAATCAATTGTAATTACAAGATTGTCTTTATGGGTGATTTAAATGATTATCCAATTGATAAGGCTCCACAATTAATTCAAGAAAAATTAACTCCAATGATTTGTGCGACTTCTGGAAAATTTGGAGGAAGTTACAACTACAAAGAAGAATGGGATATTTTAGATCATATTTTTGTTTCACACGGAATGACGAAGAAAAAAGGAATCAAAATCGTTCCTGAATCTGGTGTAATTCATTCATTTGATTACCTTTTAACTGAATACAAAGGAGTTATTGTTCCTTTTAGAACGTATGGTGGTTCCAAATATCTCGGTGGTTATTCTGATCATTTACCTGTTTCAATTGAAGTTTCTGTTCCATAAGGAACTTTAGCAAAACCAAAATTATACGGTAATCTCTCTTTGTACAAGAATTTTTTCTGAGCTGTTTCAAAAGGTCGATAAACATAATATACGAAATTATCGTGAACAGAAATTTTATCAACGTATCGAAATTCCAATCGAACTTGTTCTTTTATTTCACCTGTTTTGGGATCAATCAATCCGATGTAAGAATACCCAGAGCGGTCATAAACGGCATAAATTTCTCCTGTTCCTTTGTCTTGAATTAATTGTTTTTTCCAACCAGTAGATTTCGGTTGATAATGGTGGTAAATGGCAACACTATCCAACGGATTACCAACTCGATCAAAAGAGTATAATTTGTCGCGATAATAATCAAATACATAAACTGTATCGTTTTTTGAAAACAATGGTGCGTACAATTCTTTGTAATAGATTGATTGTGTGAAGTAATTTGCTCCAACCCAAATTTCAGCTTCAATTCCTGTTTCGTTTTCTTTTGCCTTCGCCCAAAGTTTAGTGCGAACATCCACCCATTTATATTCTGACTTATACAATTCCATCATCAGATCATCCTTAATATTGATGATTTTCGAATAGGTAGAATCTAATTGATCAAACGAATAATATTCAAATGCAGGATAATCTTTATTGAAATTGGAGAAGAACATTTTGTTTCTGTTCGTGTCTAAAATAGGTGCTAAGTATTTTAAATAATATGCTTTTTCTAAAGATGAAATTTCAATGTTTTGTCCATTTACATGCAACCCATAAACATTATCATCACAAACAACATGTGCATTTCCTCTATAATCTCTCACCAATTCTTGTGCGATTCCAGGAACACTAAACGTATTAAGAACTTCCATTCCATCGTATAGAAGCAATTCACTCCCTTTTCTCAATTGTTTTGGATATGTCAGTAAAACTAAACGTCCATTTTGTTGCACTTCAAAATCTGCTACACTTAAACGTTTGGATTCAAAAACAGTATCAGGAACTCCTGGTGCTTTTATGACTATTTCTTTTAATGAATTTATTTTGGAAGCTACCATTTCAATTGAAACAGTGAATGTATCAGTTAACTCTTTTAAAAAAACTTTTTTAACACCTGAAACTGATTCATAAATTGCATGATTGAATTTATAAGAAATCAATGAGTTATTAGGAACATATATTTCGATTTTTCCTTTTGAGTTGGACGTTCGGTATTTTGATTTAGAGGAAAATGTAAAAGTCGCATTCACATTTTGAATACTTTCTTTAAAAGTATCATCTGAAAATTCAAAAACTACCAATATTGAATCAGATTGGCTATATCCGAATCCTGCATTACAAAAAGTAACGATAAAGA
>JBEAUV010000228.1:0-4367 GCA_041161265.1 Bacteroidota bacterium | reverse complement strand
AGAACAAATCTCCATCCTTAGGACCCCTAATAAAGCTTTTGCAATACTCCGTCAAATCGAATCTCCCTCTACTATTGTAAAAAGTGATTTAATTCTTGCACTTGATGGGGTTCAGGACCCTGGGAATTTCGGGACTATATTACGGATTGCTGATTGGTATGGTATAGCAGATATTGTTTGTTCAAAAACGACGGTTGATTGTTATAATCCAAAAGTGGTTCAAGCCAGTATGGGTGCAATTTTTAGGGTTAATATTCATTATGTAGAACTGGAAGATTGGTTAAAAAAATGTGCAACACCTATTTATGGTGCTTTGTTAGAAGGTTCAAACATTTACAAGGAGAAATTACCCAAATCAGGAGTATTACTGTTAGGTAATGAAGGTAATGGAATTTGTCCCTCACTCCTACCAATAATAACCAAAGCCATTTCAATTCCAAGTTTCGGAGGTGCTGAATCTTTGAATGTTTCAGTTGCAGCAGCAATTTTGGTTTCAGAATTTAAAAGAATAACTTTCAATTCAAGTAACATTTAATCAATTGAGAGTAATAACAAGACTTTAACTGGGAATAACAATCAAACTCGTTATCTTATTTTTAATTACTTCCTTCCAATCACCATTTACTTTTTCTCAAGAACCTATTTCTTAATTTATATTATTAATTATTTTTTAAACTAAACACACCATTTCTTAAAAGCAACTTGTTGTTAGTCAAATAAAAAACTATACTTCTCAAAAAAGACGGTGGTTTCAGAACTGTCTCAAAAAACAGTAAAACTAGAATTGTGGAGCCGGAGGGTAGTACTCTATAAATGTTTCGTCGGCATAAAATGCAACTATTTTCACTATGTCTTTCTTCGATTTATCGATAGTACCACTTAACTTATGAGTATTCTGATCTTCAACTTTTAAAGCAATATCTTCCTTTTTCCTACCTAATTCTTCTTTAGACATAACTCCTGTAATCAACCAATGCGCATTCACCCTTGGGTATGTAACAATTATTTTTTCAAGAAAATCTAGACTAGGCTTATTTCTACCAGACATAACATGACTCACATTAGAACGCTGCACTCCTAATTGATCAGCAAAAGCTGAAGGTGTTAAATTGTGCATTTTAAGAATCATTTGAAGCCTTTCTTGAATTAACATTTGTAATTTATTATTATGTACAAATATAGATTATTAATTCACAAATGGCAATAATCTCCAAAAATCCAGTAAGTTCACAATTAATAAGCATAAAAAAAGGAGCTATAGCTCCTCTAAAAAATTGATTTTAAGTAATTTAATTATTATATACAGAATAAAACACCGAACTTGAAGCACTGTTTTTCATTTGTTGTGAAATTTTAATTGAATCCATCAATTGAGCGACCTCAAAAATATTTAATTTACTTTTCTCTCCTTGTAATCTATGTTGAGACAACTTATACTGAGCTAGTTTAACTGAATTATTTATCATTTTAATATCTTTTAATTATGAATTTCTAAATCTGTTTCAGGTCGGGTTTACGGCATGAACCAAAAGAAAGTTTCAAAAAAATAAAAAATAATTAAGTAATGTAAACTTTAAATTCAACGAATGATGGATATTACTCAACGTAACGAATTGATTTTTAAACGAAAATAAATAAAACAAGTGTAAATTCAATTGTATTATTTCTTGATTAAAGGATAGATTAAATCCTCTAAACCGTTCGCCTTAATCTCGTACATGAGTTGCAATTGTTGCCCAATTTTTCCTTCAGGAAACCCCTTGCCCCTATACCAAACTAAATAATATTCAGGTAACTGAATAAGCAAATGCCCTTTGAACTTTCCAAAGGGCATTCTAGTATTTGCTAGCTTTACAAGCTCTTCGCGTGAATCTTGTGGATTCAATTTGCTTTTGGAGTTCTATTGATCACTTCCAATAAAAATGGCCAGTATTTTTGAACTGAAGAAATTTGTACTTTTTCATCTGGAGAATGCGCTGCACGAATATTCGGTCCAAAAGAAATCATATCTACACCAGGTAAATGCTTGCCTAAAATACCACATTCTAATCCTGCGTGACAAGCTTTTACTTTTGGCTCTTCATTGTACATTTCTCTGTATAATTCAGTCATCAATTTTAATATCGCTGAATTTGGATTTGGCTGCCATCCGGGATAATCGCCACTTTGAATAACTTCACAACCCATATTCTCAAATGCAGTACGAATTGTATTAGCAACATCATCCTTAGATGTTTCAACACTACTTCTTTGCAATGATTGTGTTATAAATTCTCCATCTTTCAAGATCACTCTTGCCAAACTAGAAGATGCTTCAACTAAATCTTTGATATCCGGGCTCATTCTGAAAACGCCGTTATGCAAAGCATAAAGAGTATTCAATATCTTTTTAAAATCTTCATTACCTACCGCTTTTGAAACTGATTCAACAACAGTCGATGAAATCATGAAATTCGGCTCAATTACAGAATATTCAGCTTTAAGAATCGCTAGAAAACTTTCAATTGACTTCTCAATGCTCGTTTTCTCAGATTTATCAAATGCAATAACAACGGTTGCTTCTCTCGGAATTGCATTCCTTAAACTTCCTCCGTCAAACGAAATCAATTGAAAAGAAACTATGGGGTCCAAGTAATAAAGTAAACGTGTCATCATTTTATTTGCGTTACCTCTCCCCTTGTCAATATCCATTCCTGAATGTCCGCCCAACAAACCTCTTAATGAAATTTCTACTGTTTCTGAATCTTGATTTACATCAACTTGACTATATTTATATAAAGTATTAGTGTCAATGCCTCCAGCACAACCGATAGACAATTCATCATCATCCTCCGTGTCCAAATTCAATAAAATTTTACCATCAAAGTTTGAACCGTCCAGTTGCATTGCTCCTGTCATTCCTGTTTCTTCATCAATTGTAAACATTGCTTCTAACGCTGGATGAGAAATATCAGTTGATGCTAATAATGCCATAATTGACGCCACACCAATCCCATTGTCAGCCCCTAAAGTTGTTCCATTTGCTCTCAACCAATCACCTTCAACGATCATTTCAATTCCTTGCGCATCGAAATCAAAATTTGTATCCGCATTTTTCTGATGTACCATGTCTAAATGCGATTGTAAAATCAATGTCGTTCTATCTTCCATACCTGCTGTTGCCGGTTTTTTGATGATCACATTCTGAATTGCATCCTTTTTTGTTTCTAATCCCAAAGAATTTCCGAAATCCACCATGAATTGAATAACTCTTTCTTCTTTCTTCGAAGGACGTGGTACAGCATTCAAATCAGCAAAATAATTCCACAATGCTTTCGGTTCTAAATTTCTTACACTCATTCTTAATAAATTTGGGTTTTGTAATTCTTTATTTTTTAAAATCTATTATTCTTTCCAAATACATTTTTTCCACTTTAGCTCTTGCCCACGGAGTTTTGCGTAGAAAAGTCAAACTGCTTTTAATACTCGGGTCACTCAAAAAACAATTAATCTTCAACAATTCACCCATATGCTTCCACCCGATCTCTTCTACCAGTTCAGTAAGCATTCTTTCAAGGGTTATGCCGTGTAATGGGTCCATTTTTTTATTAGTTGTGAGTTATTAATTACAAATTACTAGTTATTCTAAAACTTAAAATTTATGTTCAGTTATGCTATAAGTCATTAGTAAACTAGCAACTTGTAACTACTTAACCAGTTTTCTATATTTAATTCTCTTTGGACCAGAATCCCCAAGACGTTTCTTCTTATTTTCTTCGTATTCAGAATAAGAACCTTCAAACCAATATGCTTGCGAATCTCCTTCGAACGCCAAGATATGCGTACAAATACGATCTAAAAACCATCTATCGTGGGAAATAACAACAGCGCAACCAGCAAAGTTCATGATCCCTTCCTCTAAAGCACGAAGCGTATTAACGTCAATATCATTTGTTGGCTCATCTAACAATAAAACGTTTGCTTCTGTTTTAAGCGTCATAGCTAAATGCAATCTATTTCTTTCTCCACCTGATAAAATCCCAACTTTCTTATTTTGATCTGAACCGTTGAAATTAAATTTCGATAAATAAGCGCGAGAATTAATCTTTTGATTTCCAACTTCCACATATTCTAAACCATTAGAAACGACGTCAAAAACTGTCTTTTCAGGTTGAATATCTTTATGAGTTTGATCTACATAACCAATCTTTACTGTTTCACCAACAGAAAATTCTCCAGAATCAGGTTCTAACTCGTCCATAATCATTTTGAAAATCGTTGTTTTACCAGCACCATTTGGCCCGATAATCCCAACAATTCCAGCAGGTGGTAATTTAAAGTTCAAATCATCGTACAACAATTTATCTCCAAACGATTTTGCCACATGC
>JBEAUV010000227.1:0-4380 GCA_041161265.1 Bacteroidota bacterium | reverse complement strand
CCTTAAAGCCAATAACAATTCTTGGTTGCGGCAGAACAGATACAGGCGTTCATGCAAAAGAATATTTCTTTCATGTCGATTTAGAACCGATAGACTCCATTGATCAGTTTGTTTTCAAGTTGAATCGAATGTTACCAGATTCCATTGTTGTGCATGCTGCAGAATTAGTAGATAGCGAAAAACATGCACGTTTCGAAGCAAAAAGACGCACTTACCGCTATTTTATACATCAAAAAAAAGATGCTTTTATCACTGCAACAAGTTGGTACTTTCCTCAAAAATTGGACATTTCTAAAATGAATGAAGCCGCTCAACTATTGATTGGCACAAAAGATTTTACCTCATTATCTAAATTGCATACCGACGTTAAAACGAATATTTGCACGATAGACAAAGCTCATTGGGTAGTAGATGGGAACCAACTCTATTTTGAAATTAGTGCAGATCGATTTTTGCGCAACATGGTACGTGCAACAGTTGGAACGTTAATAGAAGTTGGTTTAGGAAAAATAGAACCAGCAGCTATATCTGGAATTATTGAGGCAAAAGATCGTCAAGCAGCATCGACATCGGTTCCGGCACATGGGTTGTTTTTGTGGGAGATAGAATATTGAAACATCAATAAAAACCGACTTTCTACATAATATAGCTATTTTGGAAAATTAGAAAAACGTTAAATGGTATTGAAATACTAACCTTTTTTCTTATATTCAATAGAAAATTATTTCAAACACAACTTATGGGAGCATCAAAAATCAATCATTATTCTACTGAAAGTATTCAATTGGCTCAACTTGCAAATGCACTTGGTCATCCAGCAAGAATAACTATTATTAAAACACTTAAAGAAAATCCCTATTTAAGAAATGTAGATTTTCGGTCAGTATTAAATCTTTCTTCGACTGCTGTTCACGATCATTTGTTTAAGCTTAAATCTGCAAATATTGTTGAATTTCACTATTTTCATCATGAATATCGCATAATTTTAGTTCCTGAAATTCTGGATGAACTAAATTTCTTTTTAAGGGATTAAAACACCAAGTGGCCCTGTAAGTCAATAAAAATAGACTTTCTTCGTAATATAGCTATTTTGCTAAATTGCAAAATTTAGTAGCTGTAAATAATTCAAATAACTATTCTACCACCAAAATATAATTCGTCTTCTTCCCCTTCCCCAATAACACATATTTGTCATTGATTAAGTTCTCACTTGTCAACATAAATTCTTCTCCAACTTTTTCTTTGTTCACTGAAATCGCGTTTGCTTTTAATTCGCGACGAGCCTCACCATTAGAAGATAAAAATCTTGCTTTACCAGCTAATGCTTCTACAATTGAAAAAGAAGTTCCAAACTCAGCACGACTGATTGTTGCTTGAGTGACACCGTCAAAAATGGTGAAGAAATCTTTTTCCGAAAGTGATTTTAAATCCTCTGAAGTAGATTTTCCGAATAATATATTAGAAGCAAGAATTGCTGTTTTCAAGGCATCTTCTCCATGAACACGAATTGTAATGTCTTCAGCGATCGCTTTTTGTAAAACGCGTAAATGCGGTGCTTCGTTGTGTTCTTTTTCTAGTTCTTCAATTTCACTTTGCGCTTTCAAGGTGAAAATTCGAATGTAATTCACAGAATCGGCATCACTTGAATTCAACCAAAATTGGTAAAACTCATATGGTGACGTTTTTTCAGGATCCAACCAAACACTTCCGCCTTCCGTTTTTCCAAACTTCGTTCCGTCTGCTTTTTTGATTAAAGGTGTCGTTACAGCATACGCTTCTCCCCCACCTTTTCTTCTGATTAATTCAGTTCCAGTTACAATATTTCCCCATTGATCAGAACCACCACATTGTAAAATACATCCTTTGTGTTGATTCAAATAATAGAAATCGTACCCTTGAACAAGTTGGTAAGAAAACTCTGTAAAGGACATTCCTGTTTCAAGTCGCGACTTAACAGAATCCTTAGACATCATATAATTTACCGAAATATGTTTTCCGACATCACGAATAAAATCCAAAAAACTCATGTCTTTGAACCAATCGTAGTTATTCACCATTTCTGCTGAATTTTCACCACTGTTAAAATCTAAGAATTTCTCCAATTGACCTTTCACACAAGCAACATTGTGATTCAATGTTTCAGCATCTAACAAATTTCTTTCTTTTGATTTACCTGAAGGATCGCCAACCATTCCCGTTGCACCGCCAACCAAAGCAAATGGTTTGTGTCCAGCTCGTTGAAAATGTACCAATGTCATAATCTGAACCAAATGTCCCACATGCAATGAATCAGCTGTTGGATCAAAACCAATATATCCACTAGAAACTTTTTTATTCAGTGCTTCTTCAGTTCCAGGCATGATGTCGTGCACCATTCCTCTCCACTTCAATTCTTCGATAAAATTTGCTGGCATTCTTATTTCGTTAATTCTTTAAATACTTCTTCAAGTGTCTTTTCTTCTGTTTTCAGTGTCAAGACCAATAAATTATTTTGTTGAGCATGTTGAGCAATTACTTTTCTCAAATCCACCTCATCTGTTGTTTCCAATAACCATCCATTGTTGACTTTTTCCACTTTTCCAACATGATTGATCTTAGAAAGCATTGCTTTAGAAACTGTTCCATCAAATTCAGCATAAACAGTTTGATGAGATAAATCAATTTGTAAATGTGAAGCAGTATCATCGGCAACAATTTGGCCTTTGTTGATAATCACAACACGGTCACAAATAGCTTCAACTTCACGCATGATATGTGTAGAAAGCATGACCGTTTTTGACTTTCCGATTTTTTTAATGAGCTCTCTTATTTCGACCATTTGATTTGGATCCAAACCAGAAGTTGGTTCATCCAAAATCAAAACCTCGGGATCATGAATAATAGCTGCTGCCAAACCAACGCGTTGACGATATCCTTTTGATAAAGCGCCTAGTTTTTTATCTTGTTCCAATTCCAAACCAACCGCTTTGATCATCTCAATAACGCGCGCTTTCAAATTTTTAACATGATAGATTTTTCCAACGAATTCTAAGTATTCCTTGACATACATATCAAGATATAAAGGATTGTTTTCTGGTAAATAACCAATTTTCCGACGCGTGTCTAAAGAATCAACATCAACAGGCATTCCACATACTTTTACTTCTCCGGAAGAAGCTGAAATGAATCCAGTCAATATTTTCATTGTTGTCGATTTACCAGCTCCATTTGGACCAAGAAAACCAACTATTTCACCTTTAGCAACGGAGAAAGTTACATCGCGCACTGCTGCTTGTTCACCGTAATATTTGAATAGGTTTTTTACCTCTATTGACATGATTCAAAATTTGAATTGCGAAGATAGTTAATAATTGACAAATTTCAATTGTCAATTTTCAAGTGTTAGTTCTCCATTTCTAGCTATCTTTGCAACAATGTCAATCAAAGGAAACGTATTAAAATCAACTGGTAAATGGTACACTGTAGAACTCATGGATGGTTCTGTAGTAAGTTCACGTATTCGAGGTAAAATTCGTTTGGAAGGTCTACGCACTACCAACCCAATTGCTGTTGGAGATGTTGTAGTTATGGATGAGACACCTGATGACGAGGGGAAATACATGATTTCTGATTTTGAAGTTCGCAAGAATTACATCGTTCGAAAATCAACGAATCTAAGTAAGCAAATGCAAATTCTAGCTGCCAATGTAGATCGTGCTTATTTATTGGTCACCACAAAATCTCCGAATACACATTTAGCTTTTATTGACCGTTTTTTAGTTGCAGCCGAATCGTTCAGAATTCCGACAACTTTGCTTTTCAATAAAATTGACATTTATGATGAAGACGAACTTTTTTATATAGATGCACTGTGCGATTTGTATGAATCAATCGGATATCCTTGTTATAAAATTTCGGCTGAAAACAAGTTAAACATTGACTTTCTAAGAGAAGAAATTAAAGATAAAAAAGTAATGATCTCTGGTCATAGTGGTGTTGGTAAAAGCACTTTAGTGAACGCACTAGATCCAAATC
The DNA here is from genome assembly GCA_041161265.1 of Bacteroidota bacterium. GTDB lineage: Bacteria > Bacteroidota > Bacteroidia > Flavobacteriales_D > Crocinitomicaceae > M0103. The sequence goes on along the minus strand of JBEAUV010000227.1, from coordinate 366 downwards.
TTGATTTAAGAACAGGAGAAATATCCAAATCACATTTACAAGGTCAACATACAACTACTTTTGCAGAGATGCACAAATTGACAACCGGTGGTTATATTGTTGATACGCCAGGAATCAGAGCATTTGGAATTGTTGACTTAGAAAAAGAATTTTTGTCCCATTATTTCCCTGAAATGAGGGCATTAATTGGCGCTTGTAAATTTCACAATTGTCAACATTTGAATGAGCCAAAATGTGCTGTAAAAGATGCAGTTGAAAATGGTCAAATTTCAGAAAGTAGGTACGCATCTTATCACCAATTGATGATTGAAGATGAGAACGAAACGTTTCGTAAAAATATTTACGGATGAGAATAGTGTTACAGCG
>JBEAUV010000226.1:0-4394 GCA_041161265.1 Bacteroidota bacterium | reverse complement strand
CAATTAGCATACGTCAATTAGTGAGAACAGCCTTATCTAATAATCCAACTTTTTTGAATGAATTAATTTGGCGTGATTTCTATCAAATGATCATTTTTCACTTTCCTCATTCTGCAAAAGATTCATTTAAGAAACAATACGACCGAATAGAATGGGAGCACAATGATTCTCATTTTGAAGCTTGGTGTGAAGGAAAAACTGGCTATCCATTAGTTGACGCCGGAATGAGAGAATTGAACTCTACAGGATTCATGCATAACCGTGTTCGGATGGTTGTAGCCAGTTTTCTAACCAAACATTTGTTGTTGGATTGGAGACTCGGGGAAACATACTTTGCGGAAAAATTATTGGACTACGAATTAGCAAGTAACGTTGGAGGTTGGCAATGGGCAGCTGGTTGTGGTTGCGATGCAGCGCCCTATTTTCGTGTTTTTAACCCAACGAGCCAGCAAGAGAAATTCGACAAAAAATTTGAATACATAAAAAAATGGGTTCCTGAATTTGGCACTTCTGAATATCCAGCTCCAATTATTGATCACAAATTTGCTCGAGAAAGGGTATTATCCCGTTTTAAACAAGCACTAAATCCATAATATGTCATTACAAATTGGCGATAATTGCCCAAATTTCAGTTTAGAAAACCAAGAAGGAAAAACCATCAACATCACTGAATTCATTGGTCAAAAAATCCTAGTTATCTATTTTTACCCAAAAGATAATACAGGTGGTTGCACAAAAGAGGCGTGTTCTTTTCGTGACAGCCATGAAACATTCAAAGATTTAGGATGTGAAGTTTTTGGAATTTCATCTGATTCAGTTCAATCTCATCTAATGTTTGCGAAAAAAAACAGACTTACATTCAATTTGTTAGCCGATACAAAACAAGAGGTTCGAAATACGTTTGGTGTTCCAAGAAGTTTGTTTGGACTTATTTCCGGAAGAGTGACATATATCATTGACCTAAAAGGTGAAATTCGTGGAATTTATAACTCATTGACCGACACGGAAGGCCACATAACAAAGGCGCTTGAGTTGGTAAAAACTTTGTAATCCCTTTTTTTAATAAGATGATTTTTGTCCTGTTTTTATGTGAACAGTTGCATTACCTTTATACGCATTAGTAACAACATTAAAAAACAACGGATAACATGAACGGATTTAAAATTTCAATCGAAAAAGCCACACAAGAAAATTCAAATTTTAGAAAAGTGCTTTACACCTCAAAGCACAGTCAATTGGTCTTAATGAGTTTGCTCCCAAACGAAGATATTGGAGAGGAAATTCATGCTGATAATGATCAATTTTTTAGATTTGAAAGTGGAACTGGGAAGGTTATAATTGATGGTCACTCCTATGATATTTGTGACGGTGATGCTGTTGTTGTTCCAGCTGGTGCAAAACACAACATTATTAACACTTCAAATAGCGATGAATTAAAAATGTACACCATTTATTCACCTGCTCATCACAAGGATGCAATTTTACGAGTAACAAAAAAAGAGGCAGCAGAAAATGAAGAAGAATTTGAAGGAATAACTACTGAATAATTAGAACTATTTCAAGTAAATAATTCATCCACTACTTTAAAACGGTGAGCAAAAATTGCGTCTAGTTTTTTCTTCACAATTAGCGGATGTACCATTTTACCTAAAATTCCAAAAGGTAATTCGTATGACACAATATCTGTCATCTCGACACCGCCTTGAACTTCTTTAAAATGATGTTCATGGTGCCATATTTTGTATGGACCTTTACGCTGTTCATCCACAAAATAGTGTTGATGCTTGACATGAGTGATTTCTGTAATCCAACGCATTGGGATGCTTAATAGAGGTCTAACTCTGTATTCAATCATTAATCCTTCATACATGTGTTCTGAATTTTCAGTTAAAACTTCAAATCCCATTTCTTTAGGAGTAATTTTGCTAAGATTATTTGGAGATGAGAAAAAATCCCAGCATGTTTCCAAGTCGGTTTTTACAAATTGAGTACATTTTAATTGATACATGTATGTATTTTTTAATTAAACAGAAAAACCATTTGATTGTTTATTTAATATTTAATAAAACATTTTGAATACTATTTTGTTATAAGATCATAGTAGTGGTTAGTAGTTAAAATCCGCAAATGCAGCGATGTATTTGCGGATTTTTTTTACTGAATATTCTCTTTAATCTCGATTTTTTTCACCTAATTGAAAATAGTTACATTTGCTTTTAACTTGTAATGAAGCATAGATGGGAAGAAACACATATTGGGTATTAGTCATTCTGATTTCAAGTTTATCTTTCTTCTTTTTTTCTTCCTTGTTTTATCCATTGTTGAATTCAGATAATGCCGTAACTGTATTAATGATTCACGATTTTAATTTACCCAATGATTTTTACTTTTGGGGCCAAGATAGAATGGGAAGTTTAATCCCACTTTTAGGACAATTTTTTTATAAAATTTTTCATTTATCCGCATTAACTTCAGAATCAATTACGCATTATCTCCTTCTTTTATCAGGGTTTTTAGCTTTTGCATCCTTCCTCAAAAACAGTTGGTACAAATTGATTTTTTGCATTATTTGGTTCTTCCCTCCTATTCACATGATTGATGTGACCCAATTTGCTTTTGGAATTCACTATAGTTTAATTGCAATCGCTTGTTATTTATTAAATGAAATCAACATTGGCAAAGAAGGTAATTCTAAAAAACATCTTTATTTCATTCTTTTCACATTTACACTTATTACCGCCGTATGGGTTTCAGAAATGGCCCTAGTTTCAATTGGTGTTTTGATTGGTATTCAATCTCTGATATTCATTAAGGAAAATCCGTCAATTAAAAATATCATACTGAATAAAGGAGTTTTGTATTTGCTTTCTGGAATCGCTTTAGGATTCCTTTTTATCAAACATGCAAAAAGTTTCTCTCCAAACCTTCAATCCTATTCCAACTTTAGCGAATTCGGGAATATTTTAAACACCTTCAAACAATTTTTCGAATCTGTTTACGATATTCTGATTTTCAAAGCGAATGAACCGCTTACGAGTATTTACACTTACCTCGTATTAATCCTAATTGGAGTTCTAGTATTTAATAGAAAAAAGTTAAAAAGCATTCAAAATAGATGGTTTTACTTTTTCCTAATCGAAGGATTTTTATTGTTATTCATCATTCTAATTTCATCGTGGACATTCGAAAACAATGTGCCAAGAAGGTATTTTACCTGCACCTATATTTCCTTATCGTTTGCACTTCTATTATTTTTAGATGCTTCACAACTTCAAAATGGTCTTATCAAAAAACTCAGATTTTTCACCCTGTCAATAGTTTTAATTGGAGGAATTGGAACACTCTACAATTTAAAATATGTTTCGCCAAAAACATTCAAACCTACGGTTCAAACAATCTCAGAATTCAAAAAATTAGGACAAATTGGTATCATTGGTGATTATTGGAATTCTTATTTAATTGCCTGCGTTGATCCAGATAATATTATCGCTACACCGCACGAATTCTCCTATGCAGTGCGCAAACATGAATTGGTTGACAAGGTGTTTCAGCAAAAGAAACTGTATCTCATCAAAGACATGTGGATGGAAGAATTTCCAGATACACTTTCGCAATTTGGTAGAACGTTAGTCAAAAAAGGTGATGAGTTTTTGATTGGTGGCTGCTTTGTGAATGAATATAAGGTTGTCTCGACTGAAGCTCGACTACCTTAGATTCGAGAGAAATACTGGTCGTAATTTGAGAAAGACTGTCGAGGCTACTTCACGTAATCCTGTTTTTGCACCAACATATATTGATCATTATCCATCTTGATATAACCTTGGTCGTAGCAAAAATAATACTGTGACCCTTTCTGAGTCTTGTAGATATTCGTGAAATAATGAAAATTAAACCCTTCTTCTGCAAGTGTTATTCCATCAAGCGTAACTTTTCCTTTAGGATTTAAAGCAGCTAAAATTCGACGGTTTTTACGTAAGATGTTGTTGATTCGACGGACATACGCTGTTGCATCTTCATTCTGACGATTGTTGAATGAATTTCGACAGTAATCTGAGCAAAACTTCTGATCTCTGCGACCTGTTAAATTTTGCCCACATTCTTTACAAGTTCTCTTTTCCATCGGTGTTCTTTTCGTGTGTTTAGTGCTAAGCAATGTTAACAATATTTAACAGCAAAATCAAGCTTTCAGCAGTTAAACTTTGTCACCTTTGTAGATTCAACTATTCAAAATATGACAGAAAACACGACCAACGTCGAAGGCAGCAACGCAGTTAATCCAATTAACCCAGCAGAAGCGCTTAGGATTCTTAGTGAGAAGATAAAATTAGAAGCAGTAATTATTCAACGATTACGTGAAGAAATTGCAAAAGTAATTGTAGGTCAGACATATATGA
>JBEAUV010000225.1:0-4459 GCA_041161265.1 Bacteroidota bacterium | reverse complement strand
TGTTTTAAAAAAGCACTTAATATTTTTATATAAATTTCTATACCTTCCTCAATTTCAGACAGATATATAAATTCATTTGAAGTATGAGATCGTAAGGAATTCCCTGGTCCTAACTTCAAAGATTGGCATTCTAAAACCGACTGATCGGACAGTGTTGGCGATCCATACGTAGTTCTTCCCAAGGCGATTCCCGCTTGAACCAAGCCATGATTTTCAGGAATGGACGACGCTTTTAAATTCAAAGAACGCGGTTTTACCACAGCTTCGATATTTTGATTTATGATGTCCACGATTTCCTGATTGGTGTATTTTTCGTTGACACGAATATCAACCACCAAATTACATTCTGAAGGAACCACATTGTGTTGTTTTCCAGCATTAATTTGAGTTACCGTAGCTTTTACAGGACCTAAAACCTGTGAAACTTTATCGAATTGGTAGTTTTTGAACCATTCTAAAATTCCAATGGTTTTCATAATTGGATTGTCTAAATTCACATGCGCGGCGTGACTTGCAGTCCCAAGAACCTGAACATCAAGAACCACCAATCCCTTTTCGGCTATTGCCAATTGCATTTGCGTAGGCTCGCCAACGATAGCGCAATCCAACTCAGGCAAGAATTTCAACACGCTATTAAGTCCGTTTTGACCACTACTTTCCTCCTCTGCAGAGGCGACTATCACAATATTATGCGATAAATTTTCGGCTTTATGAAGATTTGTAAAAGCTGCGATTAGCGAAACTAAACAACCTCCAGCGTCATTACTCCCGAGTCCGAAAAGCTTATCACCTTCAACAATGGCAGAAAACGGATCAATTGTGTAGCCTTGATTTGGGTTTACTGTATCATGATGAGAATTCAATAATAACGTGGGTTTTGATTTATCGAAATGCAAATTATAAGCCCATATATTGTTGTTATTTCGCTCAAAAGGGATTTCGTTTTCTATAAACCAAGCTTCAATTAATAGTGCTGTTTTGTCTTCTTCACTTGAAAAAGAAGGTGTTTCAATAAGTTTTTTCAACAACTCAATTGCCTCTATAGTAATTTTTTCAATCGACTTCATAAATTATAGTTTAATAGTGGTGAAAATTGAATTCTCATTAGACAACAAGTTTGGGCTTCCAATAATAACCTTTTCGACTCCCTTTTTTAAGGCATAAAAACAATTATCCATTTTTGGAATCATTCCTGAGTGGATTGCTTTTTTATTTAATAATTCTTTGTAATCCTGTTCGTTTATTTGCAGAATAACGGAATTTTCATCTTCTGGATCTGCTAATACACCTTGTTTTTCGAAACAATAAAGGAGTGAAACTTCAAAAATCGTACTCAAAGAAATTGCAATTTCACTGGCAATCGTATCTGCATTGGTATTTAAAAGTTGCCCTTTATTATCATGCGTAATTGCACAAAAAACAGGCGAAATCCCAATAGAAAGAAAGGCTTGTAAGAGTTCGGAATTTACCTTTTTTACATCGCCAACAAAACCAAAATCAATTGTTGGGTGGTTTCTTTTCTCGGATTGAATTAAATTTCCATCGGCACCAGAAAGTCCAATAGCATTGCAATTTAACGCTTGCAATTGAGCAACGATATTTTTGTTAATTGCTCCAGCATAAGTCATCACAGCCACATCAAGCATGGGTGCATCCGTAATTCTGCGACCATCAATTAACTGAGGTGTTAAGCCAATACTTTCAGCCATTTTTGTTGCTAATTTTCCACCTCCGTGAACGAGTATTTTATGTCCTTGGATTTTAGAAAAATCAGCTAAAAAAAGTAACAATTCAGACGGGTTATCAATTATATTTCCTCCTATTTTTACAACAGTAATTTCTGCTTTATTTTTCATCTTTCAAGATTTTTTGTAAAACCAATTGCGCAGAATAGGTTCTATTATTGGCCTGATTCATCACAATAGAATTCTCACTGTCAATTACTTCATCGGTAACAATTACGTTTCTTCTAACGGGCAAACAGTGCATAAATTTAGCATTATTGGTCAGTTTCATTTTATCTGCAGTCACAGTCCAATTCGGATCTGAATTGGTTATTTGTCCGTATTGATTGTAATTGCTCCAATTTTTAGCATAGATAAAATCGGCGTTTTCAAAGGCTTTATCTTGGTTATATTCTATTTTAGAATTCTTAGTAATTTTTGGGTTCAACTCGTAACCTTCGGGGTGCGTAATCACAAAATCAGCATCTTGAAGTTGCATCATTTCTACAAAAGAATTGGGAACCGCCTGGGGCAACGCTTTTGGATGTGGCGCCCACGAAAGCACTACTTTTGGTCGGTGATTTGGTTTAAATTCTTCCATTGTAATAGCGTCTGCAAGAGCTTGTAATGGATGTCCCGTAGCACTTTCCATATTGATTATTGGCACGGTTGCATATTTCATAAAACCTGAAATTACAACTTCGGAATTATCCTTTTCCTTGTCTTTTAATTCCGCAAAAGCACGAATTGCAATAACATCACAATATTGAGAAACGACTTCTGCCGCTTCTTTAATATGCTCCGAAGCCCCTTGATTCATTATGGCGCCATCTTCAAATTCCAAGGTCCACCCTTCGTTTGTAAAGTTCATAACCATAACATTCATTCCTAGATTTAAAGCGGCTTTTTGAGTACTCAAACGCGTTCTTAAACTTGGATTGAAAAACAACATCCCTAAGGTTTTATTTTTTCCTAGTTTTTTGTTTTTTAATGGATTTTCTTTAATTTCTAAAGCTTCTGACACCCATTTTTTTAAAGAATCGATGTCGTTTAAGGATATGAAATTCATAGTATTATGCTTTAATTTCTTCTAAAGCTTCTTTCAAAACTTTAACAAAATGATTGATAGCTTCTTTTGTAATCGTTAGCGGCGGGAGAATTCGAAGAAGGTTTTTATTACTAGAATTACCTGTAAATACATGTTTTTCTAGAATCATTTTCTTTCGAAGTTCACTCACATCAAAATCAAATTCCAATCCCAACATTAATCCTTTTCCTTTTATTTTTTTGACATAAGGCATGTCTTTTATAACTTCCAAAAAGTGATTATAAACTAACGTTGCGTTTTCTTGTAGTTTTTCTTTTTCAATGGTTTCCAAGACTGCAATTCCTGCTGCACACGACAAATGACTTCCTCCAAAAGTAGTCCCTAACAATCCAAAACTCGCTTTGATTTTTGGAGAAATTAAGATTCCACCAATTGGAAAACCATTTCCCATTCCTTTAGCAATAGAGATAACATCTGGTTTTATACCGTGATATTGGTGCGCAAAAAACTTTCCGCTTCGTCCATATCCCGATTGTACTTCGTCTAAAATTAAAACAACATCGTGTTTCTCACAGGCAAGTTCTAAGGCCTGAAAAAAATCAGTTGTACCTTCATCTAATCCGCCAACTCCTTGAATTCCTTCAATTATCACACAACAAACATCTCCCTTTTCGAGTTCTTTTTCTACCAATTCAATTTTATTTAAAGGTAAAAAAGTTACGCTTTGTTGCGCATTCATTGGAGCTACAATCTTTTTATTGTCCGTTGCTGCAACGGCTGCAGAAGTTCTTCCGTGAAACGAATTTTCAAACGCAATAATTCGTGATTTTTCGGTATGAAAAGAGGCTAATTTTAATGCGTTTTCATTTGCTTCAGCTCCAGAACTGCACAAAAACAAACTATAATCTTCGTATCCAGAGAGTTCTCCCAATTTTTTTGCCAATTCCACTTGAAGTGGATTTTGAATTGCATTGGAATAAAAACCAATTTTATCTAACTGGTCTTTAAGCTTATTTACATATTTAGAATGGCTGTGGCCAATGGAAATAACTCCGTGACCACTATATAAATCTAAATATTCAACACCATTTTCATCTGTAATAATACAATCTAATGCCTTTACAGGTGTAATTGAATAAAGTGGGTAAACGTCAAATAAATTCATTTTGTATGTTTTATAAATTAAAAACCGCTTGATTTCAGTACTATTCCTTCTGTTTCATCGAATCCGAACATCAAATTCATATTTTGAATTGCTTGCCCAGAAGCGCCTTTCAAAAGATTATCAATTACAGATGTAATTAGAACATAATCGCCTTTTTTCTCAATACTTATTATGCATTTATTAGTTTGTACCACTTGCTTCAAATTAATTTCCGAAGTGGTAACCACTACAAACGGAGCACTTTTATAATATTCTTCAAAGATTTTTACCAAACTTTCTAATGATAATGCTGTTTTAGTATAAGTTGTTGCGAAAATTCCTCTTGTAAAATCGCCACGATTCGGAATTAGAAGTACTTCTTGGTCAAAATCATTTTGAATTTCTGACAAATTCCTGTGAATTTCCCCTAAATGTTGGTGCTCAAAAGCTTTGTAATGAGACATATTATTATTTCTCCAACTGTTATGCGTCATGGCACTTGGTTGAACGCCAGCACCTGTGCTTCCTGTAGTTGCATTAATA
>JBEAUV010000224.1:0-4467 GCA_041161265.1 Bacteroidota bacterium | reverse complement strand
TATGAAGAGATTGCAATAGAGCTAAAAAAACTCGTAAACAACAAAGGTCAACTACCAAAAACACATATTGTTTACAGAGAAGAACCACTAAAGGGTGGACAACAGGGAATGACTGAAGATACTTTACTTGTTTCAAAAAAACCCCCATACGGCATATTGGAATATATTAATATGGAAAAAGAACGCTATAGAAAAGCAGAGGAAGACGAAAAGAATGAAAGGTTAGAGCGGGCAAGATGGCAAGAAGAAAGGGACGCTAAAAATCAAGCTAGGAAAGATAAAAAAGCATTAAATAGCACAAAAATAGAAAAGCCTAAAAAGGTACTACCTCCTGTAACTAAAGAAATCTTAAATGATTATTTAAACAATGATGCGTTTTTTGCTTTTGTAAAAAATAATAAAGATAATATTCGATATAATGACAGGGTACTGTATATAAATTCAGAAACTATAACGAAGGAATTTATGGATTTGAATAACAATTTCAATAAAATACAACAAGGTAAATTAATCCCCATGTATATGAACGAATATACATATTTGAATGAATACCACTTTAGGTATTGGGAATCTATAGTATGGAATAAAGATAAGGGGATTGGACATGTAACTTTATATGAAACTAGGGCACGTGAAACTCCTGAAAATATAAAATTGGGGCTAATTTACGATTGGATAGAAACATATATTGATTCAGATTTAGACTTTAACCTGGTGTAATTTTATCCAGGTTAAAGTGAAACAAAAACACATAAATATCATTATGTATCTATTTTAGATTAAAATAAACATTATATTTACACTATAAAAAACCAAGAATATGACAGCAATAACAATTTTTGCAAAGAATAAAAAAGAGTTAAGGCTAATAGAAAATTTAGCAAAGGCTCTTAAAATGGATATTAAAAAAGAGGAAGAAAGTCCATATAATCCAGAATTTGTGGCTAAGATTAAACAAGGTGAAGAAGACGTTAAGAATGGAAACACTGTTTCTATTGATTTAAAAAGTCTATGGAAGTAAAATACACCAAACAAGCCGAAATAGACATCTTCTTTTGGGTAAAGTCTGGCAATAAATCAATATTAAAGAGAATTGACCTTCTTATTGATAGCATCAAAGAAAGCCCATTTATAGGAATAGGAAAGCCTGAGCCATTAAAGTATCAACTTGCAGGCAAATGGTCAAGAAGAATAAATTCAGAACATAGGTTAGTTTATGAAATTGTAAATGGAGAAATAGTAATTTTTTCAGCAAAAGGACACTACGATTAAACCGTTATGTCATCAAATTAGCTACATTTATGAAAGGGGATAATTGGGGTATGAACATTCAAGAATTAGTAAAAAATTCTGAATTAGTCCTAGAGCAAGTTAGAAAAGAATATGCCGAAAATGGTATTCCAATGGTCACATTTGATAAAGATTTATGCAATTCAAATGAAGTCTTATTAGTATTTCCAGATGGAATTGTGAAAATCAAAAATTGTAAGACAAATGAACTGCGAATACTGTAATAAACCAATAGAAGAGGGGCATAGACCGAATAAAAAATTCTGCAATGACAAGTGTAGGGTATATGAATTTAAGTTCAAAAAAGGCTTAAAGCCAAACCCTTTTGAAGATAAACATATTAAGTATAATAGTCCTGACATTATTAAACTTAGAAAAGAAATTGAAAAGAAAATTCACTCTGAATCTAAGGTTGGGAAAGTATGCGAACACGTATTGTTTTGCATCAATAAAGGACACTATTCAAAGATAAAACAGTCAGAAATCAACTTTATTTTTACAGGAAATTTCTTCAATGAAGTATTTATAAATTTGAATTTTTAATACAAAAATAAAAAGTAACATATTTGTTACTTTTTATTTGCATTAAAGTAACAAATATGTTACTTTTGATAAAATAAAAAATAAACAACTTACAAAAAAATGAAATACAATGATGTAAAAAAAATTATCGAAAAAAATGGCTGGGTATACGTTAGACAAAGTGGGAGTCACGTTATCTATAAAAAGGATGGAGAAGCCGATATAATATCTCTTCCAAACCATGGCAAAACAGATTTGAAGCCAGGAACCCTTAGCAGCATACTTAAGACTGCAGGGGTAAAAAAATAAACGTCTCAAAACGTGAGACTACACAATATATATAGGATTAAAAGTTAATAAAAACTTATTTCCGAAATGAAGAAGAAGAATATAAATTTTATCGTAGAAAAAGCAGAAGGCTCGTTTCAAGGAAGAATTAAAGGTGATGGCTTTAATATATATGACGAAGCAGAAAGCATAGGGGAATTAGAATCGCAATTAAAAATTCAATTTGAAGACTTTTTAATTCATGAAGGGGCCACAAATAAAGTGTGGAAAAATGTAAAAATAGAAGATGTAGAATTTGAATTAAAATTCGATCTAACAGAATTTTTCGATGTTTTTGAAATGTTCAATATTTCAAAAATAGCAGACTATTCTGGAATTAACTCTTCTCAATTAAGACAGTATGCATCTGGGAAAAAGAATCCAAGTGTAAAACAAGCTGAACTATTAGAAAAGTCAATCCATAAATTAGCTTCAATGCTACAAAGAGTATCATTAGTTCAAGCATAATATTTTCAATTTATTGTACGTCCATATAGTTTACAATATTGCAGTATATGGACGTACGATAAACATTATTTAAAATACGAGACTCTTACATTAAACATCCCGCACACTTTCAACAACCGCTCCAATTGATGGCAATTGATCCCTTCGCAAAAGCTTCGGGATATGATTACCATCATTCCGCTGTGTACCAATTAGCATTTATGGATAAATGACAGGAAGATATAATACGTTCAACAAGTTACAAAAACAATATGGAATTAATAACACAAGAAAATTATTGCGATTATTGTAATAAAAGACTTAAAAAAGGCTCTAAAAGCCTTTTTTGCGATTCAAGATGTCGTATTTATCAAAGCAGATATTACAAAGGTCTGCCTGCAAATCCATATAAAACCTATAGTTTAGATTCTAACAATATATACGTTCAAGAACTTATAGAAATTTGCAACACAAAAAACAAACTATATCCATACGGAAATTCAGTAGCCGAACAAACATTAAGATACTTACAAACAGGTCATTACAGAAAAATATCTAAAAGTGATATATTCTATTTAACAACTGGTCTTGGCACTCGTCAGTCAAATTTTGATTTTTCAAACTTATTTTAATTTTTAGCGAAGAAAATTAAAGACTTTTAAGTGCATTTTTTTATCTTGCGTGGGTAATCTTTTTAAAGTTATTAGCCCACTGCTAACTTTAACCCGAAAAGGGGTTAAAGTTCGGTAGGTTAGGGAGACCCTAAAACCCCCTTCACAATACAACACAAAAAAATGGAGCATATAAGTTCAATTCACATGGCTGCTGCGCAAGGCCATTCAGAAGCACACAACAAGAGAGAGCAAAAGCTTGATTATGTTTTTGAAGATTTGTCTAAGAACAATGAAAGTTGGGAAAAAGATAAGATTTCAGACCGCCTACAGGCGATAAAAGACCATTGTTTAGAAAAATCGGGCAGAAAGCTACAGAAAAATGCAGTACCGATAAGAGAAGCCGTCGTAAATATCAAATCGACTACAACTATGGACGATTTGAAAATATTAACTGATAGGCTTAAAAATGAACTTAAATTAGACGCTTTTCAGATACATATTCACCGCGACGAGGGAAAGAGTAGAGATGAACTCAATAATCACGCACATATTGTCTTTGACATTCAAGACAAGGATAAAGGAACGACCATCAAATACGATAAGCAAGGACTTTCCCAAATGCAAGATATTGTTGCGGAAGTACTCGAAATGGAAAGAGGAGAAACGAGCAGTAAGAGGCATTTAAAGGCAATGCAATACAAGAACCAACAGGAATCTTTAAAACTTGCCGAATTGGAGCTCAAAACAGCCGAATTAAGCAAGCAATTAGAAAATATAACCAAAGACACGCAAGAAAATTTAAAGTCCTTAGAATCGCTTAAAATCGATACAAAATTAGAGAGTGAGAAATTCGCTAAAGTCAAAGATTTGAATTCGGTACTTGAAAATGGTGCTAAGGGGGTTATTGTAGAATCATTTTTTGGAATTGATAAGGAAAAGACAACGGCAAATGTTGCACAGTTGATTTCTATGAATGCAACTATGAAAAGGGATATAGTTTCACTCAAAGAGCGAATAGACGATAAAAATCGTGAAATTAGAAGCCTTGAAACGGAAAATCGCACATTAAAAACAAACGTACAGGACTTGGCTAAGTTTAAGGAAATTTCAGCAAAGGCAATTTTGAAACCAAAATATAATATGTCTTATGGCGATAAATATATCGAAGAATTGCGTTTAGACAAGGATTTTGATACTATTTACAAAAAAGTTGAAAAGGATTACAAAAACCCAACCCCAGAGGTCAAACAAGAAAAAACCCAAGAAT
>JBEAUV010000223.1:0-4477 GCA_041161265.1 Bacteroidota bacterium | reverse complement strand
CTCTAGTTGTACCTGAACTAAATAAGTTCCACTTGATAAATATGTTTTGACATCATAGTTTGTTGAATTCATATTTGAAATAGTAAACACATTTTCACCTTTTTCATTATAAATTGAAATTAGGTGGTATCGATTTACAACAGTTGAAGGAACTAATAATTTACATAATTACTTAATATATAAAATAATACCTAAATCTATTTGTAAATTTCTCAAGTTTATTAGATTCGAAAAATGATCATTCGTTCTAAACCAAGAATTTTTTATTCCCACATGTAAATGTTTATGTCTATAATCAAGACCTAATGAATATTGTGGAAAATCTTTCCATATCCTATTTATAACAAAACCATAACCAACTGTAGGTCCAAAAAAATTAGAGTTACTTTTACTTAATATATTAAATCCACAATTTAATGAAATAGAATTCAATAAATAATCTGGAAAATACATTGATTGAAATTGAATACCTGTATTAAATCTTTTATATCTATAAAATATATTCATTGAAAAATTTAACGATAATTCTTTATACGCTTGATAAAATGACGAATTGTTAGAATATTCTTTTTCTTTATACTTCAAAAGCCCAGGTCCTATATTAAATTCTATGTTTATACTATTTCTAAACAATATAGAGTCTTTTTGAGAGAAACAGAGTTGAAATTGAAACAAGAAAAGTAAAACTAGAAGCTTCATAGTACAATTATTACGTTAACGAAACTAAGACATTTTATCTTCTTCTGCGTTTTATCCAAAAAAGTAACGAGAAAAAATTCGATTATCTTATTGTCCTAAAATCTTAATATCCTAACATCTTAAAGTCCAATCGTCCTAAATCCTCTTTTCAATCATTTCTGCAAGACAATCTATAAAGCGTGGATGATCATTTGAACTCGGCACCAATTGTATTTTCTCACCGCCATTTTCAACAAAAATCTCTTGGTATTCTTCGCCAATTTCAATAATAGTTTCCAAGCAATCTGCAACAAATGCTGGGCTAAAAACAAGCAATTTTTTCGCACCTTTCTTTCCCCATTCTTCTACTACTTTGTCTGAGAACGGGGTTAACCATTTTTTATCTAAGCGCGATTGAAAGCAAACTGTATAATCCGTTTCTTTCAATCCGAGACGTTCGGCAATCAATCGTGCAGTTGCAAAACTTGTTGCTTTATAGCAAAATTTATTCTCATTATTTATTTCAGATTCACACGGTTGATCAGCGCATAAATCTGTTCCTTCATACACTTTATCAACTTGGCGTTCGGGCAATCCGTGAAAAGAAAACAACACATGATCATAGTCTTTCACATTGAAAGCTTTTGTTCGTTCTATTATTGAATCGATATAACCGTCATGATTCCAAAATTGACTCACAATATTTATTTCAGGAATAACCCACCATTTGCGGATAATATTCATTGCTTTTTCAACTGCTGAACCTGTCGAAGCACTTGCGTATTGCGGAAATAAAGGAATAATAATTATTTGCTCATAGTTTGCTTTGTGCATACGTTCTAATACAACATCCATTGAGGGATTTTGATAGCGCATCGCCATTTCAACTTTCACTTCAGAAGCGTTAAACCGTTCTTGAACTAATTTAGTAACGTTTTCAGTGTGGGTCATTAAAGGAGAAATTCCATTTCCATGTGCCCATAATTCTTTGTAAATTTTTGCGGATTTTGGTGCTCTAAATGGAACAATAATACCATTGACCAATAACTTACGAGGTAACCAAGGAATATCAATGACACGAGGGTCATTCAAAAACTCACTGAGGTATCGTCGAACATCACTTGTGCTCGGGCTATCCGGTGTTCCTAATTGTATTAAAAGCACTCCTGTTTTCATATTGTTTTTTAATTAAAATAATTTTTGTTGCCACCCTTCAGCTTCCTCAGGACTCAAAAGGTTTAATTTCAATAAATATTTGATTGTTTTATCGAAGTCCAACGGATATTCAATTCCATCATAATTCCAATCCGTTTCTATCAACCAATTTTCCACCTGACCTGAACGCAAATTATATCTCCAGGAAATTATTTCAACGGTGTTTTCATCCTTTTTTACTTCTAATGCTTTTTTGTTGACAACCGTACACATTTCCTGCAATAAGGCTCCATGTTTCTCCAATACTTCTTCACGCACTGCAATTACAAAGCAAGGCCAAGGAGTTACCACTTCATCAATATAGCGGCATTTTCCTTGTTCTGTAAAAGGGAATGTTGTGTACTTCTCCCACAAAAAACCTTGCGATTCATTGTGTTCCAACGACCATAAAGCACCGTAAATATCTCCAATACTATTGAATTTTAATTTTTTCAAATCCCAGCCTTCTTGACTTGCTTTTACGTAAGTCATTAAATGAGAACCAGATCCTTCTCGAGAAATTGCAAACACTTTTTCTTCTAATTGGCCTACTGTTTTAATATCCGAGTGATACGGAACATGAATTCCCCAATGTAATGGAGAAACAACATACACTTGAATGATTTTTGCTTTTAATCCTTGTAAAATTGATTTTGTAATTCCTTCCGTCAACAAGACTGCGATATCCAAAGAACCCGTTTCCAAACCTCGAATCATTTGACCTGTTCCCCCACTCATATCACTCCAGTGCAAGTCCAAACCAATGTCTCTAAACTTACCTTCTTCAATCGCCAATCTCCATGGTAAATTAAAATGCTCTGGCACTCCGCCAATTTTCAATCCAATCATTCTTTCTTTTTTTGCTCTGAAAACTGCATGTCAAACAAGCGACGGTAAAAACCATCAATTTTCAGTAATTCGGTATGCGATCCTATTTCTTTAATTTCTCCTTTATCTAATACCACTATTTTATCAGCATTTTGAATTGTAGACAAACGATGAGCAATGACAATAGAGGTTCTTCCTTTTGTTAATTCAGTTGTTGCTTTTTGTATCATTTCCTCTGATTCTGTATCCACACTAGAAGTTGCTTCATCTAAAATTAATACATGAGGGTTATATACACTTGCGCGTATGAATGCTAATAATTGTCTTTGTCCAACAGATAATACTCCACCTCGCTCACCAACTTGATAGTCATACCCGTCTGGTAATCTATTAATAAATTCATGTGCCCCAACAGCTTTTGCAGCTTCAATTACTTGTTCTCTTGAAATGGTTGGATCACCTAACGTAATATTGTTGTGCACCGTATCTGAAAAAAGAAAAACATCTTGTAATACTATTGCAATATTATTTCTTAAGTAATTCAAATCTATATCCAATAAATTTACATCACCAATTAGTATATCTCCTTTTTGAAATTCATAAAATCTGCCCAAGAGATTTACGATTGTAGATTTTCCTGCTCCGGTCGCTCCAACAAATGCGACTGTCGTGCCAGCAATAATTTCAAGATTAATGTCTTTCAAAACCCATTCTTCATTTTGGTAGGCAAATGAAACATCTTTAAATGCAATAGTTTGGTCAAAATCCACATTTTTATTTGTGCCATGTTCCTGCACATGTTCATCTAAATCCAAAATCTCAAATACCCTTTCAGCTCGAACAGTGCCCCTTTGTAAAATATTGAATTTATCTGCCAATTGACGAATTGGTCTGTAAAGCATGTGAACCCAAAGTGTAAATGAAATGATTTCACCATACATGCTTTTAATTTCAAGATCACTTTTGCCCCCAGCTTTTAAAGCGCCCCAAACCAATAACAATGCTATCGACATGGAACTAAGCATCTCTACAATCGGAAAAAATATTGAATTCGCCCAAACAGCATTGATGTGAGCTTGACGATGTCCTTTATTTATTTCTTCAAAGTTTTGATATTCTTGCTTTTGTTTGTTGAACAACTGAACGATTGACATTCCTGTAAGTCTTTCTTGCACAAACGTGTTCAACTTGTTAACTTGAATTCTTTCTAATTGAAAGGAATTCCTCATTGCTCGAGCAAAAATACGTGTTGCAAAAAGTAATATCGGAATAGGAATTATTGTCATTATTGCTAATTCCCAATTACTATAAAACATGAGAAACATGATTACAATTAATGCAAATAAATCTCCTGCAATATCCATTAACCCTGATGAAAAAACCTCTGTTATAGCCTCCAAATCTGAAACTAATCGAGTAACAAGAGAACCAATTGGGGTTTTATCAAAGTAGCGCATTCTAAAACTTAAAATATGTCCAAAAAGCTTTTGTCTAATATCTCTAATAATAGACTGCGCTAAAAGATTCGATAAATAAGAATTAGTAAATTGCAATAATCCTTCAACGACTAAAAGGCCAATTACAATTGCTGTCCAAATCAATAACATTTCGCTGTTCTGACTTTTAATAATGTAATTATCGACCATTCGGCCTACAATCCATGGTCGTGACGGTCCTAAACAGGCTAGTAAAACTGTAAACAATACAGCCAAAGAAAATAATTTCTTATAGGGGTTTAAGTACGAAATTAATCGTTTAAAAATAGAGATATTTATAG
>JBEAUV010000222.1:0-4482 GCA_041161265.1 Bacteroidota bacterium | reverse complement strand
GATTAGTAAACTTTAAACAAAAGTAATTATGTCAACAATAGAATTCAATGAAGCATTATTAGGGATGGAAGATAATTTAAAGTCTTTCGCTCTCAGTTTTACAAAAAACAAAGATGATGCAAAAGATTTAACGCAAGAAACAATGTTAAAGGCAATCACTTATAAAAATTATTATGCGCCGCAAACCAATTTTAAAGCATGGGTTTTTACTATAATGAGAAATATATTTATTAATCAATATAGACGAAAAGTGAAATCAAGAACAATTTTTGATCAATCAAAAGATCTTTACATGCTGAATAGCGCAGATTCTTCTAATACACCAATTAATTTAATTTTAGAAAAAGAAGTTAATAAACAAATTGCTAAGCTAGGTGAGGAATACAAAGAACCTTTCGAAATGCACTTTAATGGATTTAAATACAAAGAAATAGCAACAGAATTAGAAATACCAATTGGTACAGTTAAAAGTCGTATATTCATTGCTCGAAAAAAATTAATGGATTTGTTACCAGATTACAATTACTCAATGGCTTAATGAATAAAAAGATAACTATTATAGGTGCTGGAATATCCAGTTTATCATCTGCTGCTTTTCTAGCGAAAGCAGGATTTGATGTTACAATATTGGAAAAAAACCCAACAATTGGAGGCAGAGCACGACAGTTTTCTACGAATGGATTTATTTTTGACATGGGTCCTAGTTGGTATTGGATGCCGGATGTTTTTGAACAATTTTATGCCAAATTTGGATATACAACTTCAGACTTTTATGAATTAGTAAGGTTAGACCCATCTTATAATGTTTTTTGGCAAGATGGAACAAATTCTCCAATTCCCGCAAATGAAAGTCAACTTTTTGAATGGTTTGAATCACTTGAAAAAGGAAGTTCAACAAAACTTAAAAAATTTCTGAAAGATGCTGCTTACAAGTATGAAGTAGGAATGCAAGATCTTGTTTACAAACCAAGTTTAAAGCTTTCAGAATTTGCAGATATGCGTATTTTAAAAGGTTTATTTAAACTTCAATTATTATCGTCCTTTTCAAAATATATTCGAAAATATTTTAAGAATGATAAAATTCTTTCTCTACTAGAATTTCCAATTCTATTTCTTGGAGCGATGCCGAAAGATACACCTGCCTTATATTCCCTCATGAATTACGCAGATATATCTTTGGGTACTTGGTATCCTATGGGAGGAATGTTTAACATCATTGAAGCCTTTGAGAAAATAGCAATAAAAAATGGCGTAAAAATCATAACAAATCAAGAGGTTACTGGGATTAAACATGTTAATAATCAAGTTACTCATGTTTCAACTGTTGACAACGAATACGAAACGGACATTTTAGTTTCTGGTGCTGATTATCAGCACACAGATGCTGCCATATTGAAAACAAAAGCAAATTACACAGAAAAATATTGGGACAGTCGAACAATGGCACCTTCAAGTCTGTTATTTTACCTTGGTGTAAACAAAAAAATAACTGGTTTAAATCACCACAATCTATTTTTCGACGAAGCGTTTGAGCAACATGCGAAAGACATTTACAAAGATCCAAAATGGCCTGTAGCTCCTTTGTTCTATGCTTGTGTGCCTTCAATCACTGATTCATCTGTTGCCCCAGAAGGAATGGAAAATCTATTTCTTTTGATACCAATTGCACCGGATTTAAAGGATGATGAAGAAACAAGAAATCGTTATTTTGATATATTAATTGACAGACTGGAATCGAAAACGGGGACTTCTATAAGAGAACATATCGTTTATAAACATAGTTATTGTATTAGTGATTTTAAAAAAGATTATCATGCTTTTAAAGGTAATGCTTACGGTCTTGCTAATACATTACGTCAAACAGCTTTTTTGAAACCTTCCTTGAAAAGCAAGAAATTAAAAAACATGTTTTATACTGGACAATTAACCGTACCAGGACCAGGAGTACCACCTTCAATAATTTCTGGCGAAGTGGTTGCGAATGAAATAATTAAAAACTACGGCTTACATAACCAAAAAGTCGCTGAATAAATCAACATTGCTATGAAACAACTATTTGATAATGTCTCACATGAAATGAGTCAACTTACGACTAAAAGATATAGTACTTCTTTTTCATTGGGCATTTCTTTTTTACACAAGGATATTCAAAAACCTGTTTATGCTATCTATGGTTTTGTGCGCTTTGCCGATGAAATTGTTGATTCATTTCATGATTTTGATAAAGAAGAATTATTGAACGATTTTAAAGTTCAAACATACAAAGCAATTGATCAAGGTATATCGCTAAATCCCATATTAAATAGCTTTCAATGGGCTGTTAATAAATATAACATTCCTCTTGATTTAGTAGAAACTTTCCTACTTAGTATGGAAATGGACCTTGACAAAAAATCATATGACATCAACAAATATGAGCAATACATATTGGGTTCTGCTGAAGTTGTTGGTTTAATGTGTTTAAAGATTTTTGTGAATGGCAGTGATGAAGAATATGAGAAATTGAAACCATTTGCGATGAAATTAGGTTCTGCTTTTCAAAAAATCAATTTTTTAAGAGATTTAAAAGCCGATTTCAAAGATTTGGGTCGGACCTATTTCCCTGGTATAGATTTAAATACATTTAATTCAACTGTGAAAGCAGAGATTGAAGCGGATATTGAATTAGACTTCAAATTAGGGTATGAAGGAATCATGAAACTTCCTAAAAATGCTAGATTTGGTGTTTACATGGCATATATTTATTATTACAAACTGTTTAATAAAATAAAATCTACTTCAGCACATTCAATTTTAAACGAACGAATAAGAATACCAAATAATAAAAAATACCGTTTATTTGTCACTTCCTATTTAAGACATAATTTAAACCTACTGTAATTGAATCAGAATCAAGAAATTAAAGTTTGTTTAGTTGATCATCATGACAATGAAATTGGTCAAATGGAGAAACTAGAAGCACATCAAAAGGGTTTGCTTCATCGTGCTTTTTCCGTTTTAATATTCAATGATAAACAAGAATTATTGCTTCAAAGACGTGCCTTTGGAAAATATCATTCGGAAGGACTTTGGACAAATACGTGTTGCAGTCATCCGATGCCAGGTGAATCTAATATAACTGCTGCACATAGGAGATTGCGAGAAGAGATGGGATTTGATTGTGAATTAAAGGAACTTTTCCACTTCATTTATAAAGCCGAACTTGACAATAATTTAGTTGAACACGAATTAGATCATGTGTTAATTGGGTATTCAAGTGATGACCCCATTCTTAACAAAGAAGAGGCAATTGATTTTAAATGGTTGAGTATGGATCAATTAAAAAAGGAAATAATTGAGCATGCTAATGACTTTACCATTTGGTTCAAACTAATAATTCTCGAACATTTCGAAAAAATCAAATTATACCAAGAAAATGAAAGTTTGTAGAAGATTGACATTTAATGCTGCCCATCGATTGTTCAATGCAGAATGGAGCGACGCGAAAAATTTAGAAGTTTTTGGAAAATGTAGTAACCCAAATTATCATGGGCACAATTACGTCTTAGAAACGTGGGTTGAAGGAGAAATAGATCAGGAAACAGGTTTTGTTTACGATTTGAAAAAATTAAAAGAATTAGTTCAAGAAAACGTAACAGAGCGATTCGATCATAGAAATTTGAACTTGGATTGTGAAGAATTTACCGATTTGAAAACCTCAGCAGAAAATATCGCATTGGTAGCTTGGAATATTCTAAGACCAAAAATTGATAGCAAATACAACTTGATGATTCGCCTTTGGGAAACGGAAAATAACGTCGTAGAATACAGCGGTCAATGAAATCAATTTTCTGGCACCGCAGAGATTTACGTATAAATGATAACGCTGGCCTTTTTAAGGCGCTAAAAAACAGCTCCTCTGTTCAGGCAATTTTCATTTTTGACCAAACAATTTTATCAAAACTAAAAACGGTTGATCAACGCATATTGTTTATTCATCAAGAAGTGGCGAATTTAAAAAAACAGTATCAAGAGCTTGGATCCGATTTAAAAGTATATTTCGGTAACCCAATCGACTTACTTCCTAAAATAGTCAACGAATTTAATATCGAAACGGTTTACACCAATAGAGATTATGAACCTTACGCGTTTGAAAGAGATAACAAAATTAATTCGTTGCTCTCCGATTTAAATGTTGAATTCATTGGCACCAAGGATCATGTAATTTTTGAGAAACATGAAATTACCAAATCAGATGGTTTACCATACACCGTATTTACTCCATACTCCCGAAAATGGAAAGAAAAGTTAAATCCATTTTTTGCATCTGAATATCCAGTTGAAAAATATGTAAAGAATCTTTCTAAAACTGAACCAACTGAGTTAATTACGCTAAAAGATCTTGGTTATAATTCAATAAAAAAAGTATCGTTTCCGTCACGGAACTTTCCAGTTCAACTTATTCAATCTTATACTGTAAACAGAGATTACCCATCATTAGAT
>JBEAUV010000221.1:0-4496 GCA_041161265.1 Bacteroidota bacterium | reverse complement strand
TTAAGAAAATCAAATAAAACTATTAATTTTTGATTTTAAGAGGGGGTTGTTGATAAAAAAGTATGTTTTTTTGAGTCTGACCCCTTAAAAAAGCACTAGATTTGTCAAAAAATTAATTTTATGGCAACAAAAAGACAGCAAGCGTATCAAGATGTATTGAATAGGACCCCAAAAAACAATGAGTATGATGGGAGAATTTCTGATTTATTTGGGAAAAATGTGTTTCACATGGAGGTAATGCGTGAGTATTTGCCATCTGATGCATTTAAATCAATGACGGAATCTATTCAAAATGGAACACGTCTAGATCGTAAAATGGCTGATCAAGTTGCTTCAGCAATGAAAGATTGGGCACTAACAAAAGGTGCGACACATTATACACACTGGTTTCAACCACTAACAGGTTCTACAGCTGAAAAGCATGATTCGTTTTTTAAGCCAGTTGGACCAGGAAAAGCCATTGAAAGATTTGAAGGAGAATTATTAGTTCAACAAGAACCAGACGCATCCTCTTTCCCGAATGGTGGTATTAGAAATACATTTGAAGCAAGAGGATACACTGCTTGGGATCCTTCTTCTCCTGCATTTGTAATTGGTAAAACATTATGTATTCCAACAATTTTTATCTCTTATACTGGTGAGTCTTTGGATTACAAAATGCCATTATTGAAAGCGTTAAATGCTGTCGATCAAGCTGCAACTGAGGTGTGCCAATATTTTGATAAAAATGTTACTAAAGTAATCGCAACATTAGGTTGGGAACAAGAATATTTCTTAATCGATCAAGCATTGTTTAATGCGCGTCCAGATTTAATGATGACTGGTCGGGCTTTATTTGGACATGCAGCTGCAAAAGGACAACAATTAGAGGATCATTATTTTGGTTCAATTCCAGATCGTGTAACTGAATTTATGCGTGAATATGAAATGGAAGCGATTTTATTAGGGATTCCTGTTACAACACGTCACAATGAAGTTGCACCAAATCAGTTTGAATGTGCTCCAATGTTTGAAGAATGTAATCTTGCAAATGACCACAATCTATTATTAATGGATTTAATGGAGAAAATTGCTCGCAAGCACAATTTCCGTGTATTGTTGCATGAGAAACCATTTGCAGGAGTTAATGGATCAGGGAAACATAATAACTGGTCATTAAGCACAAATACAGGAGTGAATCTTTTGGCTCCAGGAAAAAATCCTAAATCAAATCTTCAGTTCTTAACCTTTTTCGTGAACATTATCAAAGCAATTCACGATCATTCTGATATTTTAAGAGCATGTATTGCTTCTGCTGGAAACGACCATCGTTTGGGGGCAAATGAAGCGCCGCCAGCAATTATATCTGCATTTATTGGTTCGCAATTGTCAACGTTGTTGGATGATATCGAACTTAACGTGAAAGCAGGAAAAATGACTCCAGAAGACAAAACTGAATTGAAAATGAATATCGGTAAAATCCCACAAATCATGTTGGATAATACAGATAGAAATAGAACATCTCCTTTTGCTTTTACTGGAAATAAATTTGAATTTCGCGCAGTAGGTTCAACAGCGAATTGTGCTTCTGCAATGATTGTTTTAAATACAATTATGGCAAAACAATTGAAAGACTTTAAAGTATCTGTTGACACTCGAATTGATAAAGGTGAAGCGAAAGACGAAGCAATTTTAAAAGAATTACAGAAATTAATAAAGGAATCGAAGAAAATTCGTTTTGAAGGAAACGGTTACGGAGATGAGTGGGTTGTTGAAGCAACAAAAAGAGGATTGAAGAATCTTAAAGATACTCCTCGTGCATTGAAAGTTTGGAGCGATAAACATGTGACTGATTTATTCAACGAAATGGGCGTTCTAACTCCTAGAGAATTGGAAGCACGTCAGGAAATTGAATTTGATAGCTATATCTTGAAAATTCAAATCGAAGCGAGAATAATGAGTGATGTTGTTCAATCAATGATTATTCCAGCTGTTATTGATTACCAAAACAAATTAATTAAAAATGTTGAAGGATTGTTTTCAGTTCTTGGCGATAAAGCAGGTAAGGAAGCTGGTAAATCTCAAATAGAATTAATTCAACGAATTGCAGTTCATTTAAATAAAATGAAGGCTTCTTCTGATGCTATGTTGATGAGCCGAAAAGCTGCAAACAAAATTAATCACGCTGAAGAGAAAGCAATTGCGTATTGTGATAAAGTCAAAATTCATTTTGATGAAATAAGATATCATGCTGACAAATTAGAATTATTGGTGGATGATGAAATGTGGCCATTACCAAAATTCCGTGAAATGCTTTTCACAAGATAAGATTCTATTTGTATTTTGATTATTTCTAACAAGGTAATTCAATTAATTATTCTATTTTTTGCGTTTGAATGAAGTTTTAATTGACCATTTTCGTAGTCAAAGTTGAGGAATTATTAAAGGTCTCATTTCAAAAGCGTTTTGTGGAACCATATTATTAAGGAGAAAGAGATTTGAAAAAATAGATTAACCAATTATTCAGACAATAATTCCTTAAAAAAAAATGGAGTTGGGTAGCAAAATATACTTTTTTAAATTATTTTAAATGAACGAGTCGAGTCTTAATACAAAAAAGTTTTTTGGCTGTAAAACACCTAATCATCTTTTTTCTAAATATATTCACGATATTCAGCAGGCATTTAGTTGTTGAATCTACTAATGTGATAAATTAAGTTATAAATGTGATGGAAAAATAAAATTGCATCTTAGGTAATGAGTTTAGAGAAAGTTAATTCTTTATCATCCATTTCTAGAAACAAAAAATTCTTGGCGCAAATAAAAGAAATAACACAAAAAAGTTGAAATAAAGAATCGAAATTACGATGCAAAATAACTCTCAAATTAAATGTCCGAACTGTGGAACTTCAATCGATGTTCAAGATATCCTTTCTCATCAGTTAGAAGATGAAATTAAGCAAGAATATCAACGGAGATTAACAGAAGAAAAGAAAAAATTTGATTCTGCATTCGATAAATTAAATAGGGAAAAGGACGATTTTGAAGTAAAGAAAAAACAAGAGAACGAATTGTTTCAAGACCGATTTGATAAAAAAATAAAAGAAGAAAAGAAGGCAATTGAGGAAAAACTTAAAATCAAATTGACTGAAGAGCAAACGGAACAATTTCAGGCACTTCAAACTGAATTGAACGAGAAATCTGAGAAATTAAAGGAACTCAGTTTAACGAAAATTGAAATTGAAAAGCTAAAACGTGAAAAGGGTGAGTTAAAAGAACAAGCTGAAGCCGAGGCGCAAAAACGATTGAACGATCAATTACAAATAGAAAAAGAAAAAATTCGGAAATCTGAGGAAGAAAAAAATGAATTAAAATTTAAAGAATTTCAAAAGAAAATTGACGACCAAAAAGCATTGGTTGAAGAAATGAAACGCAAGCAAGAGCAAGGTTCAATGCAAATGCAAGGCGAAGTTCAAGAATTAGCGATTGAAGAATGGTTGGCGGCACAATTCCCCTTAGATACAATTGAAGAAATAAAAAAAGGACAACGTGGGGGAGATTGCATTCAGATTGTGAATACAAGAACGAATCAAAACTGTGGTTCAATTTACTATGAAAGTAAACGTACCAAAGATTTTCAACCTTCTTGGATTGAAAAATTTAAAACCGATATTCGCATCAAAGGTTCTAATATTGGTGTATTAGTGACAGAAGTTATGCCTGCTGGAATGGAGCGAATGGGATTAAAAGACGGTATTTGGATCTGCAATTACACTGAATTTAAAAGTTTGTGTGCCGTTTTAAGAGAATCAATAGTTCAAATTAGTTCTGCAGTTAGTTCGCAAGAAAACAAAGGCGATAAAATGCATTTGCTCTATGATTATCTAACGAGTAACAATTTTAGAATGCAAGTTGAAGCAATTGTCGAAGGATTTGAAGCCATGAAAAGTGGACTTGATAGTGAGAAACGAGCAATGCAACGTATTTGGAAAGAACGTGAAAAACAATTGGATAAGGTTATTACGAATACCATCGACATGCATGCAAGTGTTAGAGGAATTGCAGGAAATGCAATTCAAGCTGTAAAAGCGTTGGAGTTACCTGGAGAAGTTGAAGATGATGAAATTTAAACGTTAATTTAAATCGTATAAATCTCAAAAACGAACTAAAATTCAGCTTCAATTGTTAAATTTGAAATAAATTAAAGAATACATGTCAAAACGAAATTGGTCTACCATTAAAGATTATTCAGATATTAAATTTGAATTTTTCGAAGGAATAGCAAAGATCACGATTAATCGTCCCCAAGTTTACAATGCTTTTCGTCCAGAAACAAACATGCAAATGCTCGAAGCAATGAATACATGTCGAGAAAGAAATGATATCGGTGTTATAATATTGACTGGAGCTGGCGATAAAGCTTTTTGTTCTGGTGGAGATCAGAATGTGAAAGGAATTGGTGGTTATATTTCAGAAAATGGTGTTCCACGCTTAAATGTTTTGGATTTGCATAAAGC
>JBEAUV010000220.1:0-4516 GCA_041161265.1 Bacteroidota bacterium | reverse complement strand
AATATTGACCTTTTATTCCCATCAATTTCCCCGATACTAGCGGAGTTTTATCAAACGATAAACTTTTCACTTTTTTCGGAAATTGTAAAACAGGGTAATTCAAAGAAATAATTTCATCATTTTCGGTGAAAAATTGAGTAAGATCAGCTGGTAATTGGTCATGAAGACTCCATTTCTCATCTATCAAATCAATAGATTCATCAATCTCGTTTTTCAACATCCGCTGCCAATTTGTTTTATCGGCAAAAAAAGATTTTAAAGCAACTTCTAGGATTCCAGCTTCAAATCTATTTGGTGTTTCAGCTAATCGAATTGCCGAAGAAGCTCCTTGATCTATCCATCTTGTTGGGACCTGAGTAAATCTTGTAACACCAACCTTTACGATGTCAGTGGCTGCCAAATAAACAATATGAGGAGTATTATGATTTCGTTGCTCCCATTCAGGATCTCTGCCTTCACCTAAATGTGCACGACACAATTCTGGACGCAACGTACATTCTGTAGCTTCTGGAGCACTAATAAAACAAGAATAACAAAAGCCATCACCAAAAGATTTTTTCGTATTCTTTCCGCAGCATGAACAAATAATTTGTCCATTCCAATTCATTTGTATTGTTGAACCAATCAGTTGGTTAACATGAATGTTTTTTGAAAGATTTAAATCATATCGAATAGTGTCTTCTAATAAAACACTCATTTTCCTAAGATTCCCTTTTACCATTAGTTTTCTTCTGGTAATATTTGCATTTTTTCAGCAAAGTGATAACAGAAATCTCTGAGATCTTCACAAATCAAGTTTTCGCCTGTAGCTTTTTCAAATGTGTCTGCCATTGTCAATAAGGTCTGATGAAAAAACTGTTTCATTTCTTCGATTGACATATCCTTTGTCCACAAATCAATTTTCATCGTATTATTCTCAGTTGCATCCCACAATGAAAGCATCAAAGCTTTAGCTGGTGCGTTATCCATTTTACCATCTGGCGCAGTCCATTTCATTCCAATTGGCAGATTGTTTTCATTCAATCCAACCTTAATATTTATTTCTGATGTTTTAACAATTTTGTCTTCCATGTTATTCAATTTCGTATTCTACTAATATTTCCGTATAAGGTGTATTAACCAATTGTTCTAGTGTTACTTCTTTTACTTCCATGTATTTCTGAATAATTCTAAAACCTAAAAACTGACCTAACCTATCCGGACCTTTTTCAGGAAGACCAATCGTAAATGGACCTTCTTTCATTAAATTTTTAACATTCAATTCATTGATTGAAAACAACATTTTTTCATCCACCAAATATTTCCAAAGAGAGTATTCATTTTCAATGGCCCATTTATAATCCACATCAGAATAACGCATAACAATTGAAGGATCTTTCATCGGAAAAGCGGCTTGAGTCAAATAAAGGATTTTTCCCCATCGTACAATTTGTTCCGCGAGATTACCATCAACTTCTTCAACATAATGCGTCATTACCCACGAACAAATTGCATCCCTCGTTAAAAATTTATCCTCCATCCCCTCTTTAATCCATTCGTAAAAAGGTTCTTGAGGCAATTCTTTAATAACATCTGTTTTTTCTCCTAAATAACTTTCTAACCCAATTCCAACCTGTTTCTCAGTACTAAACGCATTTGATTTAAAAAGCGCATTTACAAAAACAATATTTTCTGGTGTTTTACCCGTTTTAAAATGAAAATTGAGGTGTTTGAATCCTTCAACTAGCTCACTTTTAATTGTATTTAAGTTGGAGAATTTTTCTGCTATTCTTCTCTCAAGCCTTTTGATATAAGGATCTTCTAAATATAAATCTAAACTTTTGACAAATCCCGTATCAGAAGCGTTAGCCATTTGAATACAATATCCAAGATTATACTCATATATCTCTGTTATGTTATTAAGGTGAGAATGATGAAATTCGAGTCGTTTTTCACCCTTTACATTTACCAAAATAGAATCTAAATTCACAAAACCTATTTTCACATTAATGTTTGAAATATCAACTTCCAATGGATTGTTTGAACATCGAAAGAAAACAAGAGTTACGAACAGTATTGCAAAAATGTTTTTAAGAGTCATTATTATTCTTTAATATTGTAGCCAAAAGTACATAAATCAAAGGATTTTGGTTTAGATAAAAGAAAAAACTATGAAAAAAATAATCTATTCAATTTTATCAATTAGCATCACTATTAGCACCTGCGCTCAAGAAGCAGCCGATAAAAAAGTACAAGCTGGTTTAGTGTTAGGTTCAGGCCTTGCATTTCAAAAAATGGGTACAAAGTATATTGCTAATGATGGAGGTAATGACCTTACTGTTGGTGCGAACGTGAACTTCAGCCTTTCTGAAACAATTGGATTTTGTACAGGATTAGAGTTTGATTTTGAAACTTTGAAATATAAAGCTCCAGGAGCAAAAGGTGAAAATGTTTATTATTATTTTAATGATACTGAAATACTTCGTAGCCAAGATGTTGACCTTACTTCAACTTCAACTGAGTTGTTCCAATTGACAGAAAGAAGACAAAAAGCTGTTTATTTAACTGTTCCTACTATGTTGACTTTTAGAACGAAATTTTTTGGCTATTTCCGTTATTTCGGAAAATTTGGTTTAAGAAATAGTTTCTTGTTAAAGAGTCATGTTAATGATGAAGGCTACACGTTTCTTGCAAATAATTTCCTGACTACGGGTACTGCGAAATCTAATGAGAACATGATTATAAAAAATGAAACGATATTTTTTAAATCTGCATTCGGTTTATGCGGTGGAGCTGAATGGAATTTTTCAGGATCTACTTCATTAATTGCTGAGCTTGGATATTACTATGGTTTCACTCAATTATATTGGAAAAATGATGGTACAGTTGCACAAGCAGATAGAAAAACTACTCTTTTTGCAAGTGGTTTGAATAATGGGACAGGTAACGATGTTCACTTTTCAAATCGTGCAACACAGAGTCAAGTAATGTTGAAAATTTCGATACTATTTTAATAAAAGTAGTTGAAATTGAAACACACAGAACTTTCAAAACATATTACAGTCTGGCTTAACGCATATTGCGAGAAAGCCAGACTTTCTGGTTTTATAGTGGGTATTTCTGGTGGTGTTGACTCTGCATTAACATCCACTCTTTGTGCTCAAACAGGAAAAAAAACGATATTGGTTAATATGCCAATTCGACAAGCAGCTTCTGAATATAATAGAGCAAATAATCACATTGCAGATTTACAATCAAAATTTTCCAATGTTGAAAAAGTTGAAGTTGATTTGACTTCACTATTCGAGCAAATTGAAAAAACACTACCGAAAGACACTGTCGAAAATGCTTTAGCGATGGCTAATACTCGAGCACGTTTGCGCATGACCACATTGTACGCAATTGGTCAAGCACACAATTGTTTGGTTGCTGGAACAGGAAATAAAATTGAAGACTTTGGAGTTGGATTTTTCACCAAATATGGAGATGGTGGTGTTGACATTAGTCCAATAGCCGATTTAACAAAAACAGAAGTTAAAAATTTAGCTGCAAAAATCGGTGTTATAAATGAAATAATCATTGCTAAACCTACTGATGGTTTATGGGGAGATGACAGAAGTGATGAAGATCAACTTGGTGCATCATATCCAGAACTTGAATGGGCTATGGAATTTCATGGCAATGAAGAAGAACTGAATAACCGCCAAAAAAAAGTTCTTTCAATATTTAGAAATTTAAATACAGTGAATAAACATAAAATGGAACCTATTCCCGTTTGCACTATTCCTGACAATCTTAGATAAGTTATGAATCCAAAATCACATTTTTTTAGTGTCATTTTCATGATACTATTGGCTAGTTATGGTTCGACTCAAGTAGACTTTAACAACTATTCAACGTTAATGTCAAAAGGTAAAATTCCAGAAGATTTCACAAAAGAAACATATACTAAATTAGCCGAAGATCTAAAAAAAGATCGGTCAGATTTAACGTATACGCAGGAAAAAATTTTTATTGAGGGTACCAATTACGCAATTGATGAAATATTACATTCTGGACTTGTAATTTATGGTGATGAAATAAGTCAATATGTATCTGAAATAGCAAACAAACTATTACAAAAGGATTTTGTGTTACGTTCAAAACTACGTTTCTATACTATTAAATCGAATGCTGCCAATGCATTCAGCACAGACCAAGGAATTGTTTTTGTAACAACAGGACTAATCGCTCAAATAACAAGTGAAGCTCAACTTGCTTATGTTTTAGCGCATGAGATAGCGCATTTTACTGAGAAACATGTTGTAGAAACGTTTGATTGGAAAACAAAGAATAGTAGACAAAATGATAGAATCGAGAAGTTAAGTCAGTATTCAAAAGACAAAGAGTTTGAAGCAGATAAGATTGGAATTCATATGTATAATGCTGCTGGTTATTCAGTAGATGAAATTTTTTCAACATTTGATGTATTAATGTATTCATACCTTCCTTTTGATGAAATTGAATTCCCTTTTACTTACTTCAATAGTTCTAAGAT
>JBEAUV010000219.1:0-4573 GCA_041161265.1 Bacteroidota bacterium | reverse complement strand
ATAAATACATAATCTGCTTCTGTCAAATTCAATCCAGTTCCACCAGCTTTCATACTTATTAGAAAAACGCGCGTTTCAATATCTTCTTGAAAATTCTGAACTCGTCCTGCCCTATCTTTCGTCTTTCCTGTTAAATACTCATATTTAATTTCACGCTCATCTAATTGTTTCTTGATCAAATCAAGCATGGTAACAAATTGCGAGAACACTAGTATTTTATGTTGACCGGATTTCATTTCAATCTGCTCCATCAGCTCATCCATTTTTGCTGATTCATTGCCATAATACTCTTGATCACTCAACAAGGCTGGTGAATTACAGATCTGACGCAATTTTGTCAAACCAGCTAAAATGTGCATGTTTTTGTTTAACAAATCTTCTTTATCATTGCCTTGCAAGTATAACTTGAATTCATTTTTATAGGAATCATATACTTTACGTTGCTCTTTGCCCATTTCACAAAAAATAACCATTTCAGTCTTTTCCGGTAATTCAGATGCAACTTGTCTTTTTGTTCGTCTGAGTAAAAATGGACTTAATTTTTGCTGTAATTCTTGCGCTCTAGATAAGTCTTTGAATTTATCAATTGGAATAGAATAATTATCTCTGAATCGTTGTTGATTTCCTAGTAATCCAGGACTGACAAATGAAAATTGGGAGTATAAATCAAACGTGTTGTTTTCAATTGGCGTTCCAGTTAATACGATTCTATTTCGAGCTTGTAATAACCGAACAGACTTATATCTTTTTGATTCAGGATTTTTAACAGCTTGTGATTCGTCTAGAAAAACATAATCAAAATGGAAATTTTTCAAGAAAGAAATATCACTTAATAATGTGCCATAAGTTGTAAAAACAATATCAAATTTATTCAAGCCTTCATGGTCTTTTTGACGATCAACTCCATAAATTGTATGGTATTTTAAGGAAGGGGCAAATTTCTTTAACTCAGCTCTCCAATTAAAAAGAAGAGATGTTGGTAACACAATTAAATGTGTTTTCAGTCCATTTTTCTCCTTTAATGAAAGAATAAAAGCAATTATTTGAATAGTTTTACCCAATCCCATGTCATCTGCCAAACAGCCACCAAAATTGAATTCATCTAAAAAATGGAGCCAGTTTAATCCATGTTTTTGATAATCCCTCAATTCTGCTTTTAACTTTTTGGGAATTGCAACTTCTTCTATTCGATTAAAAGCATCCATCCTTTTGCGGTAAAATGCAATTTCATTGACAACATCTTGCGTTAAAACCTCTGATTCAAACAAATCATCTATAACAGAAAAATGTGCTTTGGCAGTTCGAATTTGATTATCATGAACTTCACCCGTTCGAAAGAATTTCGAGATCTTGTCAATCCATTCTTGTGGCATCATCCCCAACTTTCCATCTCCCAATTTCACAAAACGTGATTCATTATGAATCGATCGTTGAATATCCCTTAGACGTACTTCTTGGTTTCCAAAAGAAACTTTTACTTCTGTATCAAACCAATCTATACCACTTGAGACATTGATAGAAACACTCATTTTAGAAGCGCTTAAATTATTATCTTTCAAATCATTAAAGCCAAGTACTTCAATTCCTGCTTCTTTCCAATCTTCAAAAACATCTAAAAACCAACCTTCATTTAAAAAATGCTTTTTATGCAAATAGAAATAATCAAATCCTTCTTGATCTTCAAATGTGGGATGTTGACGTTGTATTGTCAATAATAAGTTTATCTCGGCTGACTCATCTCTCTCAACTTCAAATGGTTCACCTAAAACATCTAACGCATAAATTCGCTTTTTACTTCGAACTGGAATTTCAACAGAACCATATTTTATAACTGGTGTCAACAAAACATAATCTTCTGATTCAGATAAATACAAGATTGATTTCAATTCTGTATCAAAACCGTGCTCGCTAATTTGTTGTGGGCTTGCTTGCTTAAGAAAAGTATATTCGATACTGATTTTTGATTCCAAATTAGCCAAAACAATTGCTCTGAATTCTTCAAATTTCGATTGATGAATCAATAATTTATTGTTGTGTTTTTTAAAGTAGTTAACAACACGAATCACATCTAAATCAGGCACAAATAACAACTCATTATCCAATTTCAAAAAGTATTTAAACAACAATTTGAATTTTGAATATGAAACGAGGGATCCATCAATAAAAGCTTTTGGCGTGATTTCATAAAAATGGTCTTTTTGAACAACCTTTAAATGTAAATCGATTTCAACCTTTCGAAGTGTTACTGGCACAATTGAGCTTGACGTAATATTATCTGACAATTTTGAATTCAAATAATACACATCATATTCTAATGGGTTTTTTACAATTGCTCTTAAACTTGTCAGTTCTTGTTCTTCTTTTTGTTTAGCAGAATGTCTGTAATCTAAGCTTTGAAACTGGTTCAGTCCCATGTAAAATTTCATTTCCTCAGCATCCTCGCTTTGAAACAAGAAGTTTTTCGCATCTAATGGTCGGATGGGATTTTTAATCTTCCCTTCTTTCGTGCTATTTGATGCCATTAAATTGATAAAAAACTCATCACCGTATTGCTCTTCTCCAATGACAACAAATGTCATACTTGTTGAAGTGCCACTTACTTTTAATTCATCTGGAACAGCAGAAACAACGCACAATTCTTTTTCAAGTTTCAATTTACTTGAATCTCCTAATGAGATCAGTCCTTTTATAATGGGTTTTACAACAATTGAATTTTGATCCAATTTAACTGTAAAAAAATCGTCTAAATTGGTTTCATTTTCTAATCCAAATTCAACTGATTTTTTTTGCAAATACTTTAATCTAAAATCAGCGTCAAAGAAAACTCGTATTGTTGCGTCATCTTTTAGCAAAAACATAACTTGTTCTTGGTGATCACAGAGCAGATTTTTAGGCTTAGCACAATTACAGCAAAGCGTTAAATCTTCATTATGATATGTTAATGTAACAACTTCTCTATCAAAATAGGTTTTTGAAACCACAATTTCAGCAGATCCATATTCTATTTTCTGAATATAATGTGCTCGAAAATTTGTCGAAGTATCACTTGATATGTGTTTGAAAATAAATGTATTAGTAAGTTCCTCAAAGGAAAAATTATGGAAAGTAAAAATAGATCTATGCGCAGAAGTTCCATCTTCCAATAAAACCGTTTGACCATTGAATTTTTCAGGATTGCTGTAAAGTAAATCATCAGCTTCTTTCAAAACGGCAACAATGTGCTCACAAATTTGGGTAACATGAACTGGACAAGAACAGTAAGCAGAATGAATTTTACCATCATGTAAAACAATGTTTACTTTATAATGATTTGCGCCAACAACATTAGCTGTAATTCCTAATTTACCTATTACTAATCCATCAATTTCAACGTCCCATGAATTGTTCCGAACACTTAAAGAAGCATTTGATTCGACGTAATTCTTAAACAATTCATTTTTAAACATTCTTGATACGAATCCATTTTTGACAATCCGCAAAAGTACAAAGACCCGGAAGATAAAAGACTATATAATTCAACCAATACTTCTTAAAATATTAATTATATTAATTTATCTTTTGATAGAAAATAGCTATTTTTAAGGAATACTTAATCCTATATTTGATTCAAATGAACCATTCAATTCTTTTTTCCGAAACCCAAAAATTCAAACAATGGTGGATTTGGGTCATTTTAATTGGAATAAATGGGACAATTCTATTTGGAATTGTTCAGCAATTATTCTTAAATCAACAATTTGGAGATAAACCAATGAGTGATATTGGACTTATTATTACGGGAATATTTATTACCCTAATTTCTGGGACATTTTTTCTTTTCAAACTAGAAACGCAAATTAAAGACGATGGAATTTACGTTCGTTTTTTTCCGTTGCAACGTTCTTTTCGATTCTATTCTTGGGAATCTATTTCAAAACTAGAAGTTCGTGAATATAAACCAATAATCGAGTATGGTGGCTGGGGAATTCGTGGGTTTGGTAAGAATAGAGCCCTAAACGTTTCAGGAAATAAAGGATTGCAATTGGAATTTAAGGATGGCAAAAAGTTGTTAATTGGCACAAATAAATCGGATGAATTAAGTGAAGTGATTCATCAAAGGAATAAAACCATCGGTTAAAAGAATATTTAAACCAAATACATTTCACTTTTTATGTCACTCAACCAAGTTGTTGCAGCAATTATATTTCATAACGAAAGAATTTTATGTGTTCAACGTGGCATTAGCAGATTCCCTTATATTTCATTTAAATGGGAATTCCCCGGCGGAAAAGTTGAAGATGGAGAAAATTATGAAATTGCGTTAAAAAGAGAAATTCTTGAAGAATTGGAAATGAACATCTCTGTTGAAAATGAATTTTTAATAAATGATTACAGCTATCCAGATTTCGCAATCAGATTGCACAGTTATGTATGTAATTGTGATGCACCAGCGTTTAAACTAACAGAGCATTTAGATTACAAATGGCTCTTAAGAGAGGAATTAGAGCAATTAGATTGGTCAGAAGCAGATAAACCTATTGTTGAATTATTGATGCGGAATTAACAGAGATCAAACTGTTACTCTGTAAACATC
>JBEAUV010000218.1:0-4611 GCA_041161265.1 Bacteroidota bacterium | reverse complement strand
CAACCAGAACTTGCTCAATTTATGGCGATGGAGATTTCAACGTCAGATGAAGATGGAAGTACATTAGATGATGAAACGGCAACACAATTATTCATCGTAACGTTAGCAATGATTTCGCTAATGAATCGAGTGATTCAAATTTAACAGTCTCAAAAAACTACTTTATTGAAAAATCCTGAAGAAATAACTTCAATAATGCTTGAACAAGATGCTTTTAGTCTTTGGATGGGTATAGAAGTTATTTCTGCAAAAAAAGGATTTTGTGAATTAACAGCAACAGTAAAAGAAGATATGCTGAATGGTTTTGCTATTTTACATGGCGGCATTAGTTATTCATTATCTGATTCGGCTCTTGCTTTCGCTTCTAATTCTTATGGAAATAAATGTGTAAGCATAGAAACGTCAATTTCACATGTTCGTCCAGCAAAAATTGGTGACATTCTAACAGCAAAATGTACTGAACTTCATCGCGGTAAAACGATTGGAATTTATGAAGTAATTATTACGAATCAATATCATAAGAAAATTTCTATTTTTAAGGGTACAGTTCATATCACCCAAGATTACTGGTAAAAATTTATTGAATAAATTTCCAGATTATTATATGTATGCATAAAATATTTTAGTACATTAGGCGTGCAAAAAATAGTTTATGTCAAAAAACCCTGAATTTTTATTTGATTTTGTTGTGCGTCATTCATGGCACAGAATATCAAGAATGTACAATCAAAAAGCTGCAGAGCACGGCATGACTATGTCCATAGGTTTTCTCCTTATGTCGGTTGATAAAGAAGGAACACCCAGCACTCAATTAGGTCCAAAAATGGGAATGGAACCGACCTCTCTTTCTAGAACACTTAAAACAATGGAAGAGCGAAATTTAATTCGAAGAGAAGAAGACTTATCTGATAAACGTAAAGTGTTAATATTTCTTACTGAAGAAGGAATTGAACAACGTAAAATGGTCAAGAATTTTGTTCTTGGTTTCAATGAACAAATTTTCAATAAAATACCGAAAAGCAAAATGAAAGCCTTTTTTGAGGTAGCTGAAAAAGTAGATTTATTGATTGAAGAGGAAATGAAAAAAATATAAATAAGATTAATAATATAAGTATGAACAGACATATTAAAAAGGTAGCCGTTCTTGGTTCAGGTGTCATGGGTTCTAGAATCGCTTGTCACTTTGCAAACATAGGATGCGAGGTATTACTTTTAGACATTGTACCTAGAGAATTGTTACCTGAAGAAACGAAGAAAGGATTGACAATTGAGTCTCCGGCCGTCAGAAATAGGATTGTAAATAGTTCTTTGGACACAGCAGTTAAATCCAATCCATCTCCGATTTATCGTAAATCATTTGCTCAAAAAATTAAAACTGGAAATTTCGATGATGACATGTCGAAAATTAGCAACTGTAATTGGATTATTGAGGTTGTTGTAGAACGCTTAGACATCAAACAAAAAGTATTTGAACAAGTGGAGAAATACAGAACTCCAGGTACATTGATTACATCAAACACTTCTGGAATTCCGATTCACATGATGCTTGATGGTCGTTCTGATGATTTCAAAGCTCATTTTTGTGGATCCCACTTTTTCAATCCACCACGTTATTTACAATTGTTAGAAATCATTCCTACTCCTTCAACCAAACCTGAGGTAGTTGAGTTTTTAATGGATTATGGAAGTCGATTCCTTGGAAAGAAAACAGTTCTTTGTAAAGACACACCTGCTTTTATCGCAAACCGAGTTGGCGTTTTTTCAATTATGGCTTTGTTCCATGCGGTGAAAGAAATGAACTTAACTGTTGAAGAAGTTGATAAATTAACGGGGCCTGTTTTGGGTCGACCGAAATCGGCAACTTTTAGAACATGTGATGTTGTTGGATTAGATACACTTGTTCACGTGGCAAATGGTCTGAAAGCAAATTGTCCAACAGACGAAGAAAAAGCGCTATTTGAATTGCCTGATTATATTTCAAAAATGGTTGAAAATAATTGGCTTGGATCAAAATCAAATCAAGGTTTTTATAAAAAAGTAAAAACGGAAGACGGGAAAAGTGAAATTCTTGTTTTAGATCTAAACACATTAGAATACCGTTCTGCTGAGAAAGTAAAATTCCCGACACTTGAAATGACAAAACCAATCGACGATTTAAAACAACGCACTAAAATGTTGTTTATGGGAGTTGATAAAGCGGGTGAATTTTACAGAAAATTATTTGCAGGATTGTTTGCTTACGTTTCAAATCGTCTTCCTGAAATCACAGATGATCTTTATAAAATTGATGATGCCTTGAAAGCTGGATTTGGATGGGAATTAGGTCCATTTGAAACGTGGGATATCATCGGTTTAGATCAAGGATTAAAACTGATTGGAGATAATAATAAACAAGTTGCCACTTGGGTTTCTGAAATGAAAGCTGCAGGTATTAGCACTTTTTATAAATTAGACAAAGGTCAGAAACAGTATTATGATGTTTCATCAAAATCGTACAAAACGATTCCTGGAACTGAAAGTCTTGTTATTCTAGATGCACTTCGAAGTGAAAATAAAGTATGGGGAAATGCCGATACGACAATCGTAAATCTTGGAGATGGAATATTGAATATCGAATTCCATACTAAAATGAACACTATTGGTGGCGGTGTTATTGAAGGGATTAACAAAGCAATCGATCTTGCAGAAAAAGAATACAAAGGTTTGGTCATTTCAAATACTGGACAAAATTTCTCTGCTGGCGCTAATGTTGGAATGATCTTCATGATGGCCATTGAACAAGATTTTGATGAGTTGAATT
Organism: Bacteroidota bacterium; assembly: GCA_041161265.1. Taxonomy (GTDB): domain Bacteria; phylum Bacteroidota; class Bacteroidia; order Flavobacteriales_D; family Crocinitomicaceae; genus M0103. The sequence goes on along the minus strand of JBEAUV010000218.1, from coordinate 1,811 downwards.
TTGCGGTAAAAGCGTTCCAAGATACGATGATGCGTGTGCGTTATTCAAATATCCCAGTTATTGTTGCGCCTCATAACATGGCACTTGGTGGTGGATGTGAAATGTCAATGCACGCTGATAAAGTTGTTGCTCACGCAGAACTTTATATGGGATTAGTTGAATTTGGAGTTGGTTTAATTCCAGGTGGTGGTGGTTCTAAAGAATATGCAAAACGCCTTTCTGAAGAATTGCATGCTGGAGACATTAAAATCAATCGCTTAAGAGAACGTTTCTTAACAATTGGACAAGCCAAAGTTTCAACTTCTGCTTATGAAGCATTTGATCTTGGGTATTTAAGAGAAGGAATTGACGAAGTTGTCGTAAGTCGTGATCATCAATTGTCTCGTGCTAAAGCAGCTACATTAGAACTGGCTAACAAAGGATACATTGCTCCAAAACGTGAAAAAAATGTGACCGTTATGGGTCAAGAAGGTCTTGGAATTGTATATGTGGGAGCTAATTCAATGGTTTCAGGAAATTATATGTCAGACCATGATCGGGTTATTTCTGAAAAACTTGGTTTTGTTCTTTGTGGAGGTGATTTAAGTGAAAACACAGTTGTAACAGAGCAATATTTATTAGACCTAGAACGCAAAGCATTTGTTGAATTGTGTGCAGAACGAAAGACCTTGGAACGATTGGAATCATTGGTGAAAAACGGTAAGATCCTACGGAATTAGACTTTAGGATTTTAAGACAGAAGGACAATAAGACTTTAATCATAGGTGAAAATAATATTTTGAAGAAAGGACACAATTTTAGGGAATTGAAAATTTGGAAAGAATCAATGACTCTGGTAAAGAAAATTTATTTGATTACCGCTGATTTACCAAAAGACGAGAAATTCGGATTGATTTCACAAATAAATCGTTGTTCGATCTCGATTCCTTCAAATATTGCAGAAGGTTCTGGTAGAACTTCCGAAAAAGAATTTCTTCATTTTTTGAATATTGCCATCTCTTCATCTTATGAATTAGAAACACAATTGATTCTAGTTTATGACATTTATAATATAGAAACAAAATCAATTTTAACCGATTTAGAAACTCTCCAAAAAATGATTGGAGCTTTTAAACGGATGTTGAAAACAGAATAAAATTTAATTTGGCAAAAAGTCATTTAGTCTTAAAATCCTAAAGTCTTATTGTCTTAATATCAAGAAACATGAAACAAAGAGCATACATAGTAACAGGATTTCGTTCCGCAGTTGGAAAAGCGGGAAAAGGTGGATTCAGATTCTATCGACCAGATGATTTAGCGGCAGATGTTATCAAACATTTAATGGCAAGTGTTCCTGAATTGGATAAATTGCGTGTAGATGATGTCATTGTTGGAAATGCAACACCTGAAGCTGAACAAGGATTAAATGTCGGTCGAATGATTTCGTTAATGGGATTAAATACCGACAAAGTTCCTGGAATGACTGTCAACAGATATTGTTCTTCAGGTTTGGAAACGATTGCAATTGCTACTGCAAAAATAGAAGCTGGAATGGCTGAATGCATCATTGCTGGTGGTGTTGAATCAATGTCAACAATGGCAATGGGTGGTTGGAGAATTGTTCCTAATCCGAAAGTTGGTAAAGAAAATCCAAATTGGTATTGGGGAATGGGTTTAACAGCAGAAGCAGTTGCAAAACAATACAACGTTACACGTGAAGAACAAGATGCTTTTTCTCTTCATTCACATGAAAAAGCAATTGCAGCAATAAAAGCAGGTCGTTTTAAAGATGATATCGTTCCAATAAATGTTGAACATATCTTTTTAGATGA
>JBEAUV010000217.1:0-4643 GCA_041161265.1 Bacteroidota bacterium | reverse complement strand
ACAGCTATGCATATTGCAGCTTATAAAGTGGTCGCCGAAAAAACAATTCCTAGTTTGGAACTATTGCGTAATAGTCTTCAACAAAAAGTAATTGAATTTGAAACGATTGTAAAAATAGGTAGAACCCATTTTATGGATGCAACACCACTTACGTTGGGTCAAGAATTTAGCGGATATGTTTCACAAATAGATCATTCTATTCGCACAATAAAAAACGCACTTTTAGCAATTAGTGAATTAGCCTTAGGAGGTACAGCTGTTGGTACAGGAATGAACACACCCAAAGGATATGATGTTCTTGTTGCACAAAAAATTGCGAATCTAACAGGTTTTCCATTTATTACAGCATTGAATAAATTCGAAGCATTAGCCAGTAATGATGCAATGGTTGAAATGTCATCTGCTTTAAAAAGAACTTCTGTTTCACTCATGAAAATTGGGAATGATATCAGAATGTTATCTTCTGGTCCTCGCTCTGGAATTGGAGAAATTACTATTCCAGATAATGAACCTGGTTCTTCTATAATGCCTGGAAAAGTAAATCCAACCCAAACTGAAGCACTTACAATGGTTTGTACACAGGTGATGGGAAATGATGTAGCGGTTTCCATAGCAGGATCCAATGGACATTTTGAATTGAATGTTTTTAAACCAGTAATTGCAGCAAATGTTTTACAATCTGCTGGTTTAATTGCCGATGTATGCGTTTCATTTTCTCTAAATTGTGTCATTGGAATTAAAGCAAATCAAACAATAATAACAAACCATTTGAATAGTTCTCTCATGTTGATTACTGCACTAAACTCTCATATTGGCTATGATAAAGCAGCAGAAATAGCAAAGTATGCCCACAAAAACAATTTAACTTTAAGAGAATCTGCTTTACATTTAGGACTCGTTACAGCTCAAAATTTTGACCTTTGGGTGGATCCAACAAAAATGATTTAATTACTCTTTAATTGCATTCAATGTTAAGGAAATATCAACTTTCTAATTTCAATCTATAAAAGCCACATAACACCCATTAATATTCTTATTTTTGTATCTGAATTGTTAGGTAATGACAAAACCCAAAAAGCACATATTAGCATTTGATCAGGCTTATGATTTTGAGATGATTGGTATTTGTTCTCATCATAATGATTACCGATTGGCTTGGGGATTAAATGAAAAGATCGATATTCAATTAATCAAAGTTGAAGAGGATTATGTAGTTTCCTCAAAAAAAGGATTGAAGCTTTCTAACCATTCGATGTATGAATTCAAGGATACTGAAAACTTGATTGAATATTATTTGATAAAAAATAAAAACCAAGGGAAATTTCTTATTCCAGAAAAACCTTCCATTGATTATTTTTTATTTTTATTTGAAAATCATGTCTGGGAAGTAGAAGATTTGGTTTCTGAATTGCGCGATATACCTAGTGTTTTAGGGGTGTTTATTTTCGACCCAGAAGAACTCGATTCTACGGAGAATTTAGTTTTTAATTAAACGGATTCGAAATAAATTTCTTGAAGAAAATTAGATTTTAAAAAGAATATGAAAAAAACAAAAATAGTAGCAACATTAGGCCCTGCATCAAGTGATAAGGAAATCTTGCGTCAAATGTTTGAAGCTGGATTAAATGTATGCCGTCTAAATTTTAGTCACGGATCATACGAAGACCATGCTTCGGTAATTAAAACCATTCGCGAATTGAATGATGAAACAGGTTTAAATGTTGCCATTTTAGCCGATTTACAGGGACCTAAAATTCGCACCAATGAAATGGAAAACAATGGTGTGGAATTAATTAACGGCACAGAAGTTACAATCGTAACTGAAAAAATAATTGGTACAGCACAAAAATTTTCCATCAATTATCCAAAGTTGCCGCAAGATGTAAAACCAGGTGAACGTATTTTATTGGATGATGGTAAACTTGCTTTAGAAGTAGTTAGTACTGATGGTAAAAAAGAATTCGTAGCGAAAGTAATCCATGGTGGAATTCTATCATCTAAAAAAGGTGTTAATTTCCCTAATACAAGTATTTCAATGCCTTCTTTAACTGAAAAAGATTTAGAAGATTTGAATTTTGCATTGGAAAACAATGTTGATTGGATTGGTTTATCTTTTGTTCGTTCTGCTCGTGACATCATCGAATTGAAACACATAATACTAGATAAAAAAGGAAAAGCAAAAGTAATTGCCAAAATTGAGAAGCCTGAAGCAATTGAAGACATTGATAATATTATTTTAGAAAGTGATGGATTAATGGTTGCTCGAGGAGATCTTGGTGTCGAAATTCCATATCAAAATGTGCCAATCATTCAAAAAATGTTGATTAACAAAAGTATTATTCATGCCAAGCCAATTATTGTTGCAACACAAATGATGGAAAGCATGATTACAAGTATTTCTCCAACAAGAGCTGAAGTAAATGATGTTGCTAATGCAGTTTTGGATGGCGCCGATGCTGTAATGCTTTCAGGTGAAACTTCAGTTGGTAAATTCCCAGTTGAAGTAATCAAAACAATGGCAAACATTGTGATGGAAATGGAGAAATTTGATGGCATTTACAATAAAGAAGAAATTCCAGAAAAAAATCAAGCTCGTTTTATTTCAGATTCAATTTGTTTTAATGCCTGTCGATTATCTCAGCGTGTTGAAGCAGATGCCATTTTGACAATGTCATTTTCCGGATATACTGCTTATAAAATTGCTTCTCAACGTCCAAAAGCACCAATCTACGTCTTTACAAGTAACAAACAGATTTTAACGCAATTGAATTTAATTTGGGGAGTTAAGGCATTTTATTACGACAAACAAATCAGTACGGATCACACAATTGCTGATATAAAATATTTATTGAAACATCAAGGACTACTTAAAACAGGTGATCTAGCAATTAACATTGCTTCAATTCCATTGAAAGATTTGGGAAATTCAAACATGTTGAAGTTGAGTTATGTTGAATAGGTATGCGAAAATAGTTTTAATCGATTATACGATTTCAGATCGCGGGAAAACTATGCATTAAATAATGATGTTGGATTTTTTGTCTGGTATTATTTTAATAGTAGAAACGGGGAGTATAAAACATATTATTAAAGAATCAATGAATTAAGCTATTACTTGGCAAGTAATAATTGTACTTTTTGTTTTAGAAATCTCCTAATCGGCATATCCACTTTGAATGTAAAAAATGTCGCCAAAATAAGTGTAATTGGTAATGCTATAAGCAAACTCGAAATCCAAAAATTAATTTTTAAAACATCTGTGAAATAGGGAATTATAATCCCGTAACACAGAGGCTGGTGAATTAAATATAAAGGATACGAAATACTTCCTAAAAACCGTGTTGATTTGGTCACAATACCACTTAATAAATTCTTTGAAAACAGCAAAAATATCCCGGTAAAAAAAACCAACGCTATTGCATAGTAAATAATAGAAATGAAGTGAAATGCCCTGCCATATTCAAAAAGATAGAGTTGTATGCAGATGCTTCCGACAATTAATAAATAATAATAATATGGCACTTGCTTTAGTTCAATCATTTTGTAAAAAATAATCCCAATATAAAACATCGGAAAATGATAAATAAAAGGATAGAAACGTGTGTAATCAGGAAAATTAAAATGCCGTATAGCAAAAATATAACAGGCCATAATCGCTCCAAAAACAAGTCCTATTTCAATTATTTTACTGAGTAATTTCAATCGGAAAAGCACATAAATACTCATATAAAAAAGCATTTCTATTATTAAAGTCCAATAAGAACCGTCAATATTAGGTACATTGAAGTAATATTGAAACATAGATAAGTTTACACAATAATCCTTAAAAGGAATTTCACTATACGGAATTTCACCGTTGAATAAATTCAATCCAAAAAACAACAAGAAGGTAAATGTTGCTATAATCCAATAAATTGGATATAATCGGATGCATCGCAATAAAAAGAAGAGATTCGCATTTTTACTTTTTTCAAGGCTCATAAGTATAACAAAACCACTAATCATAAAAAACAAATCAACTCCAGTTATACCCAATTGAAATCCATATTTTGCTTCTTCACGAAATAATGTAAAATGAAAGAAAAGCACAATCATAGCAGCAATTCCTCTTAAGACATCTAATTCAACAAATCTTTTTTCTTCCATTTCTATCAATCTCGTTTCCATCCAAATCATTAAAACACATGATTCCATTGCGGTGAACAAAGTTATTCTAATATCAGTTAAATGTTAATACTATTGCTCCCACATTTCAAAATTTCACACATTAATCTTTAAATAATACATCCATCTAATGTATATTTGTTCCTCAAATAAAACTACAAAATATGAGCGTATTCTCAAAGCGTCACATTGGTCCTAACGAAGCTGAAAAAACTGCCATGTTAGCCAAAATCGGTTTTCAAACTGTAGCCGAATTAGTAGATAAAACAATTCCTTCACATATCCGTTTAAATCGTGAATTGCGCATTACAGATGCAATGAGTGAGCAGGAATACCTGAATTATGTTACGAATATTGGAAATAAAAATCAAGTTTTTAAATCGTTCATCGGTTTAGGATATAATGAAACAATTGTGCCTTCTGTTATTTTAAGAAATGTATTAGAAAATCCAGGATGGTATACAGCTTACACGCCATAC
>JBEAUV010000216.1:0-4784 GCA_041161265.1 Bacteroidota bacterium | reverse complement strand
ATTTCCCTTTTCCATCTTTTGTGTGACCATACCCAAAATTCGGGTTTATTTATAATTTCATTTTCTAATAAATGCAAATGATTTTCTGTGATATCACCCCATTGTAGATTTCGTGGTTCTTCTGTTATCAATTTTAGTTCCATTTCATAATGGCCTCGTTTTACTTTTCTTGTTACAAAGAAAACTACTGCAAAATCATTGGTATGAGCCATTTGTTCAACGCCAAAAAGCACTGCGGTTTCTTGATTTAAAAAATTTGTCCAATATGCTTTGGTTGAATCGCCGGGAGATTGATCAGCCAGTGTTAAAATTGCAATTGGATGTTCGTTGTTCTTTTGAATTTCTTCTTTAAAGTTTTTAGCATGAATTACTTTCATTCCAAATCGCATGCGTCGTTCGTTGATTTTTTTATCCCAAAACTTACTTGTCATAGGCATTCCGATTCCCATTGCCTGGTGTTTGAATAGAAAACTTTGAGAAGTAATTAACCATTCCCAATTATTATAATGACCAGAAACGAGAATAACACTTTTGTTTTGAGAAAATAATTTCTCCATAATTTCAGGATTCTTAACGATAAATCTGCGAGACAATTCTTTTTTTGAAATACTTAGATTTTTAATTCCTTCAGCTAAGATATCACAGAAATGGAGGTAAAATTGACGTTTTAACTCTTTTATTTCCTTTGATGATTTATTTGGGAAAGAGTGTTTTAAATTATCTTCAATAACCTGCTTTCGATAAGGAAAAATGGTGACTAAAATCAGGAAAAAAAAATCAGTAAAAATGTATAAAACACCTAAGGGTAAATAGGAGAGTGGCAGAACCAAACAGTAATATGCAAATTTCGCCATCATCTACTTGTATTTATCGCCCCATAATTTATGGATAATTTCTTCCAATTCCTGTTCTTTTTTCGTGCTTCCAGCTGAAAAGAAGGGAGTTCCTTTAATTTCTTCCGGCAAAAATTCTTGTTGAATAAAATTCCCGGGGAAATCGTGTGAATACAGATAATCTTTACCGTAGCCCAATTCTTTCATTAATGCGGTTGGTGCATTTCGTAAAGGAAGTGGGACGCCAAGATTTCCACTTTTTCGAACTTCTTCTTGTGCAAGATTGATTGCCATGTACGCACCATTTCCTTTTGGTGAAGAAGCAAGGTAAATTGTGCATTGCGCCAATATTATTCGTGCTTCTGGAAAACCAACTGTTTCAACTGCTTGAAAACAATTGTTTGCTATTAATAAGGCATTCGAATTTGCTAGACCTATATCTTCTGCTGCAGATATTATCAATCTTCTAGCAATAAATTTTGGATCTTCGCCTCCTTCAACCATTCTGGCTAACCAATAAATAGCTGCATTGGGATCACTTCCTCTAATTGATTTAATAAAAGCAGAAATAATATCGTAATGTTGCTCACCATCTTTGTCATACATAGCAAGGCTTTGCTGTGCTGATTCTTGAACAATTGCATCTGTTATTTTGATTATTTTATCGCTTTTAAATGTTCCAATAATGATTTCAAAAACGTTTAATAATTTCCGTGCATCACCACCAGAAATTGTCAATAGTGCTGTTGTTTCTTCGAGGATAATGTTTTTTTCTTTTAAAACAATATCTTCTCGAATAGCTCTTTCTAATAAATTGAGTAAATCCTGTTTGGTATGTGAAGTCAAGGTGTAGACCTGACAGCGAGACAATAATGCTGAAATTACTTCGAAGGAAGGGTTTTCGGTTGTCGCACCAATTAGTGTAATTAGTCCCTTTTCAACTGCACCAAGTAACGAGTCTTGTTGCGATTTCGAAAAACGGTGAATTTCATCAATAAATAAAATGGTTCCTTTTTGTTGAAACATTCCACCTTGTTCAACACGGTTAATAATTTCTCGAACATCTTTTACACCAGAAGAAATCGCTGACAACGTATGTATTGGACGATTTAATTCAAGTGCAATAAGTTGCGCTAAAGTTGTTTTTCCAACACCTGGAGGTCCCCAAAAAATCATTGATGGAATTAATCCGGAATCAAGAGCTCGCCTCAAAGAAGCGCCATTTTTCAATAAATGTTCCTGCCCAATATACTCATCCAGTTTTTTTGGACGCATACGTTCTGCTAAAGGGGCAAGGAATGACATATTTACGAGATAATATTTTTGAATTCAAAGATAAGCTTGATAATTGAATTAATAGTTACAAGTTACTAGTTACGAATTACAAGTTTTAAACACCATGATTTGATTTTATCAAATAAGAAGAGTTAAATCAATTCTCATTAGGATTTAGCGGAAACTTGGCAATCGTTTTAAATCGTTCACCTTGTTTTTCTATGCAATAATTCCAAAACATATCATTTTTTGTGTTCAATATATCCTCAGCATCAATATTGTTTGCTACAATCCAAGAGTTTTCTTTCAATTCTCCTTTAAGTTGATTCTTGCCCCAACCGGAATAGCCCAAGAAAAAACGAATTTTAGAACTATTTGATGGTTCAATCAGTAACAATTCTTGTATTTGTTCATATTCTCCACCAAAAAACAACTCATCATTAATTGGAATACTTCCTTCAATTACATTTCCCAATGAGTGAACGTAAAACAAGCTTTGGGTCTCAACTGGTCCGCCAACACTAATTCTCGCATGATTATTTGGGAAAGAAGGATCTATTTCATGTAAATCCACCTCAAGATAATTATTCAATACAAAACCAAAGGTTCCCTCATCATTATGATCACACAAAAGAATCACCGATCTTCTAAAAAAATCTTCATCCAAAAAAGGATCTGAAATCAAAATATTCCCAACCTGCGGCTGTTTATCGTTTTTAAATGAAAGGTCGAGCACAAATTTTATTTTTATATAAAACAAAAGAAAGAAAAAGAATTAGAAATTCAAATACTTGTTATAAACAAAAAAGGCATTCACACTGGAATGCCTTATCTTATTTTATACTATTTTCAGAGTAACGTTGTCGGACAAACATATTCCGATTTTGGTATTGTTGTTTCTGAAATAGCAGAAAATCCTCCTTCAATATCTACAAAATCCTCCCATCCTCTGGATTTTAGAATTGAGGCAGCAATCATACTTCTGTATCCTCCAGCGCAATAAAGATAAAACTTCTTGTCTTTTGGAAATTCTGATAAATGTTGATTAATTTTGTTCAAAGGAATGTTTATTGCGTTTTTCACATGTTCAGATTCATATTCACTTTTACGACGGACATCAATGATAACTGGTTGAGAAGTATACAACTTTTCAAGTTCTGAAGCTGATATTCTGTTGACTTCATCAACTTCTTTTTTATTGTTCCACCAACTTTTGAACCCCCCTTCTAAATAACCAACTGTAAAATCATAACCAACTCTAGAAAGTCTAATAACCGCTTCTTTTTCTCTTCCGGGATCTGCAACTAAAAGTATTTCTTGTTTAATGTCTGGAATCATTTCACCAACCCAACTTGCAAAACTACCATCCAATCCAATATTAATACTGTTTGGAATAAACCCTTTCGAGAATTCTTCAGGATTTCTAGTATCCAAAATCAAAGCCTCAGTTTCATTTGCTATTAATTCAAAATCATCTGGATTTAATGGATTACTCGCTCTTTCAATAACCACATCTAAGCTTTCATATCCATGAATGTTCATTAATACATTTTTCGGGAAATAACCTGGTGGATTTGTTAAACCTGTTAATACTTCTTTCACAAACTCTGCTTTTGTCATATCAGGACGCAAAGCATAATTCGTTCTTTTCTGATTCCCTAAAGTATCAGTAGTCTCTTTGCTCATTTTTTTTCCACATGCACTGCCTGCACCGTGATTTGGATAAACAATAAGATTATCACTTAATGGCATTATTTTATTCCTCAAAGAATCATATAAATGTTCTGCCAATATTTCTTGAGTCAATTCAGCAATTACATGTTGTGCTAAATCTGGTCTACCAACATCACCAATAAATAAGGTGTCTCCAGTAATTAAAGCATGTTCCTTCCCATTTTCGTCAATCAATAAATAGGTTGTACTTTCCATTGTATGACCTGGAGTATGAATTACTTTGATAGTATAATCACCAATTTTAAACAATTGATCATCTATGGCTATTATCGCCTCAAAATTAGGTTTAGCTGTTGGTCCATAAACAATTTGTGCTCCTGTCTTTTTTGCCAAATCTAAATGTCCACTCACAAAATCTGCATGAAAATGTGTCTCAAAAACATATTTAATTTTTGCGTGATCAATTGCTGCTCGATCAATATACGGTTGAACTTCACGTAGTGGGTCAAAGATTGCAGCTTCCCCCTTTGATTCTATATAATAGGCGGCATGAGAAATACAGCCTGTGTAAATTTGTTCAATTTTCATGATTCCAATTTTTCTATAATTGAAACAAATTTAAAGAAAGTTGATTTTTCTGAAAATAATCTACGTTGCTTTAAAATATGATTTTGGTCACATATTTAAGTGATGTGTTTTCTGAATTACTTTGTGTAGCTTGCATAAATTATTAATATCAAAAGTAAAATGAAATTTCTAATTATTATTTTAATACTGTGTTTTAGTCAAAAAACTTTTTCACAAGAAATTAATGTTGAAAAAATATCTTTATAGGGTTTGAATATAAACTTCAATTATGACTTAAATAACAGCGGAGGCTATGGCGAACCGTACAAATTCACGTCAATTAATCCAATATTTACTTATTCAAGAAATAAACATCAATTGGGTCTGGGTACATCAATTTTTCTTGTTGAGCGATATAATTATGGATATTCTACT
>JBEAUV010000215.1:0-4825 GCA_041161265.1 Bacteroidota bacterium | reverse complement strand
AATTAAAAACAGCGAGTGGTATTTTTATTCCTGACACTGCAAAAGAAAAACCTTTGAAAGGAAAAGTTATAGCAGCCGGAAAGGGAAAAAAAGATGAACCAATGACTGTAAAAGTTGGTGATACAGTCTTATACGGTCAGTATTCTGGTACTGAAATCAAGATGGATGGAAACACCTATTTGATCATGAAAGAATCAGATATTTACGGTATATTTTAAATAGAACAAATCAACAATAAAGACGATAATGGCAAAAGATATTTTTTTCGATATAGATGCACGCGACAAACTTAAAAAAGGAGTTGATGCATTAGCAAACGCAGTAAAAGTAACATTAGGACCTAAGGGAAGAAATGTTGTAATTGGCAAAAAATTCGGTGCACCGCAAATCACAAAAGATGGTGTAACTGTAGCAAAAGAGATTGAATTGAAAGATCCAATCGAGAATATGGGTGCTCAAATGGTAAAAGAAGTAGCTTCAAAAACTGCTGATATTGCTGGAGACGGAACAACAACAGCAACAGTCTTAGCGCAAGCGATTATTGGTGCTGGATTGAAAAATGTTGCTGCTGGAGCAAACCCGATGGATTTAAAAAGAGGAATCGATAAAGCAGTTTCAGAAGTTGTGAAGAATTTGAAAAAACTTTCAATTGAAGTTGGATCAGACAATAATAAAATCAAACAAATTGCTTCCATTTCTGCAAACAACGATGAGAATATTGGTGGATTAATCGCTAAAGCAATGAAAGTTGTTGGAAACGATGGTGTAATTACTGTTGAAGAAGCAAAAGGAACAGAAACAGAAATGAAAACTGTTGAAGGAATGCAATTCGATAGAGGATATCTTTCTCCATACTTCGTGACGAACACAGATAAAATGTTGGTTGACATGGAAAAACCACTTATCTTGATTTACGACAAGAAGATTTCTAATATGAAAGAATTGCTTCCTATTTTGGAGCCAGTTGTTCAAGCAGGAAAAGGATTGTTGATTATATCTGAGGATGTGGATGGTGAAGCATTAGCAACATTGGTTGTTAATCGTTTAAGAGGATCATTGAAAATTGCAGCTGTAAAAGCTCCAGGATTTGGTGATAGAAGAAAAGCGATGTTAGAAGATATCGCTATTTTAACTGGCGGACAAGTGATTTCAGAAGAAAGAGGATTTACTTTGGAAAACGCAACAATGGATATGTTGGGTACAGCTGAAAAAATCGAAATCGATAAAGACAACACAACTATCATTAACGGTGCTGGTAAAAAAGCTGATATTCAAACACGTGTTAAGCAAATTAGAGCGCAAATTGAATCAACTACTTCAGATTACGATCGTGAGAAATTGCAAGAACGTTTGGCTAAATTAGCTGGTGGTGTTGCTGTTCTTTATGTTGGTGCACCAACAGAGGTTGAAATGAAAGAGAAAAAAGACCGTGTTGATGATGCTTTGGCTGCAACTAGAGCTGCTGTTGAAGAAGGAATTGTTCCTGGTGGAGGTGTAGCATTAATTCGTGCTATTGAGTCTTTAGACAAGCTTAAAGGAGATAATGAAGATGAAATGACAGGGATTCAAATTGTAAAGCGTGCTTGTGAAGAACCATTGCGTCAAATTATTGCGAATGCAGGAGGCGAAGGAGCAGTTATCGTTCAAAAAGTAAAAGAAGGAAAAGAAGACTTTGGATATAATGCAAGAACTGAAGTTTTTGAGAAACTATATAAAGCAGGAGTTATTGATCCAACTAAAGTAACGCGTATTGCAATTGAAAACGCAGCTTCGATTGCCTCTATGCTTTTAACAACTGAATGTGTTATTGCTGATCAACCAGAAGAAAACTCTCCAGCAATGGGAGGAATGCCTGGTGGAATGCCTGGAATGATGTAATATAATTACGAATTATAAATAACGGTTACTGAGCTTGTCGACGTATGAGTTATTTTATAATTCTGGAGCTAGAGGGTCGATTGGCCTTCTATTCCGTTTCTTACTTGCTGATTCAATTCGGGTAGTAAGGACGACAACATATAGAGACTCTTCAACGGAAACGTTGGGGAGTTTTTTTTTGAATTTGAAAGAAATCAAGCCACAAAAAAAGGAACCTTGTTTCCAAGATTCCTTCGCATTTTATTCAATTCTGAATTTTAATATCTATAGTGTTCTCCTTTAAATGGACCTTCAACACTTACACCGATATAATCAGCTTGGTCTTTTGAAAGAACTTCTAATTCAACACTAATTTTTGCTAAATGTAAACGAGCAACTTTTTCATCCAAATGTTTTGGAAGAACGTAAACATCGTTATCATATTTATCACTGTTCAACCACAACTCTAATTGAGCCAATGTTTGATTCGTGAATGAATTTGACATTACAAAAGATGGATGTCCAGTTGCACAACCAAGATTAACCAAACGACCTTCAGCCAAAACGATTAAATCTTTTCCTTTGATAGTATACATATCAACTTGAGGTTTGATTGTATTCTTTGTTGAACCATAATTTGAATTCAACCAAGCCATGTCAATTTCATTGTCGAAGTGTCCAATATTACAAACAATCGCTTTGTCTTTCATGTTTTCGAAATGACGACCAACAACGATATCTTTATTTCCTGTAGTTGTAACAATGATATCAGCTAAATGAATGATACTGTCTAATTTCTTTACTTCAAAACCGTCCATTGCAGCTTGTAAAGCACAAATTGGATCGATTTCAGTTACCATAACACGAGCTCCAGCTCCAGCTAAAGAAGCAGCAGAACCTTTACCAACATCACCATATCCACAAACAACAGCAACTTTTCCTGCCATCATAACATCTGTAGCGCGACGAATTGAATCAACTAAAGATTCTTTACAACCGTATTTGTTGTCAAATTTCGATTTAGTAACTGAATCATTTACATTAATTGCTGGCATTACCAACGTTCCATTTTTCTTACGATCATGTAAACGGTGAACACCAGTTGTAGTTTCTTCAGATAAACCTTTGATGTCTTTTGTTAATTCAGGAAAACGGTCAAAAACCATATTCGTTAAATCTCCTCCATCATCAAGAATCATATTCAATGGCTTACCATCTTTAAACGTGAACAATGTTTGTTCAATACACCAATCAAATTCTTCTTCATTCATACCTTTCCAAGCAAAAACTGGAATTCCAGCAGCAGCAATTGCAGCGGCAGCATGATCTTGTGTAGAGAAAATGTTACAAGAAGACCAAGTAACTTCAGCTCCTAATTCTACTAATGTTTCAATCAACACAGCAGTTTGAATTGTCATGTGCAAACATCCAGCGATACGCGCACCAGCTAAAGGCTTAGAAGCACCATATTCCTCACGCAATGACATTAAACCTGGCATTTCTGCTTCCGCCAATAACATTTCTTTACGTCCCCATTCAGCAAGACTGATGTCTTTAACTTTGTACGCCATTTTTTCTAAAGTATTACTCATAATTATATTTAATTCTGATTTTGAAAACCCATTTCATTTATTAGAATAAAACAGATATTTTTATAAATTGTTCACAAATTTACGAAACTCCTTTTGGAATAAAAAATTTGATTTTAGTTAATGTGTTTATCTCGAATTAATGTAGAGTCTTTTTAAGAAAAGCACATTTGAACCTGAAACAAGAAAAGTAAAACTAGAAATTTCATGGAACAACAATTACTAAAAAGAAACTAAGACATTTTTTTACTTTTTCTTGCGAAAGGATTCTAGATTGAAAGCGTAGCCGATGTTAAAACCAAACATTCGTTTATTTATTTTTGTTGATGTATCTGGTACATTGATAGCTTTGTTATAATAAAATTCCAAATGAAATTTTCGAATATACGTTTCGAGTCCAAATCCTAAATATTCAAACCAAGGATTTTCCATTTTATATATTAACTTGCCATAAGATAAATAAGGTCCAAAATATTTATCTTTTGGTTCAAAAAAAACTAAATTCCCACCCAATGAAATAGCAAAAGCACCATCAACTGTACCTTCAATAATTTTTGTAGAAAAGATAGTGCCGCCTATTTTAAAATAATTATTTCTAAAGTTAAAATTCATATCAAAATTGAAAAATAATGATTTGTCATCAATATAAGTACCTGAGCTAGTTGTTGGTTTTGGATTATATAGATATGAATAATTAAAGCTGCCTATACCTGCATTCAATTCCAAATAAAACTTATCACGTAAATTCTGAGTTGAATCAATTTGTGAGAAAATAATTTGTGAATAAAATAAAAATATAATTATTTTCATAAAACAATTATTTTTTTGTTAATATATTCATTTTTCTGTTTAACTTCCTTTGAAATATCAAATAATTTTGAATAATAAATATTGAAATAAAAATCATGTACATATAAATCCAATCCAATGTTCGTATAATTAAACCAAGGATAAACCAATACATTAAACATACGACCGAATGAGAAGCTTGGTCCAAAATAATCAACCAATTTATTTTGCTTAGAATAATCGTTTGCGAAGTGTTTATAAGCTAAATTAGCTCCAATTGTTAGACCATATTTTGCAACACTGTTTTCAAGAGAAAAAATATAATCATAAGAAAAAAATGTACAGCCCAACTTAAAATATCTATTTCTAAAATTAAAATTGAAATCAATATTTAACGAATTTAATGATGTTAAGTAGTCATTCCCATTTGGAGTAGAAGATTCGGTATAAATATTAAATTTATTAAATCCACTATTAATTTCCAAGAAGAACTTATGTTGAAACAAAGATGTGTCTTTTTGAGAAAATAAAAATAAAGAAGGAAATAGCATTATTAATAAAATCACTCTCATAGCACTACAATTTTCTTG
>JBEAUV010000214.1:0-4855 GCA_041161265.1 Bacteroidota bacterium | reverse complement strand
TGATTGCGACATTTACATCAAATAGTTCAACAGGTAAGTATTTGGTTTCATTGCCGGCTGGTAAAAACTACGGCATTGCTGTGAAGAAGGAAGGATATTTGTTTCACTCAGAAAACTTCGATATTCCCAATACGGCAGCATTCCAAGAAGTGACAAAAGATGTTGAATTGAAAAATATTGCCGTTGGAAGTAAAATCATTTTGAAAAATATCTTCTTTGACTTTGATAAAGCTACTTTACGCCCAGAATCGACAAACGAATTGCAACGTTTAACAAAACTATTAGTTGATGTTCCAACGTTGAAAATTGAAATTTCTGGACACACAGATTCGAAGGGTGCGAATGATTACAACTTAGCGTTGTCAGATAACAGAGCAAAGGCCGTTGTAAACTATTTAATTAAAGCTGGAATTGCAGCAAATAGATTGACTTCAAAAGGATATGGTGAAGAACAACCAATTTCTACAAATGATACAGATGAAGGACGTCAATTAAACAGACGAACAGAGTTTAAGATTATAAGCATGTAAGTATTTTGATACTAAATAAAAGGCTCTGAATTTTCAGGGCCTTTTTTATTTGCTACCTTAGCATATGAAAAATAGCAGTGTAACATTGGTGACTTTTGATATTAACTTAAACAGTGGACTTTGTGAGTGTAATTATTTAAGTTGAATTTATCAATGGATAATATAGGGTACATTTTAGCAGTTTTTGTAGGGATTTCGTTAGGATTAGTAGGAAGTGGTGGGTCAATTCTTGCAGTTCCTATTTTAGTGATGATTATGGGTGTTGATGCGACATTGGCAACAGCATACTCTCTTTTTATTGTGGGTTCAACGGCATTGGTCGGAGGGATCAAAAGTACTCTTGAAAAACAAGTGGAATTTAAAACAACCCTAATTTTTGGGATACCCTCTATTATTTCAGTTTATTTTACCCGAGGATATATTTTGCCTCAAATTCCGAATTCAATCATGACTATAGGTGGATTGGAAATAACAAAGCCTATTTTACTGATGTTGTTGTTTGCAATTTTAATGATTGCTGCATCTTATTCGATGATTAAACCTTTAAAAAAAGATTTGGACCTAGGATTTATTCCACCAGTGAATTACACCTTGATTTTTATTCAAAGTATTTTCATTGGCTTCATTACAGGCTTGGTTGGAGCAGGAGGAGGATTCCTTATTATTCCAGCATTGATTTTATTTGCTCATATACCAATGAAACGTGCCGTTGGAACTTCATTATTGATTATTACCACTAATTCGACAATTGGATTCATAGGTGCATTGAAAACTAATTCTCAAATTGATTGGACGCTATTGAGTATTTTTACAGCCGCTTCTATAATTGGAATTTTTATTGGATTTAGGTTAGCAAAAAAAATAGATGTAGTAAAATTAAAAAAGGGTTTTGGAGTTTTTATTCTATTGATGGGAGTTTATATTATTCTTGATCAGATTTTCATGAAAGGATAATTTTATTTTTACATTTTTTATTAGAACTTTGATACAACATATTTGACACATACAAACAACAGACATGAAAATTGAACAAATTTACACAGGATGCTTAGCGCAAGGAGCATATTACATTACATCTAATGGTGAGGCTGTTATCATTGATCCATTGAGAGAGATTGAACCTTACATAGAACGTGCGAAAAATGATAATGTAAAAATCAAATATATATTAGAGACACATTTTCATGCTGATTTTGTTAGTGGACACGTTGACTTAGCAAAAGCTACGGGAGCAACAATTGTTTATGGTCCTAATGCTCAAACAACCTACGAATCTCATATTGCTAAGGATGGGGAGTTATTGAAATTTGGCGACGTTTCAATGAAAGTATTACATACTCCAGGGCATACAATGGAAAGCTCTTGTTTTTTATTGCAAGATGAAAAAGGAGTGGATCAAGCACTTTTTTCAGGTGACACTTTATTTATTGGAGATGTCGGCAGACCGGATTTAGCGCAAAAAGCGGCCTCGATGACTCAAGAACAATTAGCTGCTACTTTATTCCATTCTTTAAGAAACAAGGTAATGACTTTGGCTGACGAAGTGGTTGTCTACCCAGCACATGGAGCAGGAAGTTCTTGCGGTAAAAACATGAGTAAAGAAACGGTTAGTACGATTGGTGAACAAAAAAAGTTGAATTATGCATTGCGAGCTGATATGACTGAATCAGAATTTGTAAAAGAAGTTACTGATGGACTATTGCCACCTCCAGGGTATTTTGGTTTGAATGTCATGATGAATAAATCTGGATACGAGAATATCGAAGTGGTTATGAAAAGGGGAATGCAGGCATTAGATCCTGAAGTATTTGAGGCAGCAGCGAATGAAACAGATTCTCTCATTTTAGACACAAGAAATGCCCAGATTTTTTCTGAAGGATTTGTGCCTAATAGTATTAATATTGGTTTAGATGGGCAATTTGCGCCATGGGTTGGTGCTTTGATCCCAAATATTAAACAAGAAATACTGATTATTACTGAAGTAGGTCATGAAAGAGAAACTGTTAAGAGACTTGCGCGTGTTGGTTATGACAATGTCATTGGTTATTTAAATGGTGGCTTTGATGCGTGGAAAGCAACTGGAAAAGAAATTGATACGGTAAATCGAATTTCAGCTGATGAATTCGCGCTTAAATTCAATGATAAACCAAAAATCATTGACGTAAGAAAACCTGGTGAATTTGCTGCAGAACATGTAGATGGAGCAGATAGTATTCCGTTGGATTTTATCAATGAAGACATGGCACAATTCCCGAAGGATAAACCATTCATTATACATTGTGCTGGCGGATACAGAAGTATGATTGCTGCCTCGATTTTGAAATCAAGAGGTTATGATAACTTTATTGAAGTAGCCGGTGGATTTAGTGCAATCTCAAAAACAAATGTACCGAAAACGGACTATGTTTGTCCAAGTACATTGCGAAAAGCTTAATTGAGGTGTCAAACTTTAAAATGAAAACCACTCTTTCAAAGGAATTTATTCAATCGATTTTAAAACCTCGAGAAAAAAACACGCATAAAGGAACGTATGGCCATGCACTAATAATTGCTGGAAGTGAAGGCATTATGGGCTCAGCGGTTCTAGCTTCAAAAGCATGCCTAAGAAGTGGAGTTGGATTAGTAACAGTTCATATTCCAAAGTGTGGGGCAGAGATTCTTCAGAATTCTATTCCAGAAGCAATGCTCAGCATTGATTCATCCAATGCTTTTTTTGCAGATAACATAAAGATTGATACGTATTCAGTAGTTGCTTTTGGTCCAGGTATAGGAACAAATGATTTAACACAAAAAGCGGTACATACTTTATTGGGAAAAGCTAAATTACCAATGGTGATAGACGCTGATGGCTTGAATTGTTTGAGTTTGAACAAAGAATGGTTTTCAATGATTCCTAAAAATTCAATTTTAACTCCACATCCAAAAGAATTTGAAAGATTAGTTGGGACATGGGAAAACGATGAGCAAAAAATTGAAAAATTGATCGCATTGTCAAATCAATTGGAGAGTATTGTCGTTTTGAAAGGGGAGAAAACATTGATTTCAATTCCTGGAGGTGATTTATATGTCAATTCAACTGGAAATCCTGCTATGGCTAAGGGTGGTAGTGGAGATGTATTAACAGGGATGATTACAGCTTTTTTATCACAAGGCTATTCTTCAGAAGAATCAGCTGTTCTTGGCGTTTACATTCACGGATTTGCAGGTGATATAGCTGTGAAAGAATTTTCTGAATATAGTTTGTTGGCTACAGATTTGATTGAATTTATTCCAAAAGCATTTTTGAAATTAATCAAATGAAGTACAGAATTTATTCAACTATAACTTCTTCTTTTTCCTTCATCAATACCTTATCAATTCTTAACCCATCAACATCGACTATTTCAAAATAGTATTTTTCAAATTCAAAATTAGCACCTGCAACTGGAATTGCTTTTAGATTTTCCAACACAAATCCGGCAAGTGTTGTATACTTTGAAATATTATCCTCAATCACTTCTCGTTGGAAATATTGATTCAATTCATAAATTAAAGTTTTTCCATTGATCAAATAACTACCATCTGTGCGTTCAACGATGTCTAGTTCATCTACTTCGTCTTCATCAGGTAAATCACCAACAATTGCTTCTATCAAGTCATGTATTGTAATAATCCCAACTACACTGCCATATTCATCAATGACAGTTCCAAGATATTGTTTTTTGCTCTTGAATAAGCTTAGAATATTAAATGCTGGTGTATTTTGAATGATGTAAATTGGAACCTCTAAAATATCTGAAAGTTGAAAATCGGTGCGTTTGTAATTTTCTAAAAAATCTTTGACATTAATAATTCCTTTTACATTGCTGATTTGATCTTCACAAACAATAAATTTTGAATGTGCGCTTTTTAGCAATTGATTGAAAATTTCTTCGTTAGAATTGGAAGAGTTTACCCATTCAACTTCAGAATTGTGCGTCATGAGTGATTTTGCGGTTTGATCTGTGAAATAGAAAAGATTTTGATGTACTTGACTTTCTTCTGTTTCTAATACGCCTTGTTTTCCAGCATTGAAAAGCATAAATTTCAATTCTTCTTCGCTCATATGCTCAGTGTCATTTTCTTTGACACCGAATATTTTCAAAATTATTTTTGTGGAAATAGATAATAGTTTTACAAAAGGAAATGTAGCTAATGTGAAATATTTAATCACTGGCGCGCAAATCAAAGCAATTTTTTCAGAACTATTCATTGCAATTGATTTAGGGACTAATTCACCAATCACAATTGTAAAATAAGTTATACTTCCAATCACAATTAACAAGGAAACAGTATGAACATAGCTT